>NZ_JALJRP010000011.1:34975-158741 GCF_024519715.1 Pseudomonas sp. Pse35 | reverse complement strand
AAGCCTGCGACTGCTGCGCAGTCGAGCGGGAGCAAGCTCCCTCGCCACAGCAAGCCCGCTCCCACACGAGCCCGGCTTACTTCCACCAATATTCGACCTGCACACCGACGTTCGACCCATGCCGCGCCGTGCCATAGGCGCCGGTGTCGGACAACGCCGAGCCCGCCGCCAGCTCATTGGCCGCACGCTTGGCCGCTTTGTTCCAGGACGCATAGGTGTAATACAACCGCACTTCCGGCCGCGCCCAGAACTCAGGACCTTTGGGCGACCAGGTCGGGGCGAAGGTAAATTTGCTCAATTTGCGCGTACCGCCGGTGGCCTCGACCTGATCGTGCCCCAGCTCAGTGACCAGTTTGAATTGCTCGCTGAGCGCATACGCAGGACGCACACCGAGCGACATCCAGTTCTGGTCCTGACGCCCTGGGCGCACATCTTTCTGGTACACCGCCTCGACTTGCCCGCCGAAACGCGGGGTCACTTGCCAATCAAAGAACTCCACGGCGCGGTAACTTTTGCTGCTTTTGTCCAACGTGGTATTGCCGGTGTAACCCAGACCGGTGCCGGGGCCTTCGCCGTACTGCAGGGCAAACTTGTTCTTGCCACCCAGGAAGGCCGCTTGTACATGCTGCGCCGTCAGCGCCCAGCCACTGTTGGTGTCACGCCCACCGGCCTTGGCGATGTAGCTCAAGCCAAGTTCCAGTTCGCCACCGGCGTTGGTCTTGAAACCTGCGACGTTGAAGTCGTGACGGGTGGCGTACTCCTTCTGGTACAGGTTGTCCTTGCGCGACAGGGCGTAGCTGTATTTCAAGCCGCCGATCAACACGTCCTCGATCCCTCCACCGGTGGCGCTCTGGTTCCAGTAGTAGAAGTCGGAAATATGGATGTCGTTACGTTTGTAGTAACGCCGCCCGGCCCACAGCGAACCGCCATTGAGACTGGGCAGGTTGGACCATTGCGCATACATCTGCGGCATGCGCGCCGAGCCATTGTTTTCACCCTGGAACTTCAGGGCACGGTCGTACTTGTTATAGAGGGAAGCCATGGCATCGACGCTGAACACCGAACCGTCATCGAGGGTCAGCAAATCCTGACGCAGTTCCAGCTCGGCGTACTGCTCGCATTCGTTGCCCAAGCGGTACTTGGTTTGCGCACCCGGCAGTTGGAAACATTGCTGCTTGCCGCTGCCCGTTGACGTGCCCGCGCCGCTGCGCAAATACCCGGCAAATTCCAGGGCCTGCGCGCCAAAAGGCACCGTGAGGCAGGAAGCAATAAGGCCCAGTTTTATTGTTGTTTTCATGAAGTGCTCCTTTTATTTTTATTGTTTTTTCTTGCTGTCTTGCGTGACGCGATCACCTGTAGGAGCGAGCTTGCTCGCGAAGAATTTGCAACCTCCACGCAACACCTGGAGGGGCGCGTTAGCGTTGGCGATCTTCGCGAGCAAGCTCGCTCCTACAGGGGGCATTTCAACCAGTCAGGTGCAGCACGAAGGATTCATAAGGGCGTAGCACCATCGTGCTTGTGCGCAGCGGGCAATCGGGGTAGTTGCTGATCAGAAGGCGTTGCTCGTTTGCGGCGTTGATCACGCCTTCGGGCAGTTGGATCTCGCACGACGATCCATAGAAGTTGTTGAGTACCAACAGGCGCTCGCCATGACCTTCACGCAGGTACGCCCAGACCTGGAGATGGTCTTGCAGCAACGCACGGTAAACGCCTTGCTGTATCAGCGGCTCGCGACGGCGCAGGTCGATCAGCCTGCGGTAGTGATGCAGCACCGAATCCGGGTCATCCATCTGGCTGTTGACATTGATCTGCGCAGCATTCGCGGGAATGCCGATCCAGGGTTCACCGCGGCTGAACCCGGCGTTCGCTTCGGTGCTCCACTGCATGGGCGTACGCCCGTTATCGCGGGACTTCTGCATGATCGCCGCCATGCTCGAAGCTTCGGACTCTCCCGCGTCGCGCTTGAGGCGGAAGATGTTCAGGGTTTCCACATCGCGGTATTGCGAAATGCTGTCGAAGCCGGGGTTGGTCATGCCCAGCTCTTCGCCCTGATACACATATGGCGTGCCCTGCAGAAAGTGCAGCGCCGTGGCGAGCATCTTGGCCGAGACCACGCGGTATTCGCCGTCGTCACCAAAGCGCGAGACCACCCGTGGCTGGTCGTGGTTACACCAGAACAACGCGTTCCAGCCGCCACCGGCCTGCATGCCCACCTGCCAGTCGGAGAAAATCTGCTTGAGTTGCAGGAAATCGAAATCGGCCTTCACCCACTTCTGCAGGTTCGGATAATCGACTTTCAGGTGATGGAAATTGAAGGTCATCGACAGCTCTTTCGACGCTGGATTCGAGTAGCGAATGCAGTGTTCCAGGCGGGTGGATGACATCTCGCCCACGTTGATCAGGTCATGGCCTTCAAAGACCTCGCGGTGCATTTGCTGCAGGTATTGGTGCACGTTCGGGCCGTCGGTGTAGAAACGGCGACCGTCGCTGTTGTCTTCGGGGAAATCGGCGGGCTTGGAGATCAGGTTGATCACATCCAGGCGGAAGCCGCCCACGCCTTTGTCGCGCCAGAAGCGCATCATCTTGAACACTTCGGCGCGTACCTTGGGGTTATCCCAATTGAGGTCGGCCTGGGTATGGTCGAACAGATGCAGGTAGTACTGGCCAGTCTGCGCTTCGTATTCCCAGGCCGAGCCGCCGAACTTGGATTCCCAGTTGTTCGGCTGGTCACGCCAGATGTAGAAGTCACGATAGGGATTGTCGAGGCTGCTGCGCGCCTGCTGGAACCATTCGTGTTCGATGGAGGTGTGGTTGACCACGATGTCGAGCATCAGCTTGATACCACGCTTGGCGGCTTCGCTGATCAGCAGGTCGCAGTCGGCCATAGTGCCGTAGCTGGGGTCGATGGCGTAGTAGTCGCTGATGTCGTAGCCGTTGTCGCGCTGGGGCGAGCGCAGGAACGGAGTAACCCACAGGCAGTCCACGCCCAGCCACTTGAGGTAGTCGAGTTTGTCCACGATGCCCAGCAGGTCACCGGTGGCGTTACCCGCGTGGCTGTGGAAGCTTTTGGGGTAGATCTGGTAGATCACCGAGTGTTGCCAGGTTTGCATGGTGGATTCCTTCAGTAGAGTTGGGTGTTGGCCCTTCCGGCCTCATCGCAGGCAAGCCAGCTCCCACATTTGAATGTGTTCACACATCACTGTGGGAGCTGGCTTGCCTGCGATAGCGATCTTCAGGCGACCCGGTAACCAGGCCGAACGATCTTCATGCTCAACATGCACGTCAGCGCAAACGGCACGACCATCGCCACGACCATGCCAATCACGAACATCGGAATGGCGCTCGGTACGATCGAGATAAACCCGGGTAGCCCACCGACGCCGATGGCCGAGGCCTGCACCTTGTTCAACGACAGGAAAATGCTGCCCAGCGCCGAGCCCAGCAGAGCGGCATAGAACGGGAATTTGAAACGCAGGTTCACCCCGAACATCGCCGGCTCAGTGATGCCGAAGTAAGCTGAAATGGCCGAGGTCGAGGCCATGCTTTTGTCCCGCGCATTGCGAGTCATGTAGAACACCCCGAGCGCGGCGCTGCCCTGGGCCAGGTTGGACATGACGATCATCGGCCAGATAAAGGTGCCGCCCTGGGTGGAAATAAGCTGCAGGTCGACGGCCAGGAACATGTGGTGCATACCGGTGATCACCAGCGGCGCATAGAGCAGGCCGAAAATCGCGCCGCCGATCATAGGTGCGATTTCAAACAGGGTGACCAGGCCTTCGGTAATCAGGATGCCGAGGTGACGCGTCACCGGGCCGATGATTGCCAGGGCCAGCACACCAGTGACCACGATGGTGGTGATCGGCACCACCAGCAGTTGAATGGCATTCGGCACCCGCGCCCTCAGCCACTTCTCGATCACGCTCATGACAAAGGCCGCCATCAGGATTGGCAGGATCTGCCCCTGGTAACCCACCTTCTCGATCTGGAACCAGCCGAAGATATCGAAGTACGGCAGGCTCTGGCCGTCGAGGCCGGCTACCGCCTTGCCGTAGTTCCAGGCGTTGAGCAGGTCCGGGTGCACCAGCATCAGGCCCAGCACGATGCCGAGGATTTCACTACCGCCGAACCGCTTGGCCGCCGACCAGCCCACCAGTGCCGGCAGGAACACGAAGGAGGTGTTGGCCATCAGGTTGATCAGGCTCCACAGGCCATCCAGATTCGGGTAGGCCTCCAGCAGCGTCTGGCCTTCGATGAACATGCCCTTGGCGCCCATCAGGTTGTTCACGCCCATCAACAGGCCGGCAATGATCAGCGCGGGCAGGATCGGCATGAACACATCGGAGAACACCCGCACCAGGCGCTGCATGGGGTTGGCCTTGTCGCCGCCGGCTTTCTTGACGTCGGCAATGGTCGAAGCGGCAAGGCCGGTCAGTTCGCGCAGGGCGGCGTAGACCTTCTCCACTTCGCCGGGACCGATCACCACCTGGAACAGGCCGCCGGTAAAGAACGAACCCTTGACCAGATCGACCTGGTTCAGGGCACTGCTGTTGACCAGGCTGGGGTCCTTGAGCGCCAGGCGCAGGCGGGTCACGCAATGGGCAGCCTGCTCAAGGTTTTCGCGGCCTCCGAGGTTGTCGAGGATCTCGCGGGCAATCGTTGAATAGTCGTGGCTCATGCTCGTTTTCCACTGTGATTGTTTTTATGGGTGGCAGTCGTTGGCAGCACGCCGAGGAGGGAAAAGTACTCGTCTGTACGAGTTAAATCAACAACTCGTCTGTACGAGTTACACTTTTGTTTATTCATACGATCTTTCCGTCAGGTTTTTCACCTACGGGCACGGGTGTCCAATGGACAAACCCAACCTCTGCCACTAAGGTTCCTGCCTTGAACGCGCAGTCCACCTTCATAACGCCGGGCAAGAGCCATCCCATGAGCAAATACAACCAGATCTATACGGATCTGCTTGCCAGCATCACCACCGAGCGCCTGCAACGCGGTACGCGCCTTCCCTCCGAAACCGAACTGATGGACGCCTACCAGGCCAGCCGTGGCACCGTGCGGCGCGCCATCGAGCAGTTGCAGGAACGTGGCTTTGCGCAAAAGATCCACGGCAAGGGCACCTTTGTGTTGTCGCCCAACCCGATCGAGTTCCAACTGGGCGGCATCGTCAGCTTCCACGAGACCCACGCAGACCTGGGCGATGACGTACGTACCGACGTGGTCGAGTTCACCCACATCCCGTTGGAAGGCTCACTGCTGCAGCACATCGAGGCCGAACCCGGCACCCTGATCACGCGCATCAAACGGGTGCGCCGCATCGGCGGCAAACGCGTGATTCTGGACATCAACCACTTCATCAGCGACCTGATTCCCGGCCTGGACCGCGACATCGCCGAGCAGTCGATCTACGCGTTTATCGAGCAAACGCTGCAGTTGCAGATCAGCTACGCGCAACGCACCATCGAAGCCCTGCCACGCAGCAAGGACGACCAGGCGCATCTGGATCTGGAGGGGCAAAGCCATGTGATTGTGGTGAGTAACCAGACGTTTTTGCAGGATGGAAGGCAGTTCGAGTACACCGAGTCGCGGCATACGTTGGATAAGTTTTATTTTTCTGATGTGGCGCGGCGCTGACGCCGGAGACAACGATGAATATTCCCCACAAATGGCGGGAACAATTTCCCCATGCACTGATTGAACAACAGGCCATTGGTGAATCGCGCGCTGACGTCTTTCGCCTGCGCCATGACGGCGGCACGGATCTGTTCCTGAAATCCGAGCTCCTGGAGGAACACAGTGAGTTGGCAGACGAAATTGATCGACTCAGATGGCTGCAGCAAATGGGTCTGCCTGCGCCTGTGGTCCTGGATGAAGTTACAGCGGCCCACCGCCATTGGTTGCTGATGACCACCGTACCGGGACAGGACCTGGCCAGCGCCAGCGAGCTTTCAGCCGAGCAAATTATCAACATCCTGGCGACCGCGCTGCGTACTTTGCACCAGTTACCCGTGGCACTGTGCCCCTTAGATCACTCCCTCCAGCTGCGCATCGCACGCGCACAGCAGCACGTCAGTGCCGGCCTCGTGGACGAGACAGACTTCGACGACGAGCGACTGGGGCAAAGCGCTGAGGATGTGTTTGCTGAACTGGTGGCAACTCAGCCAAAGACTCATGATCTGGTAGTGACCCATGGCGACGCTTGCCTGCCGAATTTCATGGCGGCAGAGGGTTGTTTCAGCGGCTTCATCGACTGTGGACGGCTGGGGGTCAGCGATCGGTTCCAAGACCTTGCCTTGGCAGCACGAAGTATTGAAAGCAATCTGGGGCTGGCATGGGTGAGGCCATTTTTTGAGGCTTATGGCGTTGAGCCCGATGAGCAGCGTATGAAGTTCTATTGTCTGCTGGATGAGTTTTTCTGACGCTGAGCGTACCGCCGTCCCCCCTGTTCAAGCCTGTAATGCCACCACCTAAGGACACAATGTGACCCTGTGGCGAGGGAGCTTGCTCCCGCTGGGGCGCAAAGCGGCCCCTCTTCTGCTGGCGAAGCAGCTTGTTACCGTTGAATTACGCAGCGACCTGACAAACAGATTCAACCTTTCGTAGAATGCCGCCGTGGCTATGGAACACCTTCCTTCTAACCTCCTATGACCTAGGGGTTTCGCTCTCCACACTGCGCCTGCTTCTAGCAGGCGTTTTTACTTCAACTGCAACGCGAGCACGACGGTGGCCAAGGGAGAAAATCTAGTATGAATCAGGGGTTGTTCCTGCGTCGCCGTAGCAAAGTTCACGTCCCCATCGGCACTGGCGGTGCCACGCGTGCGCAGGTCGCATCGGCGGTCCGGGAAGTCGCGGCGTTCCGATGTGTACTGTCAGAATCCCTGATTGAGCAAATTGCCAAGTTGTCAGCAACAGAACTCAAGTATTGGCTGCGCGAAATTATCGGCGTTCTTCGGCGGGAAACTGGCGCTCATGTACATCACAAACCCTTCTACCCTGACTTTCCAGAGCAGGTCCTGACGGCCTCAGAGGCGGAGTTGTACCTTAATGCCGTCATTCACTGCTTAACGCTATTACGTTTACCACCCACCGAACACGCTCGACCTGCGATGCTTGAAGGCAACTTCATATCCCGCGTTATCGAACCGGGAAGCGTCTCCGAGTTCGAGTCACTCCTCGAACCGCTGATTTCATCACGCACCTCGCTCTCCGAACAGGAAACTGCCGACGTCATCTGGTTTATTCGAAAGTATCAAAGCGATGTGTTTCGACTGCTGCCTGAGTCCGTGCCGTTTCGGGAGATCCGTGCACTAGTTGGCGGTGCACTTATCCTGCACGTAGCCGGCGATGCGCGGGTAGATACATTCCTGGAACGAAACGCCGAAACGGCGACAGACGTGCTACGGCTCGCTGTTGCGCTAAGTGGAGGAGACGTGTCACTGACGACAGCTTCGACACGTTTTAAAGCGATGAAGCGCTCAATGCGTCGCCTGCTGTTGCGCCTGCTCGACAAAACACTCAACGTTGCAGAAGACGTGATGCGGCATGCAGAGCGATGGAAACGCCTGGCTGAAGTACTGCATCCGGGCGACTATGCCGATAAGTACCCACGAGCGCTGGCCGCCATCACGGCAGCACGTCGCAACGAAACGCCAGACTCATTTGGATCACGAGTCGAAACATTGCTTGCCCAGCGTGACATCGCCGCGCTTACGCCCATACTACAAAACCGCCCAGGCGAGTTCGCAAGACGGCTGGACGTGACCCTTCGGCGTGCAACGGCACCAGAATCGGTCCTCGACGCGTTCGAGGCGGTTGCGGCACAAGTGTCCTCACCTGTTCTGCTGCAGTTGCTGGCTCAGGTACGCGCTCCTCGCCCACTCCCCCTGCGAGCATTCACACCCAAAGGCGCACTCGCCAAAGTCTACGCAATCAAGGATCGACGCGAACCTCTAGCCCCCAACGTGTTGGCTCGTGCAGCCACAATCTGTGAGAACGCTCTCGTAACGCGTTTTGCGTCACTACCGCCGCTAGGTCGCTGCTTTATCGATCCAGTACTACGCGAGTACAGGGTACCGCTGGCGCAGCGTGCCTCATCGAAAGCCCTGCGCACATTGGTGCGGGGCAGTCGGCTGCCTATACCTGACACCCGCTTCATTCGCCTGTTCCTCTGGTGGAAGAACGGCCATGGGCGTACAGATATCGACTTGTCCGCTGCATTTTTCGACGCCAACTTCGTGTTCATAGAAACAGTCGCTTACTACAACCTGAAGAGTTTCGGCGGCTACCACAGCGGCGACGTCGTCGACGCGCCCGATGGAGCTTCAGAGTTCATCGACCTCGACCTTGATGTTCTCGTAGAGAAGGGTATTCGCTACGTTGTTACCTCTATCAACTCATACACCGAGCAGCCTTACTGCGACCTTCCAGAATGCTTCGCTGGCTGGATGGCTCGCGTCGATACGGCGTCAGGTGAAGTATTCGAGCCAAGCTCCGTGTTCGACCGTATCGATATCGCATCCAACACAGGGATCTGCCTGCCATTCGTAATGGACTTGCAAGAGCGACGCATAATTTGGGCCGATCTGGGGCTCACATCATCTCCGAGGTGGAACAACGTCGAAAACAACCTCAGCGGGGTGTCCTTGATGCTGCGAGCTTTAATACATACACCAAGGCCGGATTTGGAGACGCTATTCGACTTACATGCTCGAGCGCGGGGAGAAGGCGTAGCCTCATCGCAGTTGGCACAGACGGTGTTTGCGCCTGATCAAGGGATAACACCGTTCGATACGGATTTGATTCGATCACAGTTTCTCTAATATCTACGCCAGAATTTGCCAACGCCAAAAAGCCAAAAGCCCGCAATTACGCGGGCTCTAGGGCATTTCTTAGATCGTGCCGGACAATGCCGGACGTCTCATCATTCCCACTCAATCGTCGCCGGCGGCTTGCTCGACACGTCATACGTCACGCGGGAAATACCTTCGATCTCGTTGATAATCCGGCCGCTGACCGTCTCCAGCAGTTCGTAAGGCAGGTGTGCCCAACGCGCTGTCATGAAGTCGATCGTCTCTACGGCACGCAACGCAACAACCCATGCGTAACGACGACCATCGCCTACAACGCCAACCGATTTCACCGGCTGGAACACCACGAACGCCTGGCTGACCTTGTGGTACCAGTCGGCCTTGCGCAGTTCTTCGATGAAGATGTGGTCGGCGCGACGCAGCAGGTCGGCGTATTCCTTCTTCACTTCACCCAGGATACGCACGCCCAGGCCCGGACCTGGGAAGGGGTGGCGGTAGACCATGTCGTACGGCAGGCCCAGTTCCAGGCCCAGACGGCGGACTTCGTCCTTGAACAGTTCGCGCAGCGGTTCTACCAGCTTGAGGTTCATCTCCTCAGGCAGGCCACCCACGTTGTGGTGGGACTTGATCACGTGGGCCTTGCCGCTCTTGGCGCCGGCCGACTCGATCACGTCGGGGTAGATGGTGCCCTGGGCGAGGTACTTGATGTTGTCCAGTTTGTTGGACTCGGCATCGAACACGTCGATGAAGGTGCGGCCGATGATCTTGCGCTTCTTCTCCGGGTCGGACTCGCCGGCCAGGTTGTTGAGGAACTGGTCCTCAGCGTTGGCGCGGATCACCTTGACGCCCATGTTCTCGGCGAACATGGCCATCACTTGCTCACCTTCGTGCAGGCGCAGCAGGCCGTTGTCGACGAATACGCAGGTCAGCTGGTCGCCAATGGCCTTGTGCAGCAAGGCGGCCACAACCGAGGAGTCAACGCCGCCGGACAGGCCAAGCAATACGTTGTCAGTGCCGACCTGGGCGCGCACTTGGGCGATGGCGTCTTCAGCAATTTTCGACGGGGTCCACAGGGCTTCACACTCGCAGATGTCGAGGATGAAACGCGACAGGATGCGCCCGCCTTGCTTGGTGTGGGTCACTTCCGGGTGGAACTGCACCCCGTAGTAGCGACGCTCGTCGCTGAACATGCCGGCAATCGGGCAGCTCGGGGTGCTGGCCAGGATGTGGAAGTCTTCCGGCATTTTGGTGACCTTGTCACCGTGGCTCATCCAGACGTCGAGGCCGAACAGGCCGTCGGCGTCGATGTGGTCTTCGATGCCGTCCAGCAGGCGGCTCTTGCCGACCACGTCCACACGGGCATAACCGAATTCACGCAGCTCGGAGCCTTCTACCTTGCCGCCCAGTTGCTCGGCCATGGTCTGCATGCCGTAGCAGATACCGAATACCGGCACACCCAGGTCGAATACCGCTTGCGGGCAGCGCGGGCTATTGGCTTCGTGAACGGACTCGGGGCCACCGGCGAGAATGACGCCTTTGGGTGCGAATTCGCGGATCGCTTCATCGTCCATGTCGAACGGATGCAGTTCGCAGTACACGCCGATTTCACGCACGCGGCGGGCGATCAGCTGGGTGTACTGGGAACCGAAGTCGAGGATCAGGATGCGGTGGGCGTGAATGTCGAGGGCCATGAAGTCAGTCTCGTCTAATGAATCAGAAACAACTCGGGGCTGAAGAACAGCCCCGGTTACTTAACATTTTGCTGGAAGCCTCAACCTACACGGTAGTTTGGCGCTTCCTTGGTGATCTGCACGTCGTGGACATGGGATTCAGCCATGCCGGCGCCGGTGATCCGTACGAACTCTGGCTTGGTGCGCATTTCTTCGATGTTGGCGCTGCCGGTGTAGCCCATCGAGGAACGCAGGCCGCCCATCAGTTGATGGATGATCGCGCTCAGGGTGCCTTTGTACGGCACACGGCCTTCGATGCCTTCCGGTACGAGCTTCTCGGCGCCTGCCGAAGAGTCCTGGAAATAACGGTCGGAAGAGCCTTGCGCCTGGGACATGGCGCCCAGCGAACCCATGCCACGGTAAGCCTTGTACGAACGGCCCTGGAACAGTTCGATCTCGCCCGGCGCTTCTTCGGTACCGGCGAACATCGAGCCCATCATCACGCAGGAGGCACCGGCTACGATGGCCTTGGACAGGTCACCGGAGAAACGGATGCCACCGTCGGCGATCAAGGGTACGCCAGTGCCTTCAAGGGCAGCGGCGACGTTGGCGATGGCGCTGATCTGCGGCACGCCCACACCGGCGACGATACGCGTGGTGCAGATGGAGCCTGGGCCGATACCGACCTTGACTGCATCGGCGCCAGCTTCGGCCAGGGCCTTGGCGGCAGCGCCGGTGGCGATGTTGCCGCCGATCACCTGCACTTCAGGGAAGTTCTGCTTGACCCAACGCACGCGGTCGATCACGCCTTTGGAGTGGCCGTGGGCGGTGTCGACCACTACCACGTCAACACCGGCAGCGACCAGCGCCGAGACGCGATCACCGGTGTCTTTACCGGTACCGACAGCAGCGCCAACGCGCAGACGACCTTGGTCATCCTTGCTGGCCAGTGGGTAAGCCTTGGCTTTTTCGATGTCGTTGACGGTCATCATGCCTTTGAGGGCGAATTTGTCGTCGACGATCAGCACGCGCTCGATGCGGTGCTTGTGCAGCAGTTCGCGCACATCGTTCTTGTCGGCGCCTTCCTTGACGGTGACGAGGCGCTCTTTAGGCGTCATCACTTCGCGGACGGTGACTTCAAGGCGGTTCTCGAAACGCACGTCACGGGAAGTGACGATGCCGACCAGGTCGCCATCGTGCAGCACCGGGACGCCGGAGATGTTGTGCATACGCGTGAGTTCGAACAGGTCACGCACGGTGGCGTCAGCTTCGATGGTGATCGGATCTTTCACCACACCGGCTTCGTAACGCTTGACCTTGCGCACTTCGGCAGCTTGCTGCTCGATGGTCATGTTCTTGTGGATGATGCCGATGCCGCCTTCCTGAGCCATGGCAATGGCCAGACGGGCTTCGGTGACGGTGTCCATGGCAGCGGAAACCAGGGGAATATTCAGCTCGATGCCACGGGTTAGGCGGGTCTTGAGACTGACTTCGTTAGGAAGCACCTCGGAATAACCGGGCACTAGGAGAATGTCGTCGAATGTCAGAGCTTCTTGGCTGATACGCAGCATCGCGGGGGCTCCCGAGCGGGAAAATGGAAGCGCGCCATTATATACATGCACCCTGCCGGGCTCAATGTAAAACTCTGACAAACTTGGTAATACTGATAGATGGGTAATTTCATCGCCCCGATCATTCCCATGCTCCGCGTGGGAATGCCTCTGGTGACGCTCCGCGTCGCCTTGGGGCAGGATTCAAAATCTCCGACAACAACGGGACGCGGAGCGTCCCATGCGGCGTTGCCCACGCGGGAGCGTGGGAACGATCGTGTTCGGCAAAAAGTTACAGTTCGACTTTGACCCAGCTCATTTTTTGATCGAGCCAATCGGCAAACTCGTCGATAAAGCTCTGTTTGAAGCCCGCCTCCGCCCAGTTGTTGAAAATGAATCCCAGGTTGGAAAACCCGCATTCCTGCAGGAACAGAAAGCCATTGATGTCGTCTTCATGCCCACATAGCGGGCAGGTGAAGTTATCGGTGTGGCCAGGCATCCAGTCTTCCAGGCTTTCAAACAGCGCCTCGCCGACTTCCTTGAGGCACTCCGGGCAGCCCGCTTCTTCGAGGAACCCCTTGGCCGGCGTGTAGATGCAACGCTTGTAGATGATCTCCAGGCCATTGACCGGCTCGTTGAACGGCAGCGCTTCGGGGTGCAGCACCACCGCGCGGGCACCATCGGCCAGGGCGTAGCCCATGCGGTTGCCGGTACGCCCGCAAGTGGTGAGCTCTTCCTTGATGATGTTCTTGCGCACCAGCCAGCGCACAATCGCCCGGGCGCGGGGTTCGTGGACCGGCAAGGTGGAGATTTTCGGGACAAGGATGCTTTGGGAGTTCATGGGAGTCCTGCGGTGTGGCTATTGGCGCCATCGCGGGCAAGCCCGGCTCCCACAGGTGATCGCATTCCAATGTGGGAGCCGGGCTTGCCCGCGATGACGCCCGGGAGGACGGCAGCTTAATCCCTGAAAAAATCAGGTCAAGTACTCAAATACCGTCCGATCAACGCAATACCGCTGGCCAATACCAGCCAGGTCACCAACCGCACGAACGCCTCACGGGACAGCCGCATCGTCAGCCTGCGCCCACACCACAACCCCAGGGCCATCGCCGGCAACAGGCAAACCGCCAACATCAATAACGGCAAATCTGCATACACCCCGGCAATCAGGAACAGACTCAAACGCACCACCGTGCTGCAACTGATCAGCGCGCTTTGCGTAGCCCGCGCCGCGTCCTTGGGCAAACGGCTGTTCAGGTAAATCGCATATAAGAAGCCGCCACTGCCGAATAGCGCCCCAAACAGGCCGCCAACGGTGCCCATGGGAATCGACCAGCCCGCCGCCAGCTGAGTCGGCCTTGCGTTCACCGCCAGGCTGTAAATCGCGTAGGCACTGATAAACAGCCCCATCAATAGCAGCAACAGGTCCGAATGCAGGTTGAGCAAAAACACTACGCCCAGGGTGCAGCCGATAGCCATGCAGGGCAGCAACCGCAACAGTTCCGGCTTGTTCACATCGCGCCGCGTTTGCAGCAGGCCGCCAAACGCCGCGACAAAGTCCAGAAGCACCAGCAACGGGATGATCTTCGACAGCGGCATGAATAAAATCAGGATGGGCCCCGCCACCAGCGCCGTGCCGAAACCGGCAATGCCGAACACGATATAAGCCACCGTCACGCCCAGGCCGATCACCAGCCAATCAATACCGCCGAAAGTCCACTGGCTCATCAGCTCAACGGGGCTCATGACTTATTCCTTCTATTGAGATGCCGTTCACTTTAGCCATCGGCAAGGGTTGCGACTAATATCTTCCAGGCTCACTACTCATCTCAAAAAGGCATGACTCTTGATCTCCACCCGGCAACTGCGTTATTTCGTCGAAATCGCCGACAGCGGTAGCTTCAGTGCTGCCGCCGAGCGCCTGTTCGTGGCGCAATCAGCCTTGAGCCGGCAGATCAAGGAGCTTGAATCTCAACTGCAAACCCCACTGTTCGAACGCACTGCACGCCAGCCAAGGCTGACGGCCGCCGGCGAAGCCTTCTACCCACGGGCGCGCAACCTGCTGAGTGAGTTGCTCAAGGCCAGCGACCTGGCGACACAAGTGGGCCAGGGCCAACTCGGCACCTTGCGCCTGAGCCATTCGAGCACCGTGCCGATGAGCGGCGCGTTACTGCAAGGCATCAGCACGTGGTTGGAGCGCTGCCCGGGTGTGTCGATGGATATCGTCAAACTCTCCTCCGAAGCCCAACTGGAGGAAATCGCCGAGGGCCGCCTGGACGTCGGCCTGCTGCGGTTGCCGGTGTTGCGCCAGCGCGAAGGCGTGCGCGTGGTGCCTTGGTACACCGAGCCGTTGGCGCTGGCAGTGCCTGCGGGTCATCCCTTGGCACGCGGCAACGCAGCGGTCGAGTTAATGCAACTCAAGGATGAGGCGTTTATTTCAATCCCCCACCCTCAGCGCGGCGGGCTGAGCTATCTGTCGGCTGAATTGTGCATGCGTACAGGTTTTTTCCCCAAGGCGGCGCGGGTAATGTCGCGCAAGACCACGCAGTTGCAATTGATCCAGGCCGGTTTCGGGATTGCCCTGTTACCAAAATCCATGCGGGACATCGCCCCGCCCAACGTGCAATTTTTGCCCCTGGCCGATCCGGACTGCCACAGCACGGTAGCCCTGGCCTGCGCGCAAGCGCCGAACGCGCTGGTGGAGCAATTCTGTCAAACCCTGCACGAATGCCTATAAACTGCCGCCCATGATTAAAGATCCTTTTGCCCGCTTGGGCCTGGACCGCGAAGTCCTGACTGTCAGCCAACTCAACGGCCGCGCGCGGGTGTTGCTGGAAGACGTGTTCACCAATATCTGGGTGGAAGGCGAGATCTCCAACCTCGCCCGCCCGGCCTCCGGCCATGTGTATTTCACGCTAAAGGACAGTGGCGCCCAGGTGCGTTGCGCGCTGTTTCGCAATAACGCGGCGCGGGTACGTCAGGCGTTGAAGGATGGCCTGGCGGTGAAGGTGCGCGGTAAGGTCTCGTTGTTCGAGGGCCGCGGCGATTACCAACTGATCCTCGATACCGTGGAGCCGGCCGGTGATGGTGCGCTACGCCTTGCCTTCGATGCACTGAAGGAAAAGCTGAGCGCCGAAGGCCTGTTCAGTGCCGAACGCAAAGTGGCGCTGCCGGTGCATCCTCGGCGCATCGGCATTATCAGCTCGCCCACCGGCGCGGTGATTCGCGACATCATCAGCGTGTTCCGCCGCCGCGCGCCGAATGTTGAACTGACCCTGATCCCTACCGCCGTGCAAGGCCGCGAAGCAATCCCGCAGATCGTGCGGGCGCTGAAACTCGCCGACGCCCGGGGTTTCGACGCGCTGATCCTGGCCCGTGGCGGTGGCTCCCTGGAAGACTTGTGGTGCTTCAACGAAGAGGCGGTGGCCCGCGCAATTGATGCTTGCGTTACCCCTATCGTCAGTGCCGTTGGTCATGAAACCGATGTGTCCATCAGCGACTTCGTGGCGGACGTCCGCGCCCCTACTCCCTCCGCCGCCGCCGAGTTGCTGGCTCCCGACGCCAGCCATCTGGTGCGTCAAGTGGAAAACCTGCAGCGCCGCCTGGTGATGCTGATGCGCAACCGCCTGAGCCACAGCCGCCTGCGCCTGGAAGGCATGGCCCGGCGCCTGCGTCACCCGGGCGAGCGCTTGCGCCAGCAGGCCCAGCGCCTGGATGACCTGGACATGCGCTTGCGCCGCGCCTTTGAGCGTAGCCTCAATACCCGTCGCGAGCGCTTGATCCGCCTGGAAACCCGCCTCGCCGGCCAGCACCCCGGCCGTCAACTGGCACTCTTGCGCCAGCGCCTGGACAGCCTCGCCGAACGCCTGCCCCGCGCCATGCGTGAAGGTCTCAAGGCTCGGCGTCTGCAACTGCAGAGCCAAGTGCAGACATTGCAGGTGGTCAGCCCTCTGGCGACCCTGGGCCGCGGCTACAGCATCCTGTTGGACGAGCGCGGCCAGGCGATTCGCAATGCCGCACAAACCCACACCGGCCAGCGCCTCACCGCGCGCCTGGGTGAAGGCCAATTGCAAGTGCGGGTGGAAGACAACCACCTGACACCCGTCACCCTTTCATTATTGGATTGATCGATGCCACGCCTACTGAGCCTGTTGATGCTGTTGTGCCTCACATTTAACGCCCACGCCGACAGTTACATCACGCGAACCCTGAACAAACCGGTGCCAGGCGGCGTGGCCGTCGTCGAACTGGGCCCTTCGGCCACGGCGCCGAAAGCCACCTACCAGGGCAAGCCGGTGCTGGTGGTCAAGGAGCAGGACAACTGGCTGGCGATTGTCGGTATCCCGTTAACGGTCAAGCCTGGCAACGAGCGCATCAGCAGCGGGGGGCGCAACCTGCCGTTTATCGTCGGTTACAAGAAGTATCCGGAACAGCGCATTACTTTGAAGAACAAGAGCCAGGTCAACCCTGACCCGGCCCAGCTCAAGCGCATCGAAGGCGAACTGGCAGTGCAGCTCAAGGCTTACCGCAGCTTCAGCCCGAACCTGCCTAGCAACCTGGTGCTGGATAAACCGGTGAACGGGCCGCTTTCGAGCAAATTCGGGGTGCGCCGCTTCTTCAACGGTGAGGAACGCAACCCGCATTCGGGCCTGGATTTCGCCGTACCGGCCGGCACACCGATCAAGACACCCGCCAATGGCAAGGTGATTCTGGTCGGCAATTACTTCTTCAACGGCAATACCGTGTTTGTCGACCATGGCCAGGGCTTTATCAGCATGTTCTGCCATATGTCGAAGATCGATGTGAAGGTGGGTCAGCCACTGGTGCGCGGTGCGGTAGTCGGCAAAGTCGGCTCGACAGGCCGGGCCACCGGGCCGCATATGCACTGGAACGTCAGCCTGAATGATGCACGGGTAGATCCGGCGATTTTTATCGGCGCGTTTCAACCCTGAATACCGTGGCCGTGAGGGGCGTCAGTGATTTCCTGCGCTGGCGCCTGATCTGCCGGAGGTTCGCTGCAATGCATTGTGATCTTCTTACACTTTTGCGATGAACCATCCGACACCCGAGACTCACTCAACCAGCGATTTACACGGACGTAATGAGCAGGACCTGAGCATTGGAGATCCAATTCCCATGAGACTCTTTCCATGTCACTTACCCCAGCACTGTCAGAGCGACATTCGCAAAACCTCTTGCCCTCATCTCACGCCTCACCCGGTACCCCCCCGACCAGCCCGCCTACACCACCCGCAACTCTGCAACAACCTGCATCAGCCCCCTTGCCCGCCGCCGCCAATTACGCCCCCGATGACCCGCCTACTCCCGCCTCGTCAGGTATAACCCCGGCGAAAATGCGATACCCGCAGTTGGTGAAGCATTTCAAACCCAGCAATGAAACACAGTTCACCGCTGAACACGCGTTGCTGACCGAAGACAAGCAACGCCTGCATAGCCAGCAACCCGGCTTCAAGGCCTTTGTACAGTCGCAACTTGAGGAGGCCTTCCCCGCGATCAGGCCGCTGAATCCGGACATGTTCAGTTTCAATCGCTACAGAGTGGGCGATGGACGCGAATCACTGGCCTCTTCAGAGCCCCTGACGGCTGCACTGGCCAGGATGATCCGCGACATCCAGGCCAACCCGAATGCGTTGATGCGCCCGGAGCGAGGCATAAGCACTGAATTCACTTATCGACGAACCATTGCCGACATGGCGGTACCGGCCTTTACCGAAGGCACGCTGCAATCCATTGCTCGCAGCATTGCCACGCAATACCCGCAGGCGCTTGAAGAATACTGGAGCACACCGCGGCCGGTGGAAAATCAGCCGACGCTCCAGATGTCGCCGCAAGAGCAACTGTTGTTCCTGCACAAAAAACAGCTGTCGATCCTCGCCTCACTGCGCCTGAGCGATGGCACCCTGAGCGCGACCGGCAAAGGCCTGATCGACTCCGCGTTGCGCTACCCCACCCTGCAAGACCGGGAAAAACGCTTCACCGACGGTGATCGCTTAGGGGTGTACCCCGTCACTGTGGATGACCAAACGGAACATGGCGCGATGCTGCCAGGGGCCTTTCTCATCACCCGAAAAGACGGCTCCTATGCTACGCCGCCCACCTGGCCGAATGGGCGCGCACTTGCGCTCAACGATGACAATGGCCCCGTCGTGATGTACACGCCCAGCGAAGGTTTCGAGGAATTCGCAACCCCGGCCCAGGCGCGCCAGGCTTTGGCCAGCCGCCTGGACCAGGGCGGTGTCGAGGCCAAGTTGCTCCTGCAAGGCCTGCCCCCGGCTCTGCAAAACAGGCCCGACCCTATTACCGGAAAAGATCTGATGTCCAGTGTCGAGCCATCGGCCGGGGATGTGTTGGCGCAATCCATCCCCTGGATGCTCAAACGCCAGCGGGCAGACATTAATACCCACCTGAGCACAGCATTGGCGCCAGGCAAAACCGTCAACCCCCTTCTCGACAGTGCCACATTGGAAGGTATCGATAATGCGGCCGACTGGTCGTACCTCACCGATGGCACCAACGCCATGCTGGCCCGGGACGCCAAACTGACCGACAAACTCCAACCCGAATGGTTGAAGAATCTAAGCCCCTTTCAAGAAGCCTTGTTTTTGCACTTGGACAAGGCGCAGGAACGGAGCCTGGATGCGCTGACGCCCCTGCTTGAAAAAATCCCGGCGCTGAACACCTTCGCCCGTGACCGCCTGAATGCAGCCATAAAACAGCGATACCCGGCAGCAGAAATCGATGCGGATCAACTCATGGTGCAGGTCCACACCCGCACCGCCATCCACGGCGGGAGAGGGACTGGCCAACCCCTCTATTCGAAACAAGACGCGGTGTCCCTGACCGACTTGGCGCTGAAGAATCCCAGTGGCTTCCCTGCCGTCGAAAGAGGTGTATACACCGATGAGAAAATGACCTTGCCTCTGCGCGACAAGCACGGCAAGCCTGTGCGAGACCTGAGCGGCAAGCCGGTTACCCTGGATACCGACGATCTCAAGGCACTGGTCAATACCGCCGATGTCGGGGGCGAATACACCAAACTACTCAAACAGGAAATGGCCCCAGATGCCCAATCGGGGAGTGCTGTGCACTTGCGCACAGCGTGGAAAGCTCATCTGGCAGACGCGATGGACAAAGAGGCGTTTCTGGCAGAACTCAGCCCCGACGCCTATACGGAACTGGCCAGCGACAACATCCATAAACGCGCGGCGCAGTGGGCGGATGCGGTACTGACTCACCCAGACCCGGCCACCCGCCCTCAAGTCGATGGGAAAACCATCGTCGCCAACAGCCTGCTCCACAGGGGGCTAGCGGTGCAGGGCGTGATGGTGATCGGCAACCAGACAGATCCATCGCTGGTGCTGTACACCCCCAAGGCTCCCGACGGCATTACTTATCGCGAAGTCGCGGACCACAAGGCCCTCGACACCCTCCTGGAGAAAAAAGAGTGGGCAACCTATATCGCGCAAAGAAAATCACCCGTCAGTAAAGATGAGGTCGATCAGTTCAGGGGAGCGCTTAAAGAAGCTGCGTACAGCCCAACGAAATTGATGTCCCCCGAGCTGGCGGTCTCGTCGATCAAGCTGCTGGGAGGCGCCACTCGCCTTGAGCCCATAAAAGGTGATTTCCAAGACCATCTGTACAAGCAACACGTACAGATGGCGATCGACCGAGCGGATCACCAGTCCGTAAGCAGTGCGGAGGTCGCACGGCAATCGCTCAAGAACAAAATCGAGTTCGGCATTGAAGTGGCATTGATCTTTACCGACCTGATACCAGTGGCTGGCAAAGGCGTGTCTGCGGGTTTTCGTCTGGGCAAAGCCGGCATCAGCGCACTGCGCGCCAACAGCAGAGTGTTGCCGCACCTGATCAAAAGACCCGGCCTGGGACGGGCGATCTACAGTGATTTCACCCTGTCTGCGGCGGGTATCTCTAATGTTCGCGCGGCCCCCCTACGCCCGGTATTCAAGTCGTCGACGGCGACAGGCGCGATTACCCCGCGCCCAGGGCCAAGAGCACTGCCTGCGCCCGTCAGCCCAGTGCCGGCACGACCCTTAGCCAGCACCGGCAACACTATCGCTGGCTCACGCACGCCCAACGACGCCGTCATTCCCGAGCGCGACTTGAGTGCGTACGCCAGGCCTGGCGATATGATCAACGGCCGGACGCTAAGGAGTGACGGTACCTATAACGTTGGCGACGAGTGGTTCATCCGATTTACCGACGGTACCCGCGTGAGCAGGGTTTATCAGATCGATTCAGCCTTTCACGCTCGCAGTGGCTGGGTCAATATCATCGACCCGAACGTCCCAGCAACTGCGCCCAAAAGCAGCAGAATCGTCGCCTCTGTACAACATGCGGGCAACGGTGAATGGCGCCTGAATCAACTGCCCGGTGGAGCCCCCACGCCGACACCGGGAGCTTCGACGACAGGCGCCGAGGCCCCTGCCCGACCAGCGTTACCAGACGCCGAGTATTTCAGCCTCAACAGAGGGCGGCTGATCGAAGCCGACTTCACCGCTAAAACCTTGCCTGTGGCCAGGTATTGGTTCAGGCGGGATTTGTATAACTTCTACAAGAACATGCTCACTCAAGGCCAGATGCCGCCGCGCCCGCCCCGGCTGGAGCTCGCACCCGGCACCTCGCCGGCCGACCTGTTGCGTAAGGCCTACGAAATCACTGATGTGGTGGTACTGGGCGAGCGCCATAACGAAATCGCCAGTTTCCAGATGCTCAAAGAGAATATGCAGGCCCTCAAAGAGTCTGGGGTTACCACACTTTACCTTGAGAATGTCGAAACCAATGCCGCGGGCCAGCTCATGGATGTGGGCATGGGGGCCCACCGTCCTCAAGGCGCGTCTCCCACGCTCTCGGAACTGGTTCAACTTGCCAATGACAATGGAATCACCGTCAAATCCCTAGAGCACCACTACTTGACCCGCCGATCGGATATGCCCGATTTCTATAAGTACGTTGGGGACAACGACGAAGGCATTACGCGCCTGCAGGAATTCAATTACTTCGCGACCCGTATCTTGGAAACACGCAAGCCGGGCGAAAAAGTACTCGCCTTGGTAGGCCGGGCCCATATGAACACGGCCCGAAACGTTCCAGGTCTGGCGGAACTCACTGGAGGGGTGGGCATAGGCGTGTACCCGGACAAAACATTCAACAAGAGTGTTGCCATCAGCGGCCCGTCAATACCAAGGGATCCCGGGGCCAACGTCACGAATAGCCATACGGCAGGGGATTATCAGATCTTCCATAAAGTCATTTGAGTAATCACCGTCGTGCGTTGTTTGCGCGATGGTGAGCCCTTCACTGCCGCATGCGGCGCCACGGGAAAACCTCATCACCAAAATTGCGCCACCACCTACAGCAGCGCAACAATGTGAAGAAAACAAGACACTGTTAGCAATAAATATTCATAAAGCTTGTTTTATACAGAAAATCTATCAATTTTTCCTGACCACCTTGCCATCTCACTTGGCCACGGTTAGGGTTGGGCTTATGAAAACCTCTCATACCCTCATTCAGCTCCGCCAGCACCGCAGCCTGTGCCTTGTCAGCGCACGACTGCCAGGCTGAATCGATCTGCCTCGCCCTCAGTTTTATCCCCAATAACAGTTCCACGGCAGGCCGCCTTTTCTCGGCCCCTACAACCAAGGATTTCCCGATGAGCATGCTCAAAGACCCGTCTTCGAAATACCGCGCGTTCCCCACCATCGACATTCCGGACCGTACCTGGCCGTCGAAGACCATCACCCAAGCGCCTATCTGGTGCAGCTCCGACCTGCGTGATGGCAACCAGTCGCTGATCGAGCCGATGGACGCGGTGAAAAAGCTGCGCTTCTGGAAGACCCTGGTGGCCGTTGGCGTGAAGGAAATCGAAGCCTCGTTCCCGGCCGCGTCGCAAACCGACTTCGACTTCGTGCGCACCCTGATCGAAGACAACCACATCCCCGAGGACACCACCATCCAGGTGCTGACCCAGGGCCGTGAAGACTTGATCGCACGCACCTTCGAATCCCTGCGCGGCGCGAAGAAAGCCATTGTGCACTTGTACAATGCCACCTCGCCGTCGTTCCGCCGCATCGTGTTCAACCAGGACAAGGACGGCATCAAGGCCATCGCGGTCAACGCCGCCAAGCTGTTCGTCAAATACGCCGCCCAGCAGCCGGAAACCCAGTGGACCTTCGAATATTCCCCAGAGACCTTCAGCGCCACTGAGCTGGAGTTCGCCAAGGAAGTCTGCGACGCGGTGATCGAGGTGTGGAACCCGACGCCTGAGCACAAGATGATCCTCAACCTGCCAGCCACCGTCGAGTGCGCCACGCCGAATATCTATGCCGACCAGATCGAGTGGTTCGGTCGCCATATCAACCGTCGCGACAGCGTGATCATCAGCCTGCACACCCACAACGACCGTGGCACTGGCGTGGCGGCCACCGAGTTGGGCCTGATGGCCGGCGCCGACCGTGTGGAAGGCTGCCTGTTCGGCAACGGCGAGCGCACCGGTAACGTCGACTTGGTCACCGTGGCACTGAACATGTACACCCAGGGCCTGGACCCGCAGTTGGACTTCTCGGACATTGACGGCGTGCGCAAAGTGGTCGAGGAATGCAACCAGATCCAGGTGCACCCACGTCACCCGTATGTCGGCGACCTGGTGCATACCGCATTCTCCGGTTCCCACCAGGACGCGATCCGCAAAGGTTTCTCCCAGCAGAAAGACGATGCGCTGTGGGAAGTGCCGTACTTGCCGATCGACCCAGCCGATATTGGCCGCAGCTACGAGGCGGTGATCCGCGTGAACAGCCAGTCGGGCAAAGGCGGTATCGCCTACCTGCTGGAGCAGGAATACGACATCAGCTTGCCGCGTCGCATGCAGATCGAGTTCAGCCAGGTGGTGCAGGCCGAAACCGACCGCGTGGGCCTGGAGATGACCGCGCCACAGATCTACGCCTTGCTGCAGCGTGAATACCTGCAAGCCAACACGCCGTATGCGTTGGTCAGCCATCGCTTGCAGGAAGAAAACGGCAACAGCTTTGTCGAGGTCGAAGTTTCCGGCAAGGGTCAGGGCGAAACCAACCTGCACTGGAAAGGCAAAGGCAACGGTGCGCTGGAAGCCTTGGTGGCCGGCCTGCCGATTGGCGTGGAGATCATGGACTACAACGAGCACGCGATTGGTGCGGGTACCAATGCCAAGGCGGCGGCCTATATTGAACTGCGCGTGAACGGCGAACGCCCGGTGCATGGTGTGGGGATCGATGAAAACATCACTACCGCCAGCTTCAAGGCGCTGTTCAGTGCGCTGAACCGTTCGTTGAGCCAGTTGGAAGCCAAAGCGGCGTAAGCATTGCCGTAATGCAAAAGGCCCCTGGGTGAGAATCCAGGGGCCTGATCGTTCCCACGCTCTGCGTGGGAATGCAGCCCTGGACGCTCTGCGTCCGCCCTTAGAAGCGGTACGCAGAGCGTCCCAAGAGGCGTTCCCACGCAGAGCGTGGGAACAATCTAAGAGCCTTAGACTAACTGAAAGCTATCGGCATCCAGATTCGCCGGGAATCGTGTACGGTAAGCCGCCAGCTCCGCCGCATCCAGGATCACCTGGAACACCCCGTCCGCTTCCCCTGCACTCAGCAAGGTTTCACCCTGGAAATCCAACACCTGGCTATCGCCGGTGTAGGCAAACCCCTTGCCGTCGGTGCCCACCCGGTTCACCGCCGCCACGTAACACAGGTTCTCAATGGCCCGCGCCGGCAACAGCCGATTCCAATGCTGACGCCGAGCGCCCGGCCAGTTGGCGGTGTACAGCAGCAGGTCCGTATCCTGGGCGTCGCGGCTCCACACCGGGAAGCGCAGGTCATAGCAGATCAGCGGGCGAATGCGCCAACCCTTCAACTCGAACTGCACCTGACGTTCACCTGGGGTGTAGTGGTCATGTTCACCGGCCATGCGGAACAGGTGGCGCTTGTCGTAATGCAACACCTCACCATCCGGCCGCGCCCACAGCAGACGGTTGCGGTGGCTGCCATCGGCGGCCTGGATGATCACACTGCCGGTAATCACGGCCTGATACTTTGCCGCCTGGGCCTGGAGCCAATGATGGGTGGGGCCGTTTTCCGGCTCGGCGAGAGCTTCTGATTCCATCGAAAAACCGGTGGTGAACATCTCTGGCAGCACGATCAAGTCGGCGCCTTTGGCCTGCTCCAGCAGCAACTCGAAGTGTTCGAAATTGGCATGCCGGTCATGCCAGGCCAGGCTCGTCTGCACCAGGGCAATGTTCAGATTGGGCAGTACACTCAGATCACGCATAGTTTTTCCGCCGCTTGTCGCAACGTCTCCTCGCGTTTGGCAAAGCACAGGCGCACCAGGCGCTGGCCTTGGGGTGGGTGCTGGTAGAACACCGAAACCGGAATGGTCGCCACGCCATGTTCGCGGGTCATCCACAGGGACATGGCGACGTCATCCAGGTCTGGGCGTATCTGCGAGTAATCCACCAGTTGGAAGTAAGTGCCGGTCACCCGGGTAAAGCTCAAGCGCGATGGCGCCAACAGGTCGCAGAAAAGGTCCCGCTTGGCCTGATAGAAGGCCGGCAGTTCTTCGACATGTTCCGGGTGTTCGGCCATGAAGTCCGCCAAAGCGTACTGCAAAGGGGTGACGCCGCAGAAGTTGACATATTGATGCACCTTGCGCAGTTCGGCGCTGAGGGCCGGTGGCGCGACCACGTAGCCGGTCTTCCAGCCTGTGACGTGATAGGTCTTGCCGAATGAGCTGACCACGAATGCGCGCTGATACAGTTCCTGATGGGCCAATACGCTGACGTGGGGCACACCGTCGAATACCAGGTGCTCGTAGACCTCATCGCTGACCAGGTAGATATCGCGGTCGCGGATCAGTTCGGCCAACTGGTCCAGCTCGACACGGCTGATCAATGCACCGGTGGGGTTGTGCGGGCTATTGAGGATGATCATGCGCGTACGCGGTGAAAGCGCAGCCTTGAGTTTCTCGAAGTCCAGGGCGAAGCCTTGCAGGCTCAGTTGCACATGCACGCAGCGGCCACCGGCCAGTTCAACCGAAGGCTCGTAGCTGTCATAGCTGGGGTCGAACACGATGACTTCATCACCGCTGCGAATCACCGCCTGAATGGCGCAAAAAATCGCCTCGGTGGCGCCTGGCGTGATGGTCACTTCAGTGTCGGCATTCACCGTGACGCCATAGCTGCGGGCGATCTTGGCCGCCACTTGCTGACGCAGCACCGGCAGGCCTGTCATGGGGGCGTACTGGTTATGACCGAGGGCGATGTGCTTACCCACTGCATCGAGCAAACCCTGCGGACCATTGAAATCGGGAAAACCCTGGGACAGATTGAGCGCGCCGGTTTCGGCGGCGAGTTGCGACATGGTGGTGAAAATGGTCGTGCCGACGTTTGGCAGCTTACTGCTGATCATGGGAGCCCCCTTCGGGTGAGCTGCAAGTTTTAAGCTGCAAGCTGCAAGCAGGTCAAGGGGCAAACCGTCAGGCACAAAAAAGGCTCCAAAGGAGCCCTCTCTTGCAGCTTGTAGCTTACAACTCGAAACTGCCGTTATTTTTTATCACGGCGCTTCTTGTCGGCCTTCTTGTGGTGAGTCATCAAACGACGCTTCTTGTTCACCTGACGGTCAGTCAGCGTGTTCTTGTTGCCTTCGTATGGGTTCTCGCCACCCTTGAACTCGATACGGATCGGCGTACCGACCAGTTTCAAGACACGGCGGTAGGTGTTTTCCAGGTAACGCACATAGGACTTGGGCACCTTCTCGATCTGGTTACCGTGGATCACGATAATCGGCGGGTTGGCACCACCCAAGTGGGCGTAACGCAGTTTGATCCGGCGGTTGTTGACCATCGGTGGTGCGTGCTCGCCCACCGCGTCTTCAAGGATCTGGGTGAGACGGTTGGTCGGCCAGCGGGTGACCGCAGACTTGAACGAGTTCTGTACGGACGCGTAGAGGTTGCCCACGCCGGTGCCGTGCAGTGCCGAGATAAAGTGGATATCGGCGAACTCGACGAAGAACAACCGACGCTGCAGCTCGATCTTGACGAAATCGCGCTCGCTCGGCGTCATGCCGTCCCACTTGTTGATCGCGATGACCAGGGCACGACCGGCTTCCAGGGCAAAGCCCAGCAAGTTGAGGTCGTGGTCCACCACGCCTTCGCGGGCGTCCATCACGAAGATCACCACGTTGGCGTCTTTGATCGCCTGCAGGGTTTTGACCACCGAGAACTTTTCAACTTCTTCGTGGATCTTGCCGCGCTTGCGCACACCGGCGGTGTCGATCAGCGTGTACTTTTCCTCGTTGCGTTCGAACGGGATGTAGATGCTGTCGCGAGTGGTACCGGGTTGGTCGTAGACGATAACGCGGTCTTCACCGAGCATACGGTTGACCAGGGTCGACTTGCCGACGTTCGGGCGGCCGATGATAGCGATCTTGATACCGTCTTTTTCGCTCGGGCCAGGAATGCGCTTGGCTTCCTCGCCTTCAGCGACGATCTCTTCCTCGCCCTCTTCTTCCTCGACATCATCCTTTGGGAAGTCGCGCAGGGCGATTTCCAGCATCTGGGTGATGCCGCGGCCGTGAGCACCGGCGACCGGAATCGCATCGCCCAGGCCCATCGGGCTGAATTCGGCACGGGCGGCCTCAGGATCGATGTTGTCGATCTTGTTGGCGACCAGATAGGAACGCTTGTTGCGCTTGCGCAGGTGCTCGCCAATCATCTGGTCAGCGGCGGTATAGCCCGCGCGGGCGTCCACCAGGAACAGCACCACATCGGCTTCTTCGATAGCGAGCAACGACTGCTCGGCCATCTTTTCGTCCATGCCATGCTCGTCACCGGAGATACCACCGGTGTCGACAATAATGTAGGAGCGCCCTTGCCACTTTGCCTCACCGTATTGGCGATCACGGGTCAGACCGGACAAGTCGCCGACAATGGCGTCGCGAGTCCTGGTCAGGCGGTTGAACAAGGTGGACTTGCCGACGTTAGGTCGGCCCACCAGGGCGATTACGGGAACCATGCGGCTCTCCACTTCGTTATTTCAGAAAATACAAAAGCCGCTGCAGGGCAGCGGCTGGTGCTCGGGGCGGCATTTAACATGCCACATGCCCTGCTTCTGCCCCCGCCACTGTAGGAGCGAGCTTGCTCGCGAAAAAACCGAGAACGACGCGTTTATGCAGAAAACCCGCGTTATCGTTGACGTCCTTCGCGAGCAAGCTCGCTCCTACAGCAACAGGCATTGAAACAGGGCCGCCTGGGGGTTACCCCAAGCATAGTCAAACCTTTACTTGATGGTCAGGGCTTCCAGCTTGCCGCCGTTGCCATACACATAAAGCATGTTACCCACCACCAGCGGACGCGCACGCAGGCCGTCGCTGTCGATACGCTGGCGACCAACAAAGCGACCATCCACTTGGCTCAGCAGGTGCAGGTAACCTTCGAAGTCACCCACCGCTACGTAGCTGGAAAAGACTTCCGGTGCCGACAGTTGACGGCGAGCCAGGGAGTCATTGCTCCACAGTGCAGTGGTGGAACGCTCATCCACACTTTCAACGGTGCCGGATGCTAGGCTCACATAGACGCTGCCAAACCCTTGGGCGACACCCGCATAGCTGGAGGCATCACGCTGCCAGTTGATGCGACCGCTTTGCAGGTCCAGCGCGGCAACACGCCCCTGGTAGGTGGCGACGTAGAGGGTTTCACCCGACAGCAGCAAGCCGCCGTCGATGTCTACAACGCGATCCAGTTCGGAACGACCTTGCGGGATGGCCACACGAGTTTCCCAGGCCGGCACGCCGTTCTGGGTATTCAGGGCAACCACTTTACCGGTCGACAGGCCAGCAACGGCCAGGTTGTTGGTCACAATCGGACCACTGGTACCGCGCAGGGTCAACACCGCAGGGGTGCTGTCGTACAACCAGCGTTGGTCCCCGGTGGAGGCTTCCAGGCCGATCACGCGGTCGTCCTGGGTTTGCACCACGACGATATCGCCGTTGGTCGCCGGCGCCGAGAGCACTTCACTGGTCACGCGAGCGCGCCACTTCTCTTCACCGGTGCTGGAGTCCAGCGCGACCACGTCACCCTTGAGAGTACCGATCAGCACCATGCCGTAGCCGACGCCCACACCGCCGGAAACCGGCAGTTCGAGGTCTTTCTTCCACTTGACGTCGCCGTTCATGCGATCCATGGCAACCACGACGCCAGTGGAATCAGTAGCCACGATGTTGTCGCCGTCAATCGCGGGCTGCAACAGGTTGTAGAGGTCGCCCTGCCCATCACCAATGGATTGGCTCCATTGTTTTTGCAGGACCACTTCTTCCTTGAAGCTGGTCAGCTCGGCAGGAGGCAGTTCTTTTTTGCTGTTGCTGCTGCAACCCGCGGCCAAAACGGCCAGAGCCAGCAATGCTGCATGTTTCCAACGGATCACGTCACGCATCCCCTTTGGCCAAGTCGTCGAGCTTGATTTGTAAGCCACCGACCGCCGCTTCATCAGACAGCGCCGCCTTGGCTTTTTGGTACGCAGCATGGGCTTCGTCGGTACGACCCAATTGGACCAACAGGTCGCCCTTGAGCTCTTCGCGAGTGGCCACGAATGCCTTGTCAGCATCGCCGTCGAGCAGTTTGAGTGCTTCGTCAGCCTTGTTCTGCGCCGCCAATACCTGTGCCAGGCGCTGACGTGCGATTTCACCCAGGGTCGGGTTGGTCGGCTTGTCGGCAATGGCCTTCAGCTCGGTGGCGGCGTCATCCAGCTTGCCGGTATCGACCGCGACTTTAGCGACGAACAGGCTGCCGTATTGGGCGTAGGTGCTACCGCCGAATTCGTTTTTCAGCTTGCCGGCCAGGTCTGCCACCTGCGCAGGGTCAGGCTTGCCGTCCGGCGTCAGGGTAGTTTCCAGCAATTGCTGATAAACGATCGAAGCGCCCTGGGATTGGTTGGCCTGATACTTGGTCCAGGCTTGCCAGCCGAACACCACCACTAAAGCCAGCAGGCCGCCAGTGACCAGGGGCTTGCCGTTACGCTGCCACCAGTCCTTGAACTCGGCCAGTTGCTCATCATCAGTACTCGACACCCCAATACTCCTTAATCGCTAAATTCGGCTGTTCGACAGCTTCAACCCTGCACGACGCAGGTGGCCAAGTGCGCAGCGAGCGCATCAAAGGCAATGTTCTGTTGTTCACCCTGGCCACGCAGGGGTTTGAAACCTACCACTTGCTGGGCCAGCTCGTCATCGCCGAGGATCAGTGCGTAAAGCGCACCGCTCTTGTCGGCCTTCTTGAACTGGCTCTTGAAGCTACCAGCGCCGGCATTGATCTGCAGGCGCAGGTTGGGCAACTGGTCACGTACTTTTTCGCTCAAGGCCAGGGCCGCCAGTTCGGCAGCCTCGCCGAAGGCGCACAGGTACACGTCCACCTGACGGGAAATTTCTTCCGGGACCTGCTCCAGGGTTTCCAGTAGCAGGATCAGCCGCTCGATGCCCATGGCAAAGCCTACGCCCGTGGTCGGCTTGCCGCCCATTTGCTCGACCAGGCCGTCGTAGCGACCACCGGCGCACACGGTGCCCTGGGCGCCGAGCTTGTCGGTGACCCACTCGAACACGGTCTTGCTGTAGTAGTCGAGGCCACGCACCAGCTTGGGGTTGATCACGTAGGGAATACCGGCTGCATCCAGACGCGCCTTGAGGCCCTCGAAATGCACCCGGGACTCGTCGTCCAGGTAATCAGCCATTTTCGGCGCATCGACCAGCACGGCCTGGGTGTCGGCGTTCTTGGTATCCAGGACGCGCAACGGGTTGGTTTTCAGACGGCGTTGGCTGTCTTCGTCCAGCTTGTCCAGGTGGGCCGACAGGTACTCGACCAGGGCTTCGCGATAGCGACCCCGGGACTCGCTGGTGCCCAGGCTGTTGAGTTCAAGCTTGACCGCATCGCGGATGCCCAGTTGGCCCCACAGGCGCCAGGTCAGCACGATCAGCTCGGCGTCGATGTCCGGCCCGTCCAGGTTGAACACTTCGCAGCCGATCTGGTGGAACTGGCGGTAACGGCCTTTCTGCGGGCGCTCGTGGCGGAACATCGGGCCGATGTACCACAGCTTCTGGGTCTGGCCACCACCAGTGATGCCATGTTCCAGTACGGCGCGAACGCACGCGGCAGTGCCTTCCGGGCGCAGGGTCAGGGAGTCGCCGTTACGGTCTTCAAAGGTGTACATCTCTTTTTCGACGATGTCGGTCACTTCACCGATGGAGCGCTTGAACAGCTCGGTGAACTCGACGATCGGCATGCGGATCTGCTTGTAACCGTAGTTATCCAGCAGGCGCGCGACAGTGCTTTCGAAGTAGCGCCACAGTGGCGTCTGCTCCGGCAGGATGTCGTTCATGCCACGAATGGCTTGCAGAGACTTGCTCACATCAGATCCTTAAATTCGTTCAATCAGCCGCGAGCGATCAGCGCTGCGTCAGCGGCGACCTTCTCGGCCGCTTTCTCGCGGATCAGCTTTTCCAGCTCATCCACCAGATTGTCATTCGTTAGCTTCTGCGACGGTTTGCCGTCGATGTAAATCAGGTTCGGTGTGCCACCCGTCAGGCCCACGTGGGCCTCTTTGGCCTCACCCGGCCCGTTGACCACACAACCGATCACTGCGACATCCAGCGGCACCAGCAGGTCTTCCAGGCGCAACTCCAGGTCGTTCATGGTTTTCACCACGTCGAAGTTCTGCCGCGAGCAGCTCGGGCAGGCGATGAAGTTGATACCACGGGAACGCAAACGTAGGGACTTGAGAATGTCGTAGCCGACCTTCACTTCCTCTACGGGGTCTGCCGCCAGGGAGATGCGGATAGTATCGCCAATCCCTTCGGCGAGTAGCATACCGAGACCCACAGCAGATTTCACTGTGCCTGAGCGCAAACCGCCCGCTTCAGTGATACCCAGGTGCAGCGGTTGCACGATTTCCTTGGCCAGCAGGCGATAGGCTTCTACGGCCATGAACACGTCCGAGGCCTTTACGCTGACCTTGAAGTCCTGGAAGTTCAGGCGTTCAAGGTGTTCAACGTGGCGCAGTGCCGACTCAACCAGCGCCGCCGGAGTGGGCTCGCCGTATTTCTTTTGCAGGTCTTTTTCCAGGGAGCCGGCGTTGACGCCGATGCGGATCGGAATACCGCGATCACGGGCAGCGTCCACCACGGCACGCACGCGGTCTTCACGCCCGATGTTGCCGGGGTTGATACGCAGGCAGTCCACACCCAGTTCGGCCACGCGCAACGCGATCTTGTAGTCGAAGTGAATATCGGCAACCAGTGGGACCTTGACCAACTGCTTGATACGACCAAAGGCCTCGGCTGCGTCCATGTCCGGAACGGACACCCGTACGATGTCCACGCCAGCCGCTTCCAGACGATTGATCTGGGCAACGGTGGCAGCCACATCGTTGGTGTCACTGTTGGTCATGCTCTGCACTGCAATGGGGGCGTCGCCACCCACCGGCACCGAGCCGACCCAGATCTTGCGCGATACGCGACGTTTGATTGGAGATTCGCCGTGCATGACTATTGTCCCAACTTGAGGCGAGCAGTCTCGCCACTGGTGAACGGCGCCACGTCTACAGGCTGGCCGTTGTAGGCCACTTGCGCGCCACGGGCAAAGCCCAGACGCAGCGTCAAAGGAGGCTTGCCGCCCTGGTCAAGCGTATCTCCCTTACGCTTCAAACCGCTAAACAGCACTTTGCCGTTGCCATCGGTGACCTGCGTCCAGCAGTCAGCGATGAAGGTAATTTGTACGCGCCCATCACCGGCGATCAATGCCGGGGTGGTGGGAGGCGACATCGCCGGCGCTGCGGGTGCGGCTGGCGCAGGGGTCGCAGGTGCAGGCGTCGGAACCGCCGGAGCCTGGGCCACGGGTGCGGCCGGAGCGGTCGGAACAGCCGGAGCCGGTACCGCAGCAGGGGTCGTGCCGGCGTCTGGCGCGGGTTGTTCGGCAGTGGCCGGCGCTTGCGGCGCAGCTTGCCCCTCTACCACGGCCTGGTCTTCCGGCTCGTCCAGGGGGTGAATCTGGGTGGTGCCGTCGGCGCTTTCGACTTCGACATGTTCCATGGCGTTGCTGGTCAGGTCTTTGTTGCGCTGGGAGGTCTGGTCTTGCCACCAGACAAAACCGCCGCCGACCACGGCAATCAGCAACAACAGGCTGACAATCCGCAAAATGGTATGGGAAACGCGCGTAGGCTCTTCGATGCGCCCCAACCCATGGACATTACTGCCCTGGGCATCGGTGCCGGTGAACTGGTCGAACTCCTGGACCAGCACGGCCTGGTCGATACCCAGCAATTTTGCATAAGCGCGGATATAGCCGCGGGCAAAAGTGTGCCCAGGCAGCTTGTCGAACGCGCCGGCTTCCAGATTGGCCAACGAGGTACTGGTCAAATTGAGCTTGAGGGCCACTTCAGCCAGCGACCAACCATTGCTTTCGCGGGCCTGGCGCAAGGTTTCGCCTGGGTTGACGCGATTAGCTGCTACATCTTCCGGGTGCGCGGCTTTCATCATTGCTCCGACAGGTATTGCTGATATTCCGGCGTACCGGGATAGAGTCGTTCGAGTTGCTGGCCAAAACGTGCGGCCGTGTCGTGTTCTTCATGAACCGTCGCCAGGCGCACACCGAGCAATAGACTACGTGCATTTTGCCCGCTGAGCAGGCTAAAACGCTCGTAATAGTCACGTGCTGGCACATAATGCCTATCTTCGTAAGACAACTCAGCCATTTCGAGCAATGCCCGTGGCTGGCGACTGTTCAGGTGCAGGGCTTTTTCCAACTGCTGGCGAGCGCTGTCGCGCTGACCGAGGCGCATCGAGGTCACACCGAGGTTCTCGAACACCCGCGAACGCTGCGGGTAGAGGGTATCGGCGGCGGCTTGCTGAAAATAACGTGACGCCAGGTCGTACCGTTGCTGCTCGAACAGGAAACTGCCGTAGTTGTTCAGCAGCCGCGGATCGGCAGGGCGGGAGGCCAGGGCCTTGTGGAAATAGCGGTCGGCCAGCTCGGGCTCGGCCTGAGCCTGAAACACCAAAGCCAGCGCGGCGTTGGCATCGGCATCATCGGCGTCCAGCTCAAGGGCCTTTTTCAACGGCACCTTGGCCTGCTCGCTCATGCCTTGGCGCAGATACCCCAAACCCAGTTGCACATAGGCAACTCGCGCCTCATCACGGCCTTTATCAGTGCGCAACGGGCTGTCATGACCCGATGAAACGCAACCGGCCACGAGGCCGGTAAACAGTAAAAGCAGCGCAAGGCGCAAGGGCATAGAGATCCTCTCTCAGATTCGATTCACAGCGATTTGCGGCAAATCTTCAGCGGCGTTAAGTTCGCGCACGGCGATATAACGTTCACTGCGGCGGGTGCGGTCCATCACCTGCCCTACCAATTGGCCACACGCGGCATCGATGTCTTCACCACGAGTGGTTCGCACAGTGACGTTATAGCCGGCCTGGTGCAGTTGATCCTGAAAACGACGGATGGCGTTGTTGCTCGGCCGCTCGTAGCCAGAATGAGGAAACGGGTTGAACGGGATCAAGTTGATCTTGCACGGGGTGTCCTTGAGCAATTCGATCATCTCGACCGCGTGCTCCAGCTTGTCGTTGACGTCCTTGAGCATGGTGTACTCAATGGTCAGCACACGCTTCTCACCCAGGGTCGCCATATAACGCTGGCACGATTCGAGCAGCATCTTAAGCGGATATTTCTTGTTGATCGGCACCAATTGGTTACGCAATGCGTCATTAGGTGCGTGCAGCGACAACGCGAGGGAGACGTCGATGTGCTTGGCCAGCTCATCGATCATCGGTACCACGCCGGAGGTCGACAGGGTCACACGGCGCTTGGAGATGCCGTAGCCCAGGTCGTCCATCATAAGGTGCATGGCCGCAATCACGTTGTCGAAGTTCAGCAGCGGCTCCCCCATGCCCATCATCACCACGTTGGTGATGGCACGGTCGACGGTCGCCGGGACGCTGCCAAAGGATTTGTTAGCAATCCACACCTGGCCGATGACTTCGGCGGCGGTGAGGTTGCTATTGAAGCCTTGCTTGCCGGTGGAGCAGAAACTGCAGTCCAGGGCACAGCCTGCCTGGGACGAAACGCACAAAGTGCCACGTTTGCCCTGGGGAATGTACACGGTCTCGACACAGCTGCCGGACGCCACGCGCACTACCCACTTACGGGTACCGTCGCTGGAAATGTCCTCGCTGACCACTTCGGGACCACGCACCTCGGCAATGGCCTTGAGCTTGTCGCGCAGGGCCTTGCTGACGTTCGTCATGGCGTCGAAATCGTCGACGCCAAAGTGGTGAATCCACTTCATTACCTGACCGGCACGGAAACGCTTCTCCCCGATTGAGTCGAAGAATTTCTCCATTTCCGGCTGAGTCAGACCCAGCAGGTTGGTTTTAACAGTCGATGTAGTCATGGATTCACCCTCACTCTTTAAGCCGATGCTTAGCGAGCGGTTACTTCAGTAGCAGCGAAAAAGTACGAGATTTCGCGAGCAGCAGCAGCTTCGGAGTCCGAGCCGTGAACAGCGTTGGCGTCGATGGATTCAGCGAAGTCAGCACGGATGGTGCCAGCAGCAGCTTCTTTAGGGTTGGTAGCGCCCATCAGCTCACGGTTCAGAGCGATAGCGTTTTCGCCTTCCAGAACCTGGACAACAACAGGACCGGAGATCATGAAGGCAACCAGGTCGCCGAAGAAGCCACGAGCGCTGTGCTCAGCGTAGAAGCCTTCAGCTTCAGCCTTGGACAGTTGCTTGAGTTTCGAAGCTACAACCTTCAGGCCGGCTTTTTCGAAACGAGTGGTGATCTCGCCGATGACGTTTTTTGCAACAGCGTCAGGCTTGATGATGGAGAAAGTACGTTGAACAGCCATGGTGTAACTCCAGAAACGGTAATTTACGAAAAATTAAACCCGCGAATTATACGCGGGTTATTGGGTATTGCCTAACTGCGTAAAAAGGCGGCTCAGTCTGCTTCTTCGATCCACAGGCCTTGAATCGCCTCAAGGACCTTTTCGCCACCCCGGTCAGGGATGTCGTCAAAATCCGGCAGTGCCATTACGAGGTCGCGCAGCTTGACGAAGTTCACGGTAAGAGGATTGACCTCAGGATGAGCTTCAGCAAGTTGTATAGCGATTTCTTGTACATCAACCCATTTCAGGCTCATGACATTTCCTTGAATCAATGCGGCGCTTCGGCTGCATGGTTGAGCGAATATTTCGGGATTTCGACGGTGAGGTCTTCAGTCCCCACTTTCGCCTGACAACTCAGGCGCGACGTCGGCTCCAGGCCCCACGCCCGATCAAGATAGTCTTCTTCCAGGTCGTCAGCCTCATTTAGGCTGTCGAAACCTTTACGAATGATGCAGTGACAGGTGGTGCAGGCATTGACGCCGCCACAGGCACTTTCGATCTCGATGTGGTTGTCATGGGCGACGTCTAGCAGGGACTTGCCGGTCTCAGCCTCCACGACCATGCCCTCAGGGCAATGTTCGGCGTGCGGTAGAAAAGTGACCTGCGGCATCAGTTATTCCTCAATTTCATTCAGGTTGCGGCCCGCCAGCGCGGCTTTAACCGTCTGATCCATACGGCGGGCGGCAAAGGCATCAGTCACTTGCGACAGGCGCTTGGTCTGTTGCTCGATGGCGTAACCATCGTTGCCTTTCATCAGTTCGGCCAGTTCCTGCATCTGCAGGTCAATGACCATGCGTTCTTCGGCATCCAGCAAGCGCTCGCCGTCGGCTTCAAGGGCGCCCTGCACCGCTTCGAGCAGGCGCTGGGCATCCACTTGTTGCTCGCGCAATACGCGGGCGACCTTGTCGTCACCGGCATACTGGAACGAATCCTTGAGCATCTTGGCGATTTCGCCATCGGTGAGGCCGTAGGACGGCTTGACCTGGATGCTGGCTTCAACGCCAGACGCCAGTTCGCGCGCAGCGACACTGAGCAGGCCATCGGCATCGACCTGGAAGGTCACGCGAATTTTCGCCGCGCCCGCCACCATGGCCGGGATGCCACGCAATTCAAAACGCGCCAGGGAGCGGCAGTCGCTGATCAGCTCACGCTCACCTTGCAGCACATGAATCATCATGGCCGTCTGGCCATCTTTGTATGTAGTGAAATCCTGGGCGCGAGCAACGGGGATGGTGGTGTTGCGCGGGATCACCTTCTCCATCAGGCCGCCCATGGTTTCCAGGCCCAGGGACAATGGGATCACGTCGAGCAAAAGCAATTCGCCGCCATCACGTTTGTTACCAGCCAGGGTATCGGCCTGGATGGCAGCGCCGATGGCGACGACTTGATCCGGGTCGATTTCGGTCAGTGGTTGGCGCCCAAAGGCTTCGGCTACCGCTTCACGCACGCGCGGCACGCGGGTGGAACCACCTACCATGACCACTGCGCCAACGTCTTCCAACTCGATACCGGAATCACGCACAGCACGACGGCAGGCTTTGAGGCTGCGGGCAACCATCGGCTCGATCAGCGTATCAAAGGCTTCGCGAGTCAGTGGCGCCGACCAGTTACCGTAGCAAACATCAACAGAAGCAGCGTCAGTCAGCGCCTCTTTGGCCGCACAGGCAGTTTGCAGCAGGTTGCGCTGCGCGCCTGGGTCCAGGTCGGCCGACAAGCCGGCACTGCTGATGATCCAGCCAGCGATGGCGTGATCGAAATCATCGCCGCCCAGAGCGCTGTCGCCGCCGGTCGCGAGCACTTCAAACACACCGCCGGTCAGGCGCAGGATCGAAATATCGAAGGTACCGCCGCCCAGATCATAAATAGCGACCAGGCCTTCAGCGTGCTGATCCAGGCCATAGGCCACAGCCGCAGCGGTCGGTTCGTTGAGCAGGCGCAGCACATTCAGGCCGGCCAGCTTCGCCGCGTCCTTGGTGGCTTGACGCTGGGCGTCATCGAAATACGCCGGCACGGTGATAACCGCCCCTACCAGCTCACCACCCAAGGTGTTTTCCGCACGCTGGCGCAGCACCTTGAGGATATCGGCCGACACTTCCACCGGGCTCTTGGGCCCTTGGACAGTGTCGATGAACGGCATATGGGACTCGCCGCCGACAAAGCGGTACGGCAATTGGTCACCCAATTGCTTGACGTCGGACAACCCACGACCCATCAAGCGCTTGACCGACAACACCGTGTTCAAGGGGTCTGCGGACGCGGCGAGCTTGGCCGATTCGCCCACTTCAGTGCGGTCGGCGTGATAACGCACGGCAGACGGCAGGATCACCTGCCCATCGGCGTCGGGCAGCGGTTCGGACAGGCCGCTGCGCAAGGCAGCAACCAGGGAATTGGTGGTGCCCAGGTCAATCCCGACCGCCAGGCGACGCTGGTGCGGTTGAGGGCTTTGGCCGGGTTCGGCGATTTGCAGTAGAGCCATGGTAATCAGGTCTTATCTGTCTATCAGGCGTGCATCACGGGCAGCACTGGGTTAATCGTCGAGGCGCTCTTCTAGCTGGCGCACTTCGTAGGTGAGCTTGTCGAGAAACTGCATGCGCCGCATCAGGCGTTCGGCCTGTTCGCGTTGCGCCGCATCATCCCAACAGGCTGCGAAGCTTTCGTTGAGCTCATCCTGGGCGGTTTTCAGACGACGCTTGAAGACCGCAACACCGGCTATATCGGCTTCGTCCTGCAAGTCTTCGAGCTCTTCGCGCCACTGCATCTGCTGCATGAGGAAGTCCGGATCGTGCACCGTAACTTCCAACGGCAACTCGCCACCGTTCAGGGCGAGCAGGTAACGCGCGCGTTTCGCGGGGCTTTTGAGCGTCTGATAGGCTTCGTTGAGGCTGGCCGATTGCTCAAGGGCCAAGCGCTGCTCACGCTCGGAAGCGTCAGCGAAGCGGTCTGGATGCACCCCACGCGCCAATTCACGGTAGCGCGTGGCGAGCTGCTCAAGGTCCAGCCGAAAGCTCGGCTGCAGCTCGAATAAAGCGAAATGACAAGGAGTACCCACGAGTAGCCTCAGATGTTGAAGCTTTCGCCGCAGCCACATTCACCGCGCACGTTAGGGTTGTTGAACTTGAAGCCTTCGTTCAACCCTTCCTTGACGAAATCGAGTTCGGTGCCGTCCAGGTAGGTCAGGCTCTTGGGGTCGATGATCACTTTCTCGCCGTGACTTTCGAACACCTGATCCTCTTCAACCACCTCGTCGACAAACTCCAGCACGTAGGCAAGGCCGGAACAGCCCGTGGTGCGTACACCCAGACGAATCCCCTCACCTTTACCGCGCCCATTCAGGGAGCGGCGAATGTGCTGCGCAGCCGCTTCTGTCATGCTGATAGCCATCGTTGACTCCTTACTCGTCGCCAAATGCTTAGATCAAGCCTTTCTTCTGCTTGTAGTCGCGAACGGCTGCCTTGATGGCATCTTCAGCGAGTACGGAGCAGTGGATTTTCACCGGCGGCAACGCCAGTTCTTCGGCCAACTGGGTATTGCTGATAGTGACAGCCTCATCCAGGGTCTTGCCTTTCATCCATTCGGTCGCCAGGGAGCTGGAGGCGATGGCCGAACCGCAGCCGTAAGTCTTGAATTTGGCGTCTTCGATAACGCCAGCATCGTTGACCTTGATCTGCAGGCGCATCACATCGCCGCACGCCGGGGCGCCGACCATGCCGGTGCCGACATCTGGATCTTCCGCGTTCATCTTGCCGACGTTGCGCGGGTTTTCGTAGTGGTCGATGACCTTTTCGCTGTAAGCCATGGTACTGAATCCTCACTCATCAGGGCCGCTCTGGAACCCTGTAGAAACGCCTGCGTTTTCCGCCACGTTCCTACAGAGCTTGGGTGGCGGCTTCTATAGTTAGTGTGCCGCCCACTCGATCTTGGAAATATCGACACCGTCTTTGTACATGTCCCACAGTGGCGACAGAACGCGTAGCTTGTTGACGGCTTCGCAGACCTTCTGCGCGGCGTAGTCGACTTGCTCTTCAGTGGTGAAGCGGCCGAACGTAAAGCGGATAGAGCTGTGGGCCAGTTCGTCGTTGCGGCCCAGGGCGCGCAGTACGTACGAAGGCTCAAGGGACGCCGAGGTGCAGGCCGAACCGGACGATACCGCCAGGTCCTTGAGCGCCATGATCAGCGACTCGCCTTCAACGTAGTTGAAGCTCAAATTCAGGTTGTGCGGTACACGGGCGGTCATGCTGCCGTTGATGTACAACTCTTCAAGATTTTCGACCTGCTTGTAGAAGCGATCGCTCAGGGCCTTGATGCGCACGTTTTCGGCAGCCATGTCTTCCTTGGCTACACGGAAAGCTTCGCCCATGCCGACGATCTGGTGGGTCGCCAGGGTGCCCGAACGCATGCCGCGCTCGTGACCGCCGCCGTGCATGGTGGCTTCGATGCGCACGCGAGGCTTGCGGCTCACGTACAGCGCGCCGATGCCTTTAGGGCCGTAAGTCTTGTGGGCCGAGAACGACATCAGGTCGACTTTCAGCTTGGACAGGTCGATATCGACCTTGCCGGTGGACTGAGCAGCGTCGACGTGCAGCAACACACCCTTGGAGCGGGTCAGCTCGCCGATGGCGGCGATGTCGTTGATCGTGCCGATTTCGTTGTTCACGTGGATCACCGAAACCAGGATGGTGTCTTCACGCATCGCAGCTTCGATCATCGCCGGGGTGACGATACCGTCGGTGGTTGGCTCAAGGTAGGTGACCTCGAAACCTTCACGCTCCAGTTGGCGCATGGTGTCCAGGACAGCCTTGTGCTCAATCTTGGTGGTGATCAGGTGTTTGCCTTTGGTCGCGTAGAAATGCGCCGCGCCCTTGATAGCCAGGTTGTCGGACTCGGTGGCACCGGAGGTCCAGACGATTTCGCGCGGGTCGGCATTGACCAGGTCAGCGACCTGGCGACGAGCGTTCTCGACCGCTTCCTCGGCTTTCCAGCCGAATACGTGGGAACGGGAGGCCGGGTTGCCGAAGTTTCCGTCGACCAGCAGGCATTCGCTCATTTTTTGCGCGACACGCGGATCAACCGGGGTGGTCGCTGAGTAATCAAGGTAAATCGGCAATTTCATGGACTTTCTCCTAAATCAGGCTGGCTGGCGTGCCGTTAGCTCTTCGGCTGTCACTCGACGGCGGACGCTTCGATCTTGTCCAGACGCGGCGCCTTGGTGTTGCAACGGCGCTGGTCCTGACGCTGGGCTACTTCTTGCACCTCACGGCGAGTCACAAGATCAGCCAAGCTGATACCACTCAAAAACTCATGGATCTGCAGGCTCAAGTCACACCACAAGTGGTGTGTCAGGCAGGTGTCGCCGGCATGGCAGTCACCCAAACCCTGGCATTTGGTGGCATCGACGGATTCGTTGACCGCGTCGATCACCTGGGCCACCTGAATACCCTGCATGTCGCGGGACAGCTGATAGCCGCCACCCGGACCGCGAACGCTGGAAACCAGATTGCTACGGCGCAATTTGGCGAACAACTGCTCGAGATAGGACAGGGAAATGCCTTGGCGCTCGGAGATATCGGCCAGGGACACCGGCCCAGTTTGCGCGTGCAAGGCCAAGTCGAGCATGGCGGTCACCGCGTATCGGCCTTTTGTAGTCAGTCTCATGGACAAGTACCAAGGTGTTTCAGAATGGGAGCAAGTATGCGATTCCCGAGTATTTAAGTCAACTATAAGACCTAGTACTTTAGTCAGGATTACCCGTAAAAAAAGGGCGCGCGAATCATAGCAGGATGGGGTGGGATCGAACAGCGCAACCAGGCCTGCTGCAAGACCACCGAGCCAATGGAGATCAAATGTGGGGGCTGGCTTACTTGCGATAGCTGTCTATCAGCTTGCTTATAGGTTGCTGGCCCACCGCAATCGCAGGCAAGCCAACTCCCACAAGAGGCCGCGTTCAGCCTGCCTTGGTGGTAGCGGCTTCGTCCTTGATTTCAGCAAAATCTTCCTCACGCAGTTCAGGCAAGTCTTTGGCACAGTACGGGCTGCCCAACTCCTTCAGCGCCCCGCACATACCCTCCAGCTTGCCGTCCACCGCCTGCAAATGATCAAGCAATTGACCAATCGCACGAGCCACCGGGTCGGGCATATTTTCACTGACGCCATAGGCATCGAAACCAATCTTCTCCGCCATCGCCTTGCGCTTGGCCTCTTGCTCATCACCGACTTGCGGCTTGACGATGATGCGGCCAGGAATACCCACAACCGTAGCACCCGGCGGCACAGCCTTGGTCACTACCGCGTTGGAGCCAACCTTGGCGCCGGCACCCACGGTAAACGGCCCGAGCACCTTGGCGCCCGCCCCTACTACCACGCCATCGCCCAGCGTTGGGTGGCGCTTACCCTTGTTCCAGGTGGTGCCGCCGAGCGTCACACCTTGATAGAGGGTGACGTCATCGCCGATCTCGGCCGTCTCGCCAATCACAATACCCATGCCGTGGTCGATAAAGAACCGACGACCTACCTTGGCACCCGGATGGATCTCAATACCGGTCAACCAACGCCCAAAGTTCGATACCAGCCGCGCCAGCCACTTCCAGCCCATGCCCCACAGGGCGCCGGACAAGCGGTGGATCCAGATCGCGTGCATGCCCGGGTAGCAGGTCAGCACTTCAAAGGCGTTGCGCGCCGCCGGGTCACGGTGGAAAACACTTTGGATATCTTCTCGCAAACGCTCGAACATTTTTAATCCTTCCGCTCAAGAAGCTCACCACGGGCCGCTTTCTGGGTTTCCGTGAGGATGCCACGCAATATGTTCATTTCAGCCCGGCTCACCGAGCTGCGGCCGTACAAACGACGCAGGCGCGCCATCAAGTGCCGTGGCTTTTCAGGGTCGAGGAATTCGATGGCGACCAGGGTTTGCTCCAAGTGCTCATAGAACCGCTCCAGCTCGTCCATGGTGGCCAACTCGCCACTTTTGGTCGATGCAACCTCTTCCTTTTCCATTTTGCTCGGCTGGCCAGCAGCGGCCAGCCAGGCCATGCGCACTTCATAAGTCAGCACCTGCACCGCAGCCCCGAGGTTCAGCGAGCTGAACTCAGGGTCTGAGGGAATATGCACGTGGTAATGACATCGCTGCAGCTCTTCGTTGGTCAGGCCGGAGTCTTCACGGCCGAATACCAAGGCGATTTCAGCACCGCCAGCAGCCTCTTCCACCATTTTGGTGCCGCATTCACGCGGATCCAGCAGCGGCCAAGGGATACGACGATCACGGGCGCTGGTGCCGAGCACCAGATTGCAGCCGACCAAGGCATCCTCCAAGGTGGCGACCACTTGGGCATTTTCAAGCAAGTCATTGGCGCCGGACGCACGGGCATCAGCCTCGTGGTGCGGGAATACCCGCGGTTCGACCAGCACCAGGCGCGTCAGCCCCATGTTTTTCATGGCTCGCGCCACCCCGCCGATGTTGCCGGGATGACTGGTATTGACCAAGACGACACGAATGTTTTGCAGCAAGGGAGGCGCTCGCGGACACAGGAAAGGGGAGCAAATCTTACAGAACCGCCTAAGGTTATGCCATGAAAGCGAACGTCGTCCTTCACCTGAGGAAAGTTTCTGCTAGAATGCTCGGCTTTCTTTAACAACCTTAGGTGACCTATCCATGCAGCCCATGCTGAATATCGCGCTGCGCGCCGCCCGCAGCGCCAGTGAATTGATCTTCCGCTCCATCGAGCGCCTGGATACCATCAAGGTCGACGAAAAAGACGCCAAGGATTATGTATCCGAGGTGGATCGCGCCGCCGAACAGAAAATCATCGACGCCCTGCGCAAGGCCTACCCTACCCACGGCATCCTCGGTGAAGAAACCGGCCTGCACAAAGGCAGTGGCGAAGGTGAAGACTACCTGTGGATCATCGACCCACTGGATGGCACCACCAACTTCCTGCGCGGCATCCCGCACTTTGCCGTGAGCATCGCCTGCAAATACCGTGGCCGCCTGGAACACGCCGTTGTGCTGGACCCGGTTCGCCAGGAAGAATTCACCGCCAGCCGTGGCCGTGGCGCCCAACTGAACGGCCGCCGCCTGCGTGTCAGCGGCCGCACCAGCCTGGAAGGCGCCCTGCTGGGTACCGGCTTCCCGTTCCGTGACGACCAGATGGACAACCTGGAGAACTACCTGGGCATGTTCCGCGCCCTGGTTGGCCAGACCGCCGGCATCCGCCGTGCCGGTGCAGCCAGCTTGGACCTGGCGTATGTAGCCGCCGGTCGCTTTGATGCGTTCTGGGAGTCGGGCCTGTCCGAGTGGGACATGGCAGCAGGCGCCCTGCTGATTCAGGAAGCAGGCGGCCTGGTGAGCGACTTCACCGGTGGTCATGACTTCCTGGAGAAAGGCCACGTCGTGGCTGGCAACACCAAATGCTTCAAGGCAGTACTGACGGCGATCCAGCCGCACCTGCCGGCTTCGCTGAAGCGCTAAGCGAGCGAGCACAAAAAAGCACCCCGCGGGGTGCTTTTTTTATGCGTGGGATTTAGCAAAAAACCAATTCCAACTGATTCAATACAATCCAATCTGGGAGCTGGCTTGCCTGCGATGGCGGGCTGCCAGCCAACTGATTAGTTACTGACCCACCGCTATCGCAGACAAGCCAGCTCCCACACTTGGATCGAAACCAGACCTGGGGATTACTGCTGGTTCTGACCCAGGATCAGACGACCTTCCTTATCCACCGGGATCTGGCTGCCAGGGTCGCGCTCCATACGCACGGTACCTTCCTTGCCGTCCAGGTTGTAACGCACGTCATATCCGACCACCTTGTCACTGATGTCGTTAACGGTGTTACAGCGAGTTTGCGTAGTGGTGTAGGTATCGCGGTTCTGCATACCTTCCTGAACCTTGTTACCGGCGTAGCCACCACCGACCGCACCGGCCACGGTGGCCAGCTTCTTACCGTTACCGCCACCAATCTGGTTGCCCAGCAGGCCACCCGCAAGGGCACCCACCACGGTACCGGCGATCTGATGTTGGTCCTGCACCGGACGTTGCCGGGTCACAGTGACGTCCTTGCAGACCTCACGCGGGGTTTTGATCTGGGTTTTAACCGGCTGCACCGCCAGTACTTGCGCATACTCAGGGCCGCTTTTTACCAGGCTGTAGGTGGCAACAGCGCCTCCGGCAGTCACACCGACAGCACCCAATACCGCACCAACCAGCAACGACTTGTTCACATGAACCTCCTGACCATCACAAGCGGACCGAAAGATCCGCGCTATACCCAGCCTTGGAGCAAAAAAAAAGGCGCGAGTTCAATACTCGCGCCTTTCTTGTAACAGCGGATCAACAAACGCCCATCAAGGACGGTCGTCGACCTCCTTGTCGGTAGCGGCAGGAGGGATCAAGTCTTCGCTGTTGAGGTTCAGCCAGATCAGCACCACGTTGGCGATGTAGATCGACGAGTAGGTACCCGCCAGAACGCCGATAAACAGCGCCAGGGAGAAGCCCCACAGGTTGTCGCCACCGAAGATCATCAACGCAGCAATCGCCAGCAAGGTGGAGATCGACGTCGCCATGGTCCGCAGCAGGGTCTGCGTGGTGGAGATGTTGATGTTCTCGATCAACGTCGCCTTGCGCAGCACGCGGAAGTTCTCACGAACCCGGTCGAAGACCACAATGGTGTCGTTGAGCGAGTAACCAATGATCGCCAGCACAGCCGCCAGTACGGTCAGGTCGAAGGTGATCTGGAAGTAGGCCAGGATACCCACGGTCACGACCACGTCGTGGATCAGCGACACAATGGCGCCGACACCGAACTTCCACTGAAAGCGGAAAGCCAGGTAGATCATGATGCCGACCAGCGCCATCAGCATGCCGAGGCCGCCCTGGTCGCGCAGCTCTTCACCCACTTGCGGGCCGACGAACTCGACGCGCTTGACCGATGCCGGGTTGTCGCCACCCACCTTTTGCAAGGCCTCGGCTACCTGGTGACCCAGTTGCGGGTCTTCGCCAGGCATGCGCACCAACAGGTCTGTGGTGGCGCCGAAGCTCTGCACAACGGCTTCGTGATAGCCGGCCTTGACCAGCTCGCTGCGCACCAGGGTAACGTCGGCCGGCTTCTCGTAGGTCAGCTCGATGAGCGTACCGCCGGTGAAGTCCAGGCCGTAGTTCAGGCCCTTATGGAACCAGCTGAACAACGCCAGAACGGTAAGGAGCACGGTGACGCCGAACGCAACGTTGCGAACGCCCATGAAGTTGATTGTACGTAACATGGCAGCCCCTTAAATCCACAACTTCTTGAAGTCACGCCCGCCAAAGATCAGGTTGACCATTGCGCGGGTCACCATGATGGCCGTGAACATCGAGGTAAAGATCCCGAGGGACATGGTCACCGCAAAGCCTTTCACCGGGCCCGTGCCCATGGCGAAGAGAATCCCGCCGACCAACAAGGTGGTCAGGTTGGAGTCGAGGATCGCGGTAAATGCCCGGCCGAAGCCTTCGTTGATTGCACGCTGTACGGTCATGCCGGCGGCGATCTCTTCACGAATCCGCGAGAAGATCAGCACGTTGGCGTCCACCGCCATACCCATGGTGAGTACGATACCGGCGATACCTGGCAGGGTCAGTGTGGCGCCCAGCAACGACATCAAGGCCAGCAGCATCACCATGTTGCCCGCGAGGGCGACAGTGGCGATCACACCAAAGAAGCGGTAGATGGCGATGATGAACAGCGACACGAACAACATACCCCACAGCGCCGCATCGACACCCTTGGTGATGTTGTCGGCACCCAGGCTCGGGCCGATGGTACGTTCTTCAGCGAAGTACATCGGTGCCGCCAGGCCACCGGCACGCAGCAGCAACGCCAGCTCGGAAGACTCGCCCTGGCCGTTCAGGCCAGTGATACGGAACTGAGCACCCAGCGGCGACTGGATGGTCGCCAGGCTGATGATCTTTTTCTCTTCCTTGAAGGTTTGCACTGGCACGTCTTTCTCGACGCCATTGACCATCTGCTTGGTGTAGGTGGTCACCGGGCGCTGCTCGATGAAGATCACCGCCATGCTGCGACCGACGTTGCTGCGCGTGGAGCGGCTCATCAGTTCGCCACCGTGGCCATCCAGACGGATGTTCACTTCAGGCGTGCCGTGCTCGCCGAAACCGGCCTTGGCGTCGGTCACCTGGTCACCGGTGATGATCAAGCCACGCTCGATCAGCGCTGGAGGGCGGTTGCCTTCGCGGAATTCGAATTCTTCGGAAGTGGCACGCGTAGCGCCTGGGTCTGCCGCGAGACGGAACTCCAGGTTGGCGGTCTTGCCGAGGATACGCTTGGCTTCAGCGGTGTCCTGTACGCCTGGCAGCTCAACCACGATGCGGTTGGCGCCCTGGCGCTGCACGATCGGCTCGGCGACACCCAGCTCGTTGACGCGGTTACGGACCGTGGTCAGGTTCTGCTTGATGGAGTATTCGCGGATTTCAGCGATCTTGGCCGGGCTCATCGCCAGACGCAGCACCGCTTGACCATTGAGGTCGGCCGGTACGATGTCGAAGTCATTGAAGTTCTTGCGGATCAGCGCACGGGCCTGTTCGCGGGATGCTTCGTCAGCAAAGCCCAGCTGGATGGCGCCGTTGAGCTGCGGCAGGCTGCGATAACGCAGCTTCTCTTTGCGCAGCAGGCTCTTCACGTCGCCTTCGTAGACCTTCAGACGTGCGTCCAGGGCCTTGTCCATGTCGACTTCCAGCAGGAAGTGCACACCACCGGACAAGTCCAGACCCAGCTTCATCGGGTGCGCGCCAATGCTGCGCAGCCATTGTGGCGTGGTCTGGGCCAGGTTGAGCGCGACAACGTAGTCGTCACCCATGGCCTTGCGTACGACATCCTTGGCCGGCAATTGGTCTTCTTGCTTGGTCAGGCGCAACAAGCCGCCTTTGGAACCAGCCGCCAAGGTTGCCGCTTTAACCTGGATGCCCGCGTCGTTGAGCGCTTTGCTCGCACGGTCCAGATCAGCCTGATTGACCTGCAGCGAAGTGCTGGCGCCAGAGATCTGGATCGCCGGGTCATCAGGATAGAGATTGGGAGCGGAATAAATAAAACCGATCGCCAGCACCGCCAGGATCAGTACGTATTTCCACAGAGGGTATTTGTTCAGCATCACGCCGCCCGCTTATAACGCGGGGCGCCTTGCGCGCCCCGTCGATTGGTAAAGGTTGTTACTTAGATCGCTTTGAGCGTGCCTTTAGGCAGCGTGGCGGCGATGGCGCCCTTCTGGAACTTCATTTCCACGGTGTCGGAGACTTCCAGTACCACGAAAGCATCGGAAACCTTGGTGATCTTGCCGGCGATACCGCCAGTGGTCACGACTTCGTCGCCTTTTTGCAGGCTGCCCAGCAGGTTTTTCTGCTCTTTGGCGCGCTTGGCCTGTGGACGCCAGATCATCAGGTAGAAAATGACCAGGAAGCCGACCAGGAAAATCCACTCGAAACCACCGCCCATAGGGCCGGCAGCAGCAGGCGCAGCGGCGTCAGCCATGGCGTTAGAGATAAAAAAGCTCATTTAGCACTCCAGTTGCAAATAGTGAATCTTAGGGTCGGAAAACTCAGTCCAAGGGCGGCACAGGGAGGCCACGCTTGGCATAGAAGGCATCGACGAAGGCGGCCAATGTACCCTGTTGAATAGCCTCGCGCAAACCAGCCATCAGGACTTGGTAATGACGCAAATTGTGGATGGTATTCAACATGCTACCCAGCATTTCCCCACACTTGTCCAGATGGTGCAGATAAGCACGGGAGAAGTTCTGGCAGGTGTAGCAGTCACAGGTAGGATCCAGCGGCGAATCATCATGGCGATGGAACGCGTTACGGATCTTCAGCACGCCTGTATCGATGAACAGATGCCCATTGCGGGCATTACGGGTTGGCATCACGCAATCGAACATGTCCACACCGCGGCGCACACCCTCTACGAGATCTTCCGGTTTGCCAACGCCCATAAGGTAACGAGGTTTGTCTGCGGGCATCAGGCCTGGCAGGTAATCGAGCACCTTGATCATTTCGTGCTTGGGCTCGCCCACCGACAGACCGCCGATGGCCAGGCCGTCGAAGCCGATCTTGTCGAGGCCTTCCAGCGAGCGTTTGCGCAGGCTTTCATGCATGCCGCCCTGGACAATACCGAACAGCGCCGCCGTGTTATTGCCATGGGCGTTCTTCGAACGCTGGGCCCAACGCAGCGACAGCTCCATGGAGATACGCGCCACGTCTTCATCGGCCGGGTACGGTGTGCACTCGTCGAAAATCATCACGATGTCCGAGCCCAGGTCACGCTGCACCTGCATCGACTCTTCCGGGCCCATGAACACCTTGGCGCCGTCGACCGGCGAGGCGAAGGTCACGCCCTCTTCCTTGATCTTGCGCATGGCGCCCAGGCTGAACACCTGGAAACCACCGGAGTCGGTAAGGATCGGGCCTTGCCACTTCATGAAGTCATGCAGGTCGCCATGCTTCTTGATCACTTCCGTGCCCGGGCGCAGCCACAGGTGGAAGGTATTGCCGAGGATAATCTCGGCACCGGTGGCGACGATGTCGCGGGGCAACATGCCTTTGACGGTGCCGTAGGTGCCGACCGGCATGAAGGCCGGGGTCTCCACAGTGCCGCGCGGGAAGGTCAGGCGGCCGCGACGGGCTTTGCCGTCCGTAGCGAGCAATTCAAACGACATACGACTCATAAGTTGTCCTCAGGGCCGCGCGGCGCCGGGTTACGGGTGATAAACATCGCATCACCGTAGCTGAAAAAACGGTACTCGTTAGCAATGGCGGCCTGGTAGGCAGCCATGGTTTCCGGGTAACCGGCAAATGCCGACACCAGCATCAACAGCGTGGATTCCGGCAAATGGAAGTTGGTGACCAGGCAATCGACCACATGAAAAGGTCGCCCTGGAAAAATGAAGATATCGGTGTCGCCACTGAACGGCTTGAGCACGCCATCACGCGCTGCACTCTCCAGCGAACGCACACTGGTGGTGCCCACGGCAACCACTCGACCGCCACGCGCCTTGCACGCCGCCACCGCATCCACCACGTCCTGGCTGACTTCCAGCCACTCGCTGTGCATATGGTGGTCTTCGATGTTATCCACACGCACCGGCTGAAACGTACCGGCCCCCACGTGCAGGGTCACATAGGCCGTGTCGACGCCCTTGGCGGCAATCGCATCCAGCAATGGCTGGTCGAAATGCAGCCCGGCAGTCGGGGCGGCGACGGCGCCGAGGCGCTGTGAGTACACGGTCTGATAGCGCTCGCGGTCCGCGTCTTCATCGGGGCGGTCTATATAAGGAGGCAACGGCATATGGCCGACGCGCTCCAACAACGGCAACACTTCTTCGGCAAACTTGAGCTCGAACAAGGCATCGTGGCGCGCGACCATCTCGGCTTCGCCACCGCCCTCAATCAAGATGCTCGACCCCGGTTTGGGCGATTTGCTGGAGCGCACATGGGCGAGCACGCGGTGGCTGTCCAGCACCCGCTCCACCAGGATTTCCAGCTTGCCGCCGGATGCTTTCTGGCCAAACAGCCGCGCCGGAATCACCCGGGTATTGTTGAAAACCATCAGATCGCCTGGGCGCAAATGCTCAAGCAAATCAGTGAATTGACGGTGTGCGAGGGCACCGCTGACCCCGTCCAGGGTCAGCAGTCGACTGGCGCGACGCTCGGCCAAAGGGTGGCGAGCGATCAGCGAATCAGGGAGCTCAAAAGTAAAGTCAGCAACGCGCATGATGGGGTTCGTCTAGCAGGGCCGGGAAGTCTAGCGGAAATAGTGAAAATAGACCATGAAACGTGATTGACCAACGGTAATCTCATCTCTATACTTCGCCGCCATTGAGCCCTGATGGCGGAATTGGTAGACGCGGCGGATTCAAAATCCGTTTTCGAAAGGAGTGGGAGTTCGAGTCTCCCTCGGGGCACCATCTTAAAGAAAGACCTTGAAATTCAAGGTCTTTTTTTTCGCCTGCAAAAAAGTGCCAGGCGTGGCAGTGGAGGAAGCGGGACCATGGAGTTGACGCTTGAAGCGGTTGCGTTGTTTGCATTGAAGCTGGTGCATGAGACTGACGACGGCAGCCCGTTGCTGCGCGATGATCCCGTGATGGAGGGCTATGATCGCGAGGTGTTCGGGTTGTTGGTGCGCCAGGGAAACCTGGCCGAGATCCAAGTGAAGCTCGATGAATGCCTGTCTCTGGCACTCGACACCCTGGGTGGCGCCGATACCGTCATGGGTCGCGAGTTGCAGCGGCTCGCAACGAACGTGCGCGAAGCACCGACCCTGGAAATACTCGACGCCCCGCTCCACGCACTCAAGGATTACCTGAAAGCCATCCTGTGACGTGGACTTACTTGCGCCCTTCCACCGCCATCCGCACCGCCAAGCCCATCAATACCGACCCCATCAGCCAGCGCTGCAGCACCTGCCAACCAGGCCGGGTGACGAAGAACACCGCGATGGAACCCGCCATGCAGGCAATCACCGCGTTGACGCTCACGCTGATAAGAATCTGCAGGGAGCCCAGCGCCAGGGATTGCACCAGCACACTGCCATGACCGTTCGGGTCGATGAACTGGGGCAGCAACGACAAATACATCACCGCCACTTTGGGATTGAGCAGGTTGGTGACCAGCCCCATGGTAACCAACTTGCGCGGGCTGTCCTTGGGCAAGTCGCGCACCTGGAATGGCGAACGCCCACCCGGCTTGACCGCCTGCCAGGCCAGGTACATCAGATACAGCGCCCCGCCGAGCCGCAGCGCGTCGTAGGCAAACGGCACCGCCATCACCAACGCCGTGATACCCAGCGCCGCGCACACCATATACACCACAAACCCCAGCGCCACCCCGCCCAGGGAAATCAACCCGGCCGTGCGCCCCTGGCAGATGGAGCGGGAAATGAGGTAGATCATGTTCGGCCCCGGTGTCAGTACCATGCCGAGTGAAATCAGGCCGTAGGCGAGCAAGCTGGACATATCAGGCATGGATTGGCTCCTGGTTTTTTAAGCTGCCAGCGTGAAATCCTTCGCCGACGCGGTCGTGTTGAGCGTCATGCTAGGGGCTTGAAGGCCCAGGCGTTAGATACAGATCCGCAAGCAAAACGTCATACACCGGCGGCACCACCTACCCAGGACAGGCACATGATCGACTTCAACAACAAAGGCTTTTTCAAGCTCAAGCAAAACGACGAATACGCCGAGCGCGTAGCGGCCCTGCTGCTGGACGGCGAAGAAGTGGTCGACGCCTACAAGGCCATGCGCGACGGCGTCGTGTTCACCACCAAACGCATCATCGCGGTGAACGTGCAGGGAATTACCGGCAGCAAGAAGGACTTCACCTCATTGCCGTACAAAAACATCGTGGCGTACTCGGTGGAAACGTCCGGGACGTTTGATCTTGATTCGGAGTTGGAGATTTACTTTTCGTCGTTGGGGAAGGTGAAGTTCGAATTCACTGGCAAGACCTCGATCGTGGAAATCTCGCGGCTGATTTCCAAGCACCTGCTGAGTTGATCCACAGGCATAAAAAAGACATTGGCGTTTCAAGGTCTTTTTTATTGTGGTTCAACTGACGTACACCGGGCTCATCCTGCTCACAGCATCATTTCATAAGGTCCCATTGCCTTGCTAGTCTGCACCAAGCCCTGCCGCATCAACATTTCGAGATAGCTTCCCGCCTCCATCGCGGGCTTCTTCAACGCCCTCCTCTGCTTCTGCGCTGCTCCCAACACTGCCGCCTGATCCAAATCCCAGAGATCCGAAATAAAGTCATCCGGATGCATCGGTTCAATGTCATAGGCAGCCAATACATGCGGTGGAAAGTCTTTCAAATTGAAGGTCACGATAACCTCAGCTTTACTTCGAATGGCCGCTGCCAACACATGCCGGTCATCCGGATCTGGTAAATCCAAACTCGAACACAGGTCCTCATATCCGGTCACCAGAGCGTCAGGTATCGCAATGTCCATAAGCGCCGACGTGCAGTCCACCTGAGCCGCCGTAAGATCGGGTCGGTTCTTGAGTACGTTGCGCTTCCACTCATCCTGAATCTGGGCAGTCCATCGCGCTCGATACAAACCAGACAAACCAAGCCACATGAGTAAGTCCCTAAGTGCCGCAGGATAGAGAACACAAGCGTCGTATACCGCAGTAAAGGGCGAACACCTCATCCGTCATACCCCATTCCCAACTCCTGGGCCTGTTGAACCAGCGCTTCCATTGCCTCTTGGCTTTGCTCGTCACGCCGTTGCTTGAACGCCATCAAATCCGAAAAGCGGACTCGCCGATGTCGACCCGTTTTTGTAAAAGGGATAGCGCCGTCCTCGAGCATTTTGACCAAATGCGGGCGTGACACATTAAGCAGGTCGGCCGCCTCCTGCGAGGTCAACTCGGCATGAACCGGCACTACCTTGACGGCATTGCCGAGCGCCAATTCGCCCAGAATATCGACCAGCAGGCGCAGTGCGGAGGTTGGGAGTACAAGCCTGTGTGGCTTATCTTCTTTGTCGAAGATGTCGATGCGCTGGGTTTCAAATTTGGTCGACAATAGGGACGCTAATTCACGCTGGCCTTGCACTGCCGCCTCGACTTCTTTTTCCAGCGGAAGGATCGTTTTTGGAAGGTTGTTGATGGTCATGATGCAACTCCGGTCTTGCGCAATTCAGTTGAGGTCAACGCTAAACGAAACAAACGAAAATCGCAATATTCGAAACAATGCGGCGACTCACGTACCAGTCAACTTTTCCCACATCAACTGAAAATTGAGCTGATATCGGTTCCTGACTCCCCCTCATAGGCTCACTCCCTCGCGCAAGGAAGTGAATCGGTCATGTCAGAACGCTTTTATCCACCCACCGAACAAGCGTTACTCAAGCGACGAATCCTCACCCGGCAACCGTCGCGTATGCCGTATTCGCCTACTGTCGATTTTTTCGAGCCATCCCCTGCCCCGCCACCTACACCAGCCAAACCTCCCGGCTGCGTCTTCATCAAGCCATGCCAACTGCCTGACGGTATCGCCCATTACTCGAGCCCCACCGGTTTTGTTCCACTGGAACTGATCAAGGAGTACAGCCATTTAAGTCTGTTGGGCGGGCGCGAAGTGGACGCCCGAGGCGCGGTTGCCTTGCGCAAGATCAGCGGCAGTGCACTGCCAGCCGGCTTAGGGCAGTTGGCATTGCGTACAGCGTTTTTGGAATCGGCGGCCACAGTCAGCGCATCCGTCGCTGGTAGCCTGTTGACAGGGTTGGTAGCGCTGGCTTGGCCGTCGGATCTAAGTGATAGCGCGCTCTACAACGAGGAACAATTGCGTTCGCTGCAACGAGCGCGTTCGCAGATGCGGCTGCATATCGAGCAACGCGACGACGGCACGCTCAAGGGGTATGGGTTTTACACAGGTAACAATGCCGATTGGCAGATGATTGATGTGGTGCAATTTCAAAACCGCAGTGGCCAGTTAGTAGCAGATTTGAATAATGGCGTAGAGCTGATCTGGACGCCCTCCGTTGATCCAAATGACACCTTAGGTATTCCGGCATTGGAGGCTGCGCCGCAAGCACCGGTGATCTGGATCTACCCACCGACGGGAACGGCGGCGCAGATTCTGGTTAACCCTATTTACCCACCGGACTATCGGGATTTTATTCTGGTGTTTCCGGCGGAGTCGGGGGTTCGGCCGCTGTATGTGGTGGTAGGTGCCAAGGCTGGGGATCACAAGTACCACAAAGCGCCTAACACTGAACAAATAACTGGCTTTGAAAAACTGATAAAAGCAAAACCCAAGACTCCCAGACAAGGAGGCGCCGGGCTGAGAGAACGCTGGATTGAGGAAAAAGGTCGGAAGATCTATGAATGGGACTCTCAGCACGGGAAGCTGGAGGTTTATCTAGCAAGTGATGGGAGCCATATAGGTGCGTTCAACCACATAAGCGGCGAGCAGCTAAAAGGGCCGATCAAAAAACGAAACATCAAAAAATATTTGTGAGGACTACATGGGACTAAAAATAAGGTTGGAATGGTTCGACAGAACCACAGAGAGGCTAAGAGGAACGGAAAGTTCAGCGGACTGCGGAGATGACTATTCGGTGATTTCCACGCTCGGGTTGTTGAGCGCAGCGGAAGTCAATAACGGCATGTTTGAATTGCGCAGGGAATGGCTATCAGTGATACAGCCGCGCTTTTCTCATGAAATTGCTCTTTCAGAAAGTGACTACTTCATCGCATTTGATTACGAAGTTTCAAACGAGTAATGACTCAAAGAATTCAGCCTGAGCTATAGCAGATGAAAAAGCAAATGGTGCACAAGTGACCCGTTCCTCCCTCATCAAAATTGACCTTAGCCGCATCCAGAACCACAAAGAACTTCACGCCACGCTGTGCACTTCACTCAACTTTCCCAACTGGTATCGCCAAAACTGGGATGCTTTTTGGGACGCCATCACCGGCTTGGTAGAAATGCCTGATACGCTTGAGTTTTCTGATTGGGATATTTTTTCAGAGCACCTACCCCGCGATGCCAAGATGCTATGGGAGTGCTTGGCTGAACTCGCGACCCTTTTACCCGGACCTTGCGTCGCGGGTTCAGCAAGGCTTTTTTGTAGGAGCGAGCTTGCTCGCGAAAACGTCAACGATCACGCGTGCTTCCTGAATGAATGCGACGCCTGTGAGCTTTTCGCGAGCAAGCTCGCTCCTACAGAGGACAGAGGACGGTGATGCGTGCCAGCCTGGGCATCTCACTTGGGCTGGAATGTCTCCAAATACGCCAGGATATTTTCAATCTTCTCCTGGTCACTGATCCCCCAGAAGATCATCCGCGTGCCACTGACCACCGATTTCGGGTCTTCAATGTAGGCCGCCAGTTTTTCCCGCGTCCACACCACGCCCGAGTTCTTCATCGCATCCGAATACTGATAGTCCTGAGTGGTACCGGCAGGCCGGCCGATGATGCCGTTCAGTTCCGGGCCAAAACCACCCCGCGCCCCCTCACCAATGCTGTGGCAGCCGCCGCAGGTCTTGGTGAAGAGTTTGCCGCCCGCCTCGGCATCGCCCGCAGCGAACGCGGGTGCGGCGATAACGGTCAGGGCGAGGGTCAATAACACATACTTCATTCACGTCTCCCTATCGGCTGTTGCCTTGGATTATGCCTGTTCGACCGGCCTTTCTCCCAGCCGCTGCACCAGACGCACCAGATACCCGTCCGGGTCTTGCACGATGAACTGGCGCTGCCCGGCCTCCACGTCACCGGCTCGGTACCAGGCGTCCTCTACATCGCGGAACAAGGGCCAGCCGATCTGCGCCAAGCGTTGCAGGATGGGTGCTACGGCGGGCACATCGATTTGCAGGTTGATGCCGCGCCCGAATGGGGGCTGCAACGGTGCGGTAAGCCACTGGCCGGCCTCGGGGCCGTATTGTTCGAGCATGATTTGCGCGCCGTTAAGGTCGAGGTAGGCAAAGCCTTCTTCTGCGCGCTGATAGGCAATAGCGAAACCTAACTGTTCGATCCAGAACGCCAGGCTCGCGCCAAGGCGGGTGACGATCAGTTCAGGCACGAGTGGGTTACGGTCGAACATGGCATTCCTTGGATGGCAGGGTGGCGTTCACCTTAACGGATTGTCGTGCCCATGGCTCACAAGCAGCCAAATGACCACCCATCGTTTAAAAAACATCCAATCGAACCTATATACCCAACCCCTACTCCACCTTACTGAACCCCTGATGGTGGAGTAAGGATCATGGCTCAGCCATCGATTTTGGTATTGGAAGACGACGAGATCATTCGGGCGTTGATGGTGGATGTGCTGGAAGACTTTGGTGCGGTGGTGACATCGTTTGCATCGGCAGACGAAGGGATGATTTACCTGGAGCGCGGCGATGACCCGGTGGATTTGATTGTCAGTGATATTCAAATGCCCGGCTTGCTCAATGGTTATGACTTGAGCCGTGTCGTCGCCCACCGGTGGCCTGAAGTACAGGTAGTGCTGACCTCAGGTAATACGAAAATCGCCGCCGAGCTGGGCAGTTCCGTGCGGTTTCTGCCCAAGCCCTGGAGTACCGACCACTTGCTTGAGTGCGTGCAGACAGCATTGACGCACTAGGGCCAGTCCCGGGATTGATAGCAGCGCGATATCATTTCAACCGAACTTGAGGGCTAGTTCTGCGGTCATGTAAGGTGCAGGGAGCGACTTTTCTGATCCGATGGTCAGCCTTTTCGCTTCTGCGTTCAGCTGACGACAATGAGTCGTGTAGAATCGTCGCCCATTTTCACGCGTCATTCATGGCCGACAGGCCCACAGTTCGAGCTCATTGAATGCATTCACAGGCCCATGACGTTAGTGCGCCCTCCTTGTTGGAAACGTTGCGCACGGGCACGGGCCTGCTGCATGTGGCGTTGGAACAGCGCCTGCCGTTTTTTTCCGAGCGCCTGGATGCCCAGTGGTATCGGCGCTTGCTGCAGGCGTACCACGGCTTTTATCAGCCAATGGAAGCGGCGCTGTATGACAGCGGTTTGATTCCCGACGGATATGAGTCTGCGTTGCGTGTGAAAACGCCAACCCTGGTCCATGACCTGCACGCGCTCGGCCTGACTGAGCACGCCATCCATGCCCTGCCTCGCTGTACCCAGCTCCCCGTATTAGACACACCAGCTGCGTGCCTCGGCGCCCTGTATGTGCTGGAAGGCGCCACCCTGGGCGGCCAAGTGCTGCGCCGGGAAATAGCCCTGCGCCTGGATGTGAACGCCGACAACGGCGGTGCCTTTCTCAATGTATACGGCGCCGAGACCGGACGGCGCTGGAAAGATTTCCTCGATTATCTGGGCCGTCAGCCACTGGATACAGATGCCGCCGTGCGCGCGGTGATGGCGGCCCGCTCGACATTCAGCGGCTTTGAGCAATGGCTCGACAGCCAGGAGGTATTGCTATGAAACCCGAAGATTTTGAAGAGCTGCTTGCCAACTGCGCCGACGAACCCATTCGTTTTCCGGGGGCCATCCAGCCCCACGGCGTGCTGCTGACCTTGTCGGAACCTGGCCTGAACATCATTCAGGTAAGTGCCAACGTCGGTACGTTGTTCGGCCACGCCCCCGAGGCGCTGTTGGATCAACCGTTGCACAGATTGATTGGCGAGGAGTACGCCCAGGCCGTGCAAACCATGGCCGAGGACAGCGCATTCCTGGACTCGCCGCCCCTGCTGATAACCTTCAAGGGTGAGCAGTTCGAAGGCCTGTTGCATCGCCATCAGGGCGTGTTAGTGCTGGAATTCGAACCACGGCTCAAGGATTTCAAACCCCGAGCGCACAGTGGCCGCACCAGCGACCTGGGCAAGATGCTGCACCGCCTGCAATCGGCAAAGACCTTGGAGGCGCTCTACGCCATCACCGTCAACGAAATCCAGGCCATGACCGGTTATGACCGGGTGCTCATCTATCGCTTCGAAGAGGAAGGCCATGGTCAGGTGATCGCCGAGGCCTCGGCGCCGTCCATGGAATTGTTCAACGGGCTGTTCTTCCCCGCGTCCGACATCCCCGAGCAGGCTCGCGAACTGTATCGCACCAACTGGCTACGGATCATCCCGAATGCATCCTACGAACCGGTACCGCTGGTGCCCAAATTGCGCCCGGACACCGGGCAGCCTCTGGACCTGAGCTTCGCCACCCTGCGCAGCGTGTCGCCGATTCACTGCCAGTACATGCAGAACATGGGCGTGTTGTCGTCCATGAGTATTTCACTGATGAAGGGCGACAAACTCTGGGGCCTGATCAGTTGCGGCAACCGTGAGCCGCTGCTGGTGCCCAACGACCTGCGCATGGCCTGCCAGACCATCGGCCAGGTGCTGTCATTGCAGATCAGTGCCATGGAGGCCCTGGAGCTGAGCCGCCAGCGCGACGAGAAAGTCGAAGCGCTGGCGCTGCTGGATCGGGCGATGAAAGCCTCTGCCAATAACGTATTCGACGGCTTGGCCCAGCAAGGCCGACTGCTGATGGACCTGACCCTCTCCGGCGGCGTGGCGATCATCGAAGACAAGCAATTACACCGCTACGGCAACTGCCCGGAACCGGCGCAGATACGCGCGCTGCACAAGTGGTTGCAGGGCGACGGCGCACCGGTATTTTCCAGCCATAACCTGGCCTCGGTTTATCCGCCGGCCGCCGAATACCAGAGCGTGGCCAGCGGCGTGCTCGCCATGAGCTTGCCCAAGCCTGTGGATAACGGGGTGCTGTGGTTTCGCCCGGAAGTCAAAGAGAACATCCACTGGAGTGGCGACCCGCAGAAGCCGCTGAATCTGGAAACCTGCGACGCGGGCATGCGCCTTCGCCCACGCACCTCGTTTGAAATCTGGAAAGTGGAAATGGCTGGTATCTCCACCAAGTGGAGCCATGGCGACCTGTTTGCCGCCAACGATTTGCGCCGCTCGGCCCTGGAGAACGACCTGTCCCGCCAAGTGCTGCGCGAGCAACAAGCGGTGCGTGCGCGGGACGAGCTGGTCGCGGTGGTTTCCCACGACCTGCGCAACCCCATGACCGTCATCTCCATGCTCTGCGGCATGATGCAAAAAGCCTTCAGCTCCGATGGTCCCCACACTTCACGGCGCATATCTTCCGCCATTGACACCATGCAACAGGCTGCCGGGCGCATGAACGTGTTGCTGGAAGACTTGCTCGACACCTCGAAAATCGAAGCCGGGCGCTATGTGGTCAAGCCGGTGGCGCTGGACGTCAGCCAGATTTTTGAAGAGGCGTATTCGCTGCTGGCGCCCTTGGCCTCGGAAAAGGGCATCGACCTGTCGTTCAATGTCGAGCCTGGCCTGCAAATCAAGGCCGACCCGGAGCGCTTGTTCCAGGTGCTGTCGAACCTGATCGGCAATGCGATCAAGTTCACTCCGCGCCAGGGCAACATCGGCATCAGCGCCATGAGCGCCGGCGAGGAGATTGTATTTTCGGTGCGCGACTCCGGTGAGGGCATTGCGCCGGACGATTTGCCCCATGTGTTCGATCGCTATTGGACCCAGACTGAAAACAACCCCACCGGCAGCGGGCTGGGGCTGTATATCACCCAAGGCATCGTTAAGGCGCATGGCGGCAGGATCGAAGCCGAGAGCAAGCAGGGTCAGGGCAGCGAGTTTCGATTTACCGTACCGAAGGTGACGATTGAGGCAAACAACTGAGCCATTTGCCGGCAGGGGCAACCATATTGCCCCTGCTGCCCCATAACCGAGGACGGAAAACCAAACATATACTCATACAACATTGCATTTCTTTAAAAAAGTTTCAAAATAAAACAACCAAAATTCAACAATAAAACCAACTCAGCCATCACAAACAGAAACATAGAACACCTCGCAAAAAACACCGAACTCCACTAACTTACGCCGAGCACTGTTACAGGGAAGAACATGCCATGTAAACCATGCCATTAATAGTGAGGCGTTACCGTGTTCAATTCTACCGGCTTTAATCCCGTCAATACTTACATTTCCCAATCCGCCCCCGACCAAGACACCCAAGCCAGCGAGAAGGTCAACTCACGCTCGAAACGAAGCCTCGATCAAATCGCTCCCGATAATTCGATTAATGACAATGGGGTCACCGCAGACAGAGGCGGCAGACGTAATGGTGGTGGCTTGGACAGTCTCGGCAAAGGCCATGTTCTTTGAGTAAACTTACTTAAGCGCAACTACTAAATAAGTAGCGCCCAGGGCGCTGCTTATTCATTAATAGCCACAACATATTACTGTCTGACGTTCGTTGACGAAATGCCGACATTTTCAGCGTTATACTGAGTGCTTGTCTTGTTAGTGAGCCGATCGCGTCATGCCTGAACTGCAGTCACTTCCCCCCGTACTTGCCGGCCCGTTGCTGCGCCGCCTGGAACCAAAGCGTGTGGTGCTATGGCTGGTGGCGAGCCGGGAACTGAAGCTGGTTATGAGGCTGCAGCACGCTCAGGGATCAACGCTGGATATTCACCTTCATGCACATTGTCAGATCGTTCCCGTCGGGCGCCATTCGTTTATCCACTTGATCGATGTGCCCCTGACTGACGCCCTGCCTCTGGATGTAAACATCCACTATGACCTGTTTATTGACGGCTGCGGAATAGCCCAGTGGGCACCCCATCTGCTGTACGCAGGCGCCACGCTGCCCGATTTCGTCGTGCATGGGCGCATCCACCAACTGGTCCACGGCTCCTGCCGCAAGCCTCACCATCGCGCTGATGACGGGTTGCTGTGCATTGATCGTCTGCTGGCGCAAGCTCCCACCGTGGCACAACGCCCCGCCTTGCTGATGATGAGCGGCGACCAGGTCTACGCCGACGACGTCGCGGGGCCCATGCTGCGGGCAATTCATGAATTAATCGCGCGCCTGGGCCTGTTCGACGAATACCTGGAAGGGGCCGTGGTTGACGACAGTGCCGCCCTCTACGGGCATCGCGCCAGCTATTACCATCGCGCCGACCTGCTCCCCGCGCTGGACAGTAACGAGACCTTGCGTGAGCGCTTTTTCGGCGGCGTGAAGAAACCGATTTTCACCAGCAGCACCGCCGATAATCACCTGGTGACCTTTGCCGAAGTGATCGCCATGTACCTGCTGGCCTGGTCGCCCACACCGTGGACACTGATCTCCCCCCAACCGCCGCAACTGAGCGCGCAAGAACAGCAGCGTTATGCCCGCGAACAGATACAGATCGATCAATTTCGCAGTGGCCTTCCAGGGGTCGCCCGGGTATTCGCCCACCTCTCGACCCTGATGATCTTTGATGATCACGACATCACCGACGACTGGAACCTCAGCGCCCAATGGGAAGAAACTGCCTACGGCCATCCCTTCTCCAAACGCATCATCGGTAATGCGTTGATGGCCTATCTTTTATGCCAGGGCTGGGGCAACCAGCCCAAGGTGTTTGGCGAACTGGTGAGCCAAACCCAGGCACTTGCCAACCAGGCGCAAGACAACCACCTGGACGCCACACAGCAGGATGAGCTAGTCACCACACTGCTGAAATTCCAGCAGTGGCACTACGTATTGCCCACCACCCCGGCGCTGGTGGTACTCGACACCCGCACCCGACGCTGGCGCAGCGAGTTCACCCTCAAGCAACCTTCCGGCCTGCTGGACTGGGAAGCCTTGAGCGAACTGCAACAAGCGCTACTGGACCACCCGTCAGCCATCATTGTCTCGCCCGCGCCGGTCTTTGGCGTCAAGCTGATCGAGACGGTGCAGAAGGTTTTCAGCTGGTGTGGCTTCCCACTGCTGGTGGACGCCGAGAACTGGATGGCCCACCGCGGCGCTGCCCAAGTGATTTTGAATATCTTCCGCCACTCGCGCACGCCGGGTAACTACGTGATCCTTTCCGGTGATGTGCATTACTCGTTTGTCTACCAAGTGCTGATCCGCCACCGCAACGGCGGCCCCAATATCTGGCAAATCACCAGCAGCGGCATCAAGAACGAGTTCCCGCCGCGCCTGCTGGAATGGTTCGACCGCCTCAACCGCTGGCTCTACTCCCCGCGTTCGCCGCTTAACTGGTTTACCCGCCGCCGCACCATGCAGGTGGTGCCCTATATTCCAGAGCACGCCGAAGCGGGTGAGCGGCTGTGGAACTCGGCGGGCATTGGCCAGGTGTTTTTCAATGAGCAGGGCCAACCGCAAGCCATTTACCAGCACAACGCGGATGGGAAGCCTCGAACAAAGATGATGGCGCCAGAAAAATAGCGTTTCGCCACTCGTCAAAAGCAGCACACCTGCCCTATTCAAAGCGCGCAAGCGCCGATGTACAGTAGCGCCAGCCACGGAGTATCGGCGTCAACCATGACTGGCCTTGGGCGCCAGCCCCCGCAGGAAGCGTGCAGATGGACGATACATCCGGCAAAGAACCGCTACGCCATGAGGTTTCCGACCTTAACGTCGACCTGTTGCACGCCATCATGGAGTTGGTCAGTGATGGCATCTGGGACTGGAATGCCAATACCGGCTTCGTCTACCGCAATCCCGGCTGGTACGAAATGCTTGGCTACTCCCACCACTCCCTGGAAAACAGCGTCTTCACCTGGGAGAACGTGATCCACCCCGAGGATTACCCTCGCGTGATGACGGTGTTCGATGACTACATCAGCCTACGCGCCGCTCATTACCGGGCCGAATACCGTTGTCGCAAAAAAGACGGTACGTACCTCTGGATCGAGGACCGCGGCTACGTCATTGCCCGCAACCCCGACGGTTCAGTGGCGCGCATGGTCGGCGCACACCGCGATATCCATACGCGCAAATGCTCCATCGAACAGTTGCAAAAGCGCAACCAGTCTCTGGAAGCGCTGGTCGCGGAGCGCACGCTTGAGTTGTCGCGCGTCAACCAGCAACTGCAATTACAACTGGACGAAAACCGCTCTTTGGCCGAGCGGGACGCCCTGACGCGCATCGCCAACCGGTACCGCCTGGAAAAAGTGCTGCTGGAGGAATGCGACCGCGCCGAACGCTTCCGCCTGCCCCTGGCACTGGTGGCCATGGATGTCGATGACTTCAAGCCGATCAATGACCAATACGGCCATGGCGTCGGCGACCAGACCCTGATACGGGTAGTGGAACATCTGGAAGCCTGCGTACGCAAAAGCGACTTGCTGGCGCGCTGGGGCGGCGATGAGTTTATGGTGGTGCTGCCCAAAAGCAGCCTGGACGAGGCCAAAGAGTTGGCCGAAAGGATTCGCCATAAAATCAAGGAGGCGGCCCCCGTGGGCGCCTTGAACCTTACCCTGAGCCTGGGCGTGGTGGAGCGGCGCATGGGCGAGTCCCCGGCTGCGCTGATGGCGCGGGCCGATCAAGCCTTGTACCGATCCAAGGCGGCGGGCAAGGATGGGGTGTCGGAATAGTCGCAGCTCCTTCCAAGGTGGAATGACACGGCGACTTTATTTCGTTTGCGGCAAGGCCGGGCGCGCGGCTTAGATAGCGCTGCGCCCACCACTGCCGAGTCCCAGAGCCATGAGTCACGCTAGCATCAGCCAGTCGATTTCCATCGTTCACCCCATCAGCCTCAGTCACGGTAAAAACGCCGAGGTCTGGGACACTGCAGGCAAGCGTTACATCGACTTTGTCGGGGGTATCGGCGTGCTCAACCTGGGCCATTGCCACCCGGCCGTGGTGGCGGCCATTTGCGAGCAAGCGGCCCGGCTCACCCATTACGCGTTCAACGCCGCACCGCATACGCCCTACATCGAGTTGATGCAACGCCTCAGCGCCTTTATCACGGTGGGTTACCCCGTCAGCGGCATGCTCACCAACAGCGGTGCAGAAGCGGCAGAGAACGCTTTGAAGATCGCCCGTGGTGCCACTGGTCGCACGGCGGTGATCGCCTTCGACGGTGCCTTCCATGGGCGCACCCTGGCAACCCTCAACCTCAATGGCAAGGTCGCGCCCTACAAGCAGAAGGTCGGCTTACTGCCCGGCCCTGTGTATCACCTGCCCTACCCCAGTACCGATAACGGCATGACCTGCGCCGACGCGCTGAAGGCGATGGAGCGTCTGTTCAGCGTGGAAATCGACATAAACGATGTGGCCTGCTTCATCATCGAGCCGGTGCAGGGCGAAGGCGGTTTTCTAGCCTTGGACACTGAGTTTGCCCAAGCCTTGCGACGCTTCTGCGACCAGCACAACATCCTGCTGATCATCGATGAAATCCAGTCGGGTTTTGGCCGCACCGGACAGCGTTTCGCCTTCTCTCGCCTGGGCATCGAGCCGGACCTGCTACTGCTCGGCAAAAGCATCGCCGGCGGCATGCCGCTGGGGGCGGTGGTCGGGCGCAAGGCGCTGATGGACAACCTGCCCAAAGGCGGCCTGGGCGGCACCTACTCCGGTAACCCCGTCGCCTGCGCGGCGGCGCTGGCGACCCTTGAGGTGATGAGCGACAAAAACCTGCACGCCTGGGGCGTCGCGCAGGAGGCCGCGATTGTGGGTCGCTATGAAGCCTGGCGCGCGCAGCAACTGTCGCCCTACCTGGGCCGCCTCACCGGTGTCGGCGCCATGCGGGGCATTGAACTGGCCCATGCCGACGGCACACCCGCTCCCAAGCAACTGGCGCAACTGCTGGAGCTGGCGCGAGAGGCTGGCTTGCTGCTGATGCCCAGCGGCAAGTCGCGGCACATCGTGCGCTTGCTGGCCCCGCTGACCATTGAACCTGCGGTGTTGGAGGAAGGCCTGGATATCTTCCAGGCGTGCCTCACACAGCTGGACGAATAGCGGGCTGCCTTGACCTGATCCCCTCACCCGCTGAAAATGCCCGACGTTTTTTTGTCTCTCCGCATACTACGCAGTGAAATTTTAATGTCTGATTCCTACACCGAAAAATCCGCCGAAGAATCCGTAGTCGCCCTGTACGCCAAAGCCGAATACGAAAACGCCATCAATCTTTCACAGCATGTGCCAGCCGCCAAGATCATCAGCGAGATGGTGCTGGACGCGTTTCACACCTCCAAGGAAAGCGACCAGATCCGCGAGCTACGCGTTGCCATCCGCCAGGCCCACGATGCCTTCGACGATGACAAAGCCTATGACCTGATGGGCCAGCTCAAACAATTGAAAGACGCCGAAGCCGCAGACAACGCCGCCCTGGAACACCTGAGCAGCCAGTTCTCGATCAGCCGCATCCTGTCCAGCTTCAAGGACGATCCCGAGTTCCAGGAATTGGTCTATGGCCTGGCCCTCAAAGTGCTTAACCAGTCGCACCAGGCCATCAGCAACCCGAGCGCCGGCAAGGGCAAGGCTGCACGCGCCAAGAAAGACACCGAAGTGTTTGTGATCAGCAAGGATGGCATCAGCGTCACCTTGCCGCTGCGCACGCCGCGCTCCAAGCTCAATGTGGACCGCGAAGCGCTGGAGTTCCTGGGGTTCACCTTTGTGGGCGAAGGCAGCGAGGCGGAACTTGCGAGCGAAACCTTCATCGACAACAGCGGCGCCGAGCAACCGGTCACGCGCAAGAGCATCGTGACCGCGCTGCAACAGCAAAGCGCCTTTGACGGCTACGCCATCGCCGCCCAGTAAGTACTGACGCAACCAGGCGCGCGTGCAAGGCGCAGCGCCGGTTGCCGTCTACGCCTCTTTATTCCACAACACCGCCGAGCTTTTCATCATCCCCACGGCGATTGCGAACAGCAGCAACACACAGCCTGCCAGCAGCCACGGTGACGGCAAGGTTGGCCGGGCCAGCAACATGAACGCCAACGAGGGCGCGATCATCACGCCGATGTTGACGCCCGCCGAGTAGTAGCCAAGGTTGCGGCCCACGCTGTCGCGGCTGGAAATGCTGCTGACGTAGTGGGTGATCGCGGGGAACACAATCATCTCGCCCAGGCTCCACAACACCGTAGCAAGCACCAACAGCGCGCCGACCTGACCAAAGCCCATCAAGAAGAAACCGCAGCCTGCCAGCAACAGGCCAATGATCAGCGAGCGACTGCTCGACAAGTGCGCCATGCGCAGGTTGATCGGCACTTCAAACACAATCACTAGCAACGCATTGATAAAAAAGATGATGCCCACGTAATAGGCCGGCAATTGGGTGTAGTTGATGATGTACGCCGACAGAAAAGTCGGCGGTAATGCGTAAGCCACGTGCACCGGCAGCGCTGCCAACAGGATCACCAGCAGTCGCGAACGCTCATGAGCCGCCACCTCGGGCAAGCCCTCGCCTTTGACGGCGACAGGTACGCCTTGGGTGGCCTGCCGAGACCGACCAAACCGCAGGCAGGCGGCGAAGGCCAGCAGGGACAGCACGGCATTGATGTAGAAGACCGCGTCGGCATTGCTGAGGAAGATCAAGCTGCCCAGTAGCGGCCCGATGGCCATGCCGATGTTGATCGCCAATCGGTTGCAGGAAAACGCCACTTTGCGTGACTCAAGATTACTGTGAGCCACAGTCTCGGAGAACGCGGCCGGTGTGAAGGCTTCGTAACAGGCCCCCCAGAGAAACGACAACAGGAACAGCGCGAGCAGGTTATCCACCGAGGGAATGACCAGCAGCAACACCGCGTTGAACAACAACGAACCGAGAATGACCCGGTTGGCCGAAAACCGCTTGATCACGGCGCCGATGATCAGGTCGGTACACAGGGCGCCCGCGCCATACACGCCGACCAACAGGCCTGCCGTACCTGCCGATATCGCGTGTTGATGAATCAGGTACGCCGCGTAAAAAGGAAACGCCAGGGTGCCCGTGCGGAACACCAGCGTGATCATGAACAATGCTTGCAACCGCGCATTAAGGCCGCGCAAGGCGTGAAAAGTACCCATCAGCGCAGCACGCTGGCACAGGTGTGGAGCAAAGCTGCAGAGCGGCTCATCCGGATGTCCTTTCGCAATGGCGGCGCCGGTGTGTCCGGCGCCAAACTCCATAGCTGGGCAAACTAATGCAGCACTGTGCGGCGAACAAGCTACCCATTTGGACAGGTAGGCGGTGATTGCGGCCTCAGGCCGGGTGGCGGATATAGCCCAATTGCAGGGCCTTGCCGATTGCTGATTTGCCGTTGCTGACCTGCAATTTGCCGAAGATATTCTTCATATGAAACTTGACCGTATGGGAGGTCATCGACGTCAGGAGTGCCACTTCGTTGTAGGTCTTGCCCAGGCTGACCCAGGACAATACTTCGGTTTCCCTTGGGGTCAGCACCGTCTGTTGTTCGACAGGCGCCGCGTGATCTTCCAGGGCCTCGTCGTACATCGAGACCAACAGCATCTGCAGTTCACTTTGATGGGCCAGCACGGTCTCGCGAAATTGCCGATGTTCGCCGAAGCTGCACAGATTGAGCACCGAGTAGAAGCCGCGATTGCCATGCACGATAAAACTGGCGCCCTCGCCAACGGGTTTGTAGGGGCCCGGCACCGGCACCGCCTCATCGGCCACGGCCAGCAGGTGTTCATCACTCCAGAAAAATGGTTTGATCCGCGTACGGGTCAATGAAACCAGCTCGCCACGCCGGTAGAAATCGTCGGCCGTGTCGGAAGGCTCCATGGCCTCGGGGTAATTGGACACAATCTGCGCTTGGTCCAGCGTCGGCCCACACTGGTAGACCTCGAAGTGTCCCAGGCCACGGCGGCTCAGCTCGGTATCGAGCAAGCGGCGCATATCCTCGGGCAGCATGGGCGATTTTTTATCGGGTTGGCCATTAGGTCGCACAGGTGTCTTCCTTGATCATTCAACCCGGTCGAGCATGCAGCATGCCTGGCTTACCTGTCCAGGCAACGGATGCAAACCCAGGGGCTAGACCTGCGCCGCGAACGCCTCGCGAAAGCGCTCCATCTCCTGCTCATTGCCCACCGTCACCCGCACCCACTGCGGCCAGTCCTTCCACACCCGCCCGACCAGTACATTCCGTGCCGCCAACTGCTCAATCACCTGCTCTGCCGGGCGCTTCACGTCGATCATGAAGCAGTTGCTGTGGGAAAAGGTGCAGGTAAAGCCTCGGCCCTTGAGCCAGGCGATCGTCTCATCGCGCAACCTGGCATTGAGCGCTCTGCGTTGGCCCACCAGTTGCGCGTCTTCCAGGCTCGCACGGGCGGCCAGCAAGCTGGCGCCGGCCGGGACGTTGTCGCCGCCGAACACGGCCAACCGCTCCAGTAGCGCCGGGTGGCCGATCGCCAGGCCCAGGCGCGCACCGGCCATGCCATAGATCTTCGAGAAGGTACGCAGTACCAGCAGGTCGTGGTGTTCCCTGACCCAACTTACGCAACTGGGGGCGTCGCAGAAGTCGATATAAGCCTCGTCCACAACCAGCACGCTGCCCTTGGGTTTATTCACCAGAGCGTGGCGGATAGCCTCGGTCGAGGTGAGCGTACCGGTCGGGTTGTTGGGGTTGCACAGGTACAGCATGCCGGCCTGTGGGTCCGCGGCGAGCATGGCGTGCACATCGTGGGCATGCTGGGCGTCGAGGTTAACTTCATGCACCGGCGCCTTGATCGATTCGGCCGCCTGGCGCGGTACTTCGTAGGACGGCGTGGCCATCACCAGGCCGCGGGTCTGGCTGGCGAACGCCAGCACCGCGTAACGCAGGGCAGCCATCGAGCCGGCAAATACCCCGATGTTTTCTTCGGCGATGCCCTGTTGCTCGGCAAACAACGCGGCCAATGCATACATGTCCGGGTAAGGGTAACGCCCGGAGGCTGCAATCGCGCGCTGCATCGCCTGGCGAGCCGCGTCTGAAGGGCCGTAGGGGCTTTCGTTGTAATTGAGTAGTACCTTGTCAGATTTCGTCGGCGCCGGGCTGGCAAGCGCCCAATTGAGCTGCCCCAACACAGGCAGGGCCGCGCCCAGGGCGAGAAGGGATCGACGACTGACACGCACCATGGTGACTACTCCTTGTAGAGGCGCGAGGGATTCGCGCTGGCCGTTCAGAAGAGTATGACGAGAAAGCCGTTGCCTGATTTACCACCGAGGCGTATCCCTGCACTCAGTACTTTATTGTTGTAGCGGGCGCATGCAACACTTTCACTGCCGCGAACCCTCAAGAACGGGTTCTGCCGGCATGGACTGATGACTAAATGGAAGTGGTGAGCACTTGATACACAGACGGGAAAAAACCGAGCACTTGAAGAGCAACATCAAGTACTTGATCAAGAGTCGTGGCGAAACCCAGCTTTCGTTAAGCAGTGCCGCCGGCCTGACCAGGACCACCATCTATAACATCCTGGAAGGCAAGGTCGTTAACGTACAGCAGTCGACGATACGCAAGATCTCTGACTTCTTTGGCGTCTCCTACGAAGAAATCGAGACGATCAGTTTTGAAGCCAAGGAAGTCATCGAGAGCAATGTTTCCCCACTGGGTAACAAGAACCCGGCGGCAGTGCCTGTGCTCAAGGAAAGCCTGCTCATGCAAAGCCTGGGCAAGCGCATCGGTGAGCTGGCCACGCTTCATCCGCTGACCTACTACTTTGGCAGCGCCTGCAACCTGATCGGCGTGCGCCTGGAGCACGGGATTCCCGGCCTCAATGAACCGGGGGACTTGCTGATCGTGCAGAAAGGCTCGTCGAGCGACGATAAAGAAAAACTGGTGTACGACCGCGCCACCAAGAAGCTGTTCATCACCCTCGAACCCTGCGGGAACTCAGAGCGTTTGTGTGTCATCGGCGACATCCTTGAGGAGCGCTTCAATGACAACGTCTGAGGGCGCCGTGGAAAACAGCAAATACAAGTTGCTGGGCTTTGAAAACGACAAGCGCCTGGCGGTGATCATGGTGATCGCCACGGGCAAGGTCCTCAAGATCAAGCTGAGTGAAGTGCTCAGCAGTGAAATGATGGACAACTTCAACAAGATGGAAATCAAGAACCTGTACAAGAAGTTCTACTCCCAAGGCGGAACGCTGACCGCCTACGATATAAACGACCGCAATGAAAACTCCTGGATGATCTACATCATCCTGAACTTGCTGCTGTTCACCTTCTATATCTTCACCAGCATTGCCGCGACCAAACCGATTTACCTGGAGTCGTTGGGCATCATCGTCACGCCGGGCACGTTCCTGTACCCGCTGACCTTCTTGATCGTGGACTTGCTCAACGAGAATTTTGGCTTGCGCCTGGCCAGGCGAGCCATTCTGTTTGCGTTTGCCAGCAACGCGATGATCATCATCCTGCTGTATGGCTCCACGTTCCTGCCAGGGCTACCGGGCTGGAAGCTGGATGGGCCTTATACCGACGTGATCCTGCAAGTGTCGTCGGTGCTGGTGGCCTCTTCGGTCTCGTTCCTGGTGTCGGAGAATATAAATTCCTACTTGCTGTGCAAGATCAAGGAGCTGACCAACTCCAGGTATCTATACCTGCGGATATTCCTCAGTACGTTCTTTGCGGTGATTATCGACAGCTTCCTGTTCTGCTTTATCGCCTTCTACGGGGCGATGCAGACCAGCGACATCCTCAGCATGATCTATGTACAGATCGCGATCAAAGTCGGCTTTGCGTTCTTCAACATCCTGCCGGCCTACGGGGCACGTTCATTGTTCAAGCGCTATCAATAATCCTGTAGGCGCGAGCTTGCTCGCGAAGAACGTCAACGATCACGCAGCGCATCTGGTGGAACGCGGCGCTCTCAGGTTTTTCGCGAGCAAGCTCGCTCCTGCAAGGGTTATTTCAGTTTCAACTTGTGCTTGAGGCTCTGCATGACAGGTGTCGTGTTCTGCAGGTAGTCATTCAAGCCCCGAGCGCGCAGGTTGCACGCGTCACACTCGCCACAGCCGGTACCGATGATGCCGTTGTAGCAAGTCAGCGTCTGCTCGCGCACCAGCTCCAGTTGCCCGTGGTAGTCGGCCAGGGCCCAGGTTTCGGCCTTGTTCAGCCACATCAACGGGGTGTCGAGGCGCACGTCGTATTCCATGCCCAGCTTGAGGGCCTGGTTGAGTGCTTTGACAAACTCATCCCGGCAATCGGGGTAGCCTGAGAAGTCGGTTTCGCACACACCGGTAATGACGGTCTCGGCCTTCACTTGATAGGCATAGATCGCAGCCAGGGTCAGGAACAGGATGTTGCGCCCCGGCACAAAGGTGCTCGGCAGGCTTTCACCCGAGCTGTTCACGGTCGGCACCGGGATGTTGTCGCGCGTCAGGCTGCTGATCGCCAGCTCATTGAGCAGGGACACATCCATCACTTTGTGCACAGTGGCCCCCAACTGCTTGGCCAGCTTCTGGGCCACTTCGATTTCTGCCACATGGCGCTGGCCGTAATCAAAGGTAATGCAGTGCACTTCGTCATACAGCGGCAGGGCCTGGATCAGACAGGTGGTCGAATCCTGCCCGCCACTGAAGACCATCACGGCTTTTTTACTCATTGCATTGCTTCCTGCATTTGTAGAATTGGGAGGTAGGAGCGAGCTCGCTCGCGAAAAACGTCAACGATAACGCAGCGTATCCGGTTTAGCGCAGCGCTCAATAAAAAACCCCGCGCGACTTTCGAAGGCGGGGCTTTTTTACTGCAAGACCACTCAGTGGGCGTAGGTCAGCAACAGCTCTTTCGGCACTTGGAAATCCAGGGACATCATTACGCTGAGCGCGGTGATGGTGAAGATCGAGAACACGAACAGCTTGCGCGCCCAGACGGTGTCATCCACCGCCTTGTAGCCGGTCCAGGCCATGTACAACCAGTACATGCCCATCGCGGCGGCGACGGCGAGGTAGCTCATGCCGGCGTAGCCACTGAAGGTCAACATCAAGGTCGCCACGAGGAAGGCCAGGATGTAGAGCAGGATGTGTTTCTTGGCCACCTGGATGCCACGCTTGACCGGCAATACCGGAATCGACGCAGCCAGGTAGTCATTGAAGCGGAAAATCGCGATGGCGTAGGAATGCGGCATCTGCCACAGGCTGAACATCACCAGCAGCGTCAGCGCGGCCATGTCGAAGCTATTGGTCACAGCTACATAACCAATCACCGGCGGCATTGCCCCCGACAGACTGCCCACTAGCGTGCCGTGAACCGACTTGCGCTTGAGGTACAGGCTGTAGAGGCCGACGTAGATGACAAAACCGATCACGGCAAACAGCGCCGCCAACGGGTTGGCCACCTTGTACAACAGGGCCACACCGGCAACACCCAGGACGGTCGCATAGATCAGTGCCAGCTTCAGGGAGATGAGGCCCTGGACCAGCACGCGATTCTTGGTGCGCTCCATCTTGATGTCGATGTCACGGTCGATGCAGTTGTTGAATACGCAACCGGAAGCAACCACCAGGGACGTACCGATCATTGCAGCCAGGAAGATGGCCAGATCGACATGTCCCTTGGAGGCCAGGAAGAAACCGCCCGCCACAGAAAGCACGTTACCGAAAATGATCCCCGGTTTGGTGATTTGGATAAAGTGCTTAAGCGACATCGGGTCTTACCTCACTTCGCCATCATGTAGGTGTGGATGCTGAACATGATCCACAGCGACAGACCAACCAGCAGAACGATCACCAGGCCTGCGAACACAAACGCGATCACGTTCTCGCGCTGCTCTTTGGAGCGGTCCAGGTGCAGGAAGTACACCAGGTGAACCAGAACCTGAATCACCGCGAACGCCAGGACGATCATCAAGGTGATCGACTTCGGCAAGGTTGGGTACATCACCAGGCCGAACGGGATCAGGGTCAGGATGACCGACAGGATGAAGCCGATGGCGTACGACTTTACGCTGCCGTGGCTTGAATCGTGGCTGTCATGGGAGTGTGCATTAGCCATTACAGAGTCCCCATCAAGTAAACGACGGTGAATACGCAGATCCAGACCACGTCCAGGAAGTGCCAGAACAGGCTCAGGCAGCTCAGGCGGGTCTTGTTGGTGTTGGTCAGGCCGTGCTTATTGACCTGATACATCATCACTGCCATCCACAGCAGGCCAGCGGATACGTGCAGACCGTGGGTGCCGACCAGCGTGAAGAACGCCGACAGGAAACCGGAACGGTGCGGGCCGTAGCCTTCGGAGATCAGCAGGTGGAACTCGTTGATCTCCATGCCGATGAAGCCCAGGCCGAACAGGAAGGTCAGGCCCAGCCAGCTCAGTACGCCCTTCTTGTTGCCCTTGTAGAAGGCCAACATGGCGAAGCCGTAGGTGATCGAACTGAACAACAGCAAGGCGGTTTCGCCGAGCACGTAAGGCAGTTCGAAGATGTCGTGGCCCGACGGGCCACCCGCTACGTTGTTTACCAGTACCGCGTACACCGCGAAGATCGACGCAAACAAGATGCAGTCGGTCATCAGGTAGAGCCAGAAACCGTAGACGGTTATCGGCCCCGAGTCGTGGTGGTGGTCATCGTGCCCATGGTCATCGACATGGGCGTGTCCAGCATTGGTCACTAAGTTCGACATGGTTTAAGCCTGTTCCAACGAGGTTTCTACACGGTTGGCCGGGATCTTCTTCTCGGCTACCAGGCGAGCGTGCTGCTCGGCTTCGATGCGTTCGATCGTTTCGACCGGCACCATGTAGCCTTGATCATCACGGGCAGCGTGAATGATGAAGTAACCGATAGTGCCCACCAGGCTCGCGATTGCCAGCCACCAGATGTGCCAGATCATCGCGAAACCGAACACGGTCAACAGCGCACCCATCACCACGCCAGTGGCGGTGTTGTTTGGCATGTGGATCGGCTCGTAGTGCTTGGGCTTCTGGTACGCAGTACCGTCTTCCTTGGCTTCGGTGAACGCATCAATGGTGTTCGCAGTAGGGATCACGGCGAAGTTGTAGAACGGTGGTGGCGACGAGGTCGACCATTCCAGGGTGTGGCCGTTCCATGGGTCACCGGATTCGCACATGTTCTGCTTGCGATCACGCACGCTGACGTACAGCTGGATCAGCTGGCAGGCGATACCCACAGCGATCATCACCGCACCGAACATGGCAACGTACAGGTACGGTACCCACTCAGGGTTGGTGGTGGCGTTCAGACGACGGGTCATGCCCATGAAGCCCAGTGCATAGAGCGGCATGAACGCGACGAAGAAGCCCGAGATCCAGAACCAGAACGCAGCCTTGCCCCAGCCTTCGTGCAGCTTGAAGCCGAACGCTTTCGGGAAGTAGAAGCTGAAACCAGCGATGTAGCCGAATACAGCACCACCGATGATCACGTTGTGGAAGTGGGCGATCACGAACAGGCTGTTGTGCAGCACGAAGTCAGCACCCGGGATGGCCAGCAGTACGCCGGTCATGCCGCCGATGGCGAAGGTCACCATGAAGCCCAGGGTCCACAGGACCTGGCTGGTCATGCGCAGACGACCGTGGTAGATGGTGAACAGCCAGTTGAATAGCTTCACCCCCGTCGGGATGGAAATCAGCATCGTCGCCAGGCCGAAGAAGGCGTTGACGCTGGCCCCCGAACCCATGGTGAAGAAGTGGTGCAGCCACACCATGAAGCCCAGTACGGAGATCGCGCCAGAGGCGTAGACCATCGAGTGGTGACCGAACAGGCGCTTGCCGGTAAAGGTCGAGATCACTTCGGAGAAAATACCGAACGCTGGCAGGATCAGGATGTACACCTCAGGGTGACCCCATGCCCAGAACAGGTTCACGTACATCATTGGATTGCCACCAAGTTCATTGGTGAAAATGTGGAAATCCAGGTAACGGTCAAGCGACAGCAGCGCCATGGTAGCGGCCAGGATCGGGAACGAAGCCACGATCAGCACGTTTGCCCAGGTGCAGGTCCAGGTGAAGATCGGCATGTCCATCAGTTTCATGCCAGGGGCGCGCATTTTCAGGACGGTGGCCAGGAAGTTGACCCCCGTCAATGTCGTCCCGAGCCCTGATAACTGTAGCGCCCAGATGTAGTAGTCCACACCCACGCCCGGACTGTATTGCAGCCCCGACAATGGCGGATACGCAACCCAACCGGTCTTGGCGAATTCGCCGACGCCCAGGGAAACGTTGATCAGCACCACGCCGGACACCAGCAGCCAGAAGCTCAGGGAGTTCAGGAACGGGTAGGCAACGTCACGCGCACCAATCTGCAGCGGCAAGGCAAGGTTCATCAAGCCGGTGAAGAAAGGCATCGCCATGAAGATGATCATGATCACACCGTGGGCGGTGAAGATCTGGTCATAGTGTTCAGGTGGCAGGTAGCCAGGCGAACCCTCGGTGGCCATGGCCAACTGGGTACGCATCATGATGGCGTCGGCAAAACCACGCAGCAGCATGACCATGGCAACGATGACGTACATGACGCCGATTTTCTTGTGGTCGACCGAGGTCAACCACTCGGTCCACAGGTAGGACCACTTCTTGAAATAGGTGATACCCGCAACCAGCGCCAAACCACCCAGCGCGATCATGGCGATAGTCACCATTACGATCGGCTCGTGGAATGGGACCGCGTCCCAACTTAATTTACCAAACATCGTTTACTCCTCTGCCCCAGCAGTTGAATGCGCGCCCGTATCAGAACCTTCAACCACGGCCACTTCTTTCTTCTCGTGCTTGACCGGCTTGCCTGGCTTCATACCTTCGTACTTGTCGACGATTTTCTGAAACAGGTCCGGCTCATACGCGGAGTACAAGGCGACAGGGTTGTTCTGGCTCGGTTTGGTCAGAGCGTCGTATTCAGCTTGATCAAGCTGTTTAGGTGCGGCCTTGACTGCAGCTACCCAGGCGTCGAAATCTTCCTGGCTTGTCGAGATCGCTTTGAATTTCATGCCGGTGAAGCCAGCGCCGCTGTAGTTGGCGGAGATGCCTTCCATTTCAGCTTTCTGGTTGGCGATCAGGTGCAGGCGGGTCTGCATGCCTGCCATCGCGTAGATCTGGCCACCCAGTGCAGGGATGAAGAACGAGTTCATCACGGCGTCGGAGGTGATCCGGAAATTAAGCGGGGTGTGCTCCGGGAAGCGGATCTCGTTGACAGTGGCGATACCCAGGTCCGGGTAGATGAACAGCCACTTCCAATCCAGCGCGACCACCTGGATGTTCACAGGTTTGACGTCGGACTCCAGCGGACGATACGGGTCCAGCGCGTGGGTCGACTTATAGGTGACGTAACCCAGGGCGATGATGATGAGGATCGGAACCAACCACACCGCGATCTCGATCTTGGTGGAGTGCGACCACTTCGGCGCATAGGTGGCGCTGGTGTTGGACGCGCGGTATTTCCAGGCGAAGGCGAAGGTCATCACGATCACAGGCACCACAACCAGCAGCATCAGCAGGGTAGCGGTGATGATCAGGTTTCGTTCATCCAGACCGACCTGTCCTTTTGGGTCGAGCAAGGTCCACTTGCAGCCTCCCAGCATTAACATCATGCCAAGCAGCGGCAAAAAGCCTAGTAATCGGGGGTACCTGTTTTTACTCATCTCACGACCTCTAAAGCAGCTTGCGCAATGCAGTTGGGTTTTGATCGCCAACACTTCACCCTGCCAAGGGTTGGCATTTCTCTTCGATTGAATAAGAGCCTGCCCGACACGTCATGACTGTACGTTTCACGGACCTGCAGTGAGTTCTTATTCGATTTCGTGGCTAAAGGCCTTGTTACAGACCAATTCCATTTGGTGCGGATAGTTGAAAGGCTGCCGGAACCTGGGGTCGCATTGAGCCTTCCATCTGCTCCTCGACCGCTCCAATGCTCAAATATTGAACAGCACCGGACATTCAGTGCGGGCGATTGTAGTTAGCTAGCGATGTATAAACCATGTCTTATAGAGAAATAATTTTTATCGATTCCAGCAACAATCCTTCACCAAAGTTGCAAAGATTCGCGATCTTATCGCGTTCGATTCTCAACAAAAACCACAAAAATTGCCGTGTTATTGGGCACAGTGCCACTTCCCTTACGGCCTGTAAGGGCATGCCAAGGGTATCCAAGTGCCCATAAAACAAGGCATTCATAGATGCTTCAGGGATTGGGGCCGCACACGAGTCGGGCCGCCGTGGGAACCACGAACTGACAGCACAATTTGTACGTGGGGTGCAAATCCAAGGGCCGATTTGGCGGGTCAGAAACGTCCTGCGACAACGTTCATGTGACAACATGTCGCATGCTGCGCGCACCTTCCGTTGCCCCTCGTCACGGTGCTTTCACAAATCCCTACAAAACAAAAACGCTCCGCCTTCATTCAGAAGCAACGGAGCGTTCGGCAGGCGCGGCGGTTCAGGCTTTGGGATGACGGTTGCGATAGATGCACAGGGGCACCAGGATCGCCGTCAGCACGAATGCAACCAGCGCCCATTGGGCCAGGGACAGGCCGAGGACCGGTGGGTAGGGGGTGCTGCAAAAGCCGTCGACCTGGAAGCCCAGGGGAAACACCTTGGCCAGGGGCAGGTCGTCAACGATCGGCTGCAACACATCGATGCCGCAACTGACCTGGGGAAAGAACTGGGTGTACACATGGTGGCCGGCCGCAGCCACGCCACCCAAGGCGCTGAGCACCACCAACCCTTCGAAGAATGTCAGCGCGCCCTTGGTGCGCATGGCCGCGCCGATGAACGCGAAGAGCGCAATCAGCAGCAAGGCGTAGCGTTGCAGAATGCACAGCGGGCACGGTGCTTCGCCCAGTACCACTTGCATGTACAGCGCCCCGCCAATCAGCGCCAGGCAGATGATGCCCAGCAACACCAGAAAGCGCCGCTCCCTGCCTAAACGCATGTCGTCAATCATCCCCGTCTTTCCCTTTCTCTGATTATGGTTGTGCCTGATGGCAACAAGTTTACACACAGGCAGTGGTTAAAACAGAGGGGGGTTAACAGCGGATTAATCGTGGCAAATGTAGTGATTGTGCGGACGCCATCGCGGGCAAGCCCGGCTCCCACATTGGAATGCGATCCTCTGTGGGAGCCGGGCTTGCCCGCGATAATGCCGATAGGGTCAATTGGCCAAATTCTATTCCAACGCCGCCGCCGGGCCAAAGAACTCATAGCGCGCCTGCTTCTCCGGCACACCCAGCGCCTTGAGATGCCGCTTGATCGCCGCCATGAAGCCCTTGGGGCCCAAGAAGTAAGCATCAATATCACGCTGCTCAGGCAACCAGGCCGCCAGTTGCTCCTGGTTGAGCATCCCGACCTTGTCTGCCGCCGGGCTGATGCCGTCATCCTCGGCGTAGCAGTAGAAACGCTTGAGCTGCGGATGCTTGGCCGCCAGGGTGTCCACCCAGTCACGGAACGCATGCACCCCGCCGTTACGGGCACAATGGATGAAATGCACCGGGCGCTCGGTTGCCAGGGCGGCTTCGAGCATCGGCAGCGTGGGCGTAATGCCTACCCCGCCGCTGATCAGCACCAGCGGTTTATCACTGGCGGCCAGGGTGAACTCGCCCGACGGCGGGAACAGGTCAATGGTCGCGCCGACATGCATCTGGTCGTGCAGGTAATTGGAGACCCGCCCGCCCGCTTCGCGCTTGACGCTGATGCGGTACAGCCCGGTGTCGGTGAGGGCCGACAGGGAATAGTTGCGACGCACTTCCTCGCCATCGAGCACCAGTTTCAGGCCGATGTACTGGCCGGGCGCTGCGGCCAGGATCGGGCCGTTGTCCACCGGCGCGAAGTAGAAGGAGATGATCTCGTCGCTCTCCTCCACGCGCTTGACCAACAGGAACGCCCGCGCCCCCCGCCAGCCGCCGGGCGCCTGGGCTTTTTCGTCGTAGATGGCCGCTTCGGCGCCGATCAGAATGTCCGCCAACTGGCCGTAGGCCGCGCCCCAGGCGCTCATGACCTCGGGGGTGGCAATCTCGCTGCCCAGCACTTCGGAAATAGCCCGCAGCAGGCAGGCGCCAACAATGGGGTAATGCTCCGGCAGAATCTGCAACGCCACGTGTTTGTTGATGATCTTGGCCACCAGGTCGCCCAGTTGGTCCAACTGGTCGATATGCCGCGCGTACATCAGCACGCCATTGGCCAGGGCGCGAGGCTGGTCACCACTGGCCTGGTGGGCCTGGTTGAACAGTGGGCGGACTTCGGGATACTCGGACAGCATCATGCGATAGAAATGCGTAATCAGCGCTTCGCCGCCGCTTTCCAGCAGGGGCACGGTAGATTTGATGATTGCACGGTCTTGGGCACTAAGCATGGGAGACTCCTGGGTCTTCTTACTGATTGCCTTATAACAGTCAGTAATCATGCCAACTTATAAATCCTTTATTTTCAACAAGTTAAATATTTTGTAGTCAGTATGACCTCCTACACTTTATAGTCATAAGGACTACAAGGAGTTATTATGACTGCACAACCCCTGCTCACCACCTTGCTGCCGCTGGTCGCTGACCTGTCCCGGGACTTGCCCGAAGGCGAGCGCTACCGGCGCCTGCTGCAAGCCATGCGTGCACTGCTGCCCTGCGACGCCGCCGCGTTGTTACGCCTGGACGGCGAGTGGTTGGTGCCGCTGGCCGTGGACGGCTTGAGCGCCGATACCTTGGGGCGACGCTTCAAGGTCAGCGAACATCCGCGCTTCGAGATCCTGCTGAGCAGCCCCGGCCCTACCCGCTTCGACAGTGACAGCCAATTGCCCGACCCCTATGACGGCTTGGTCGCCGGTTTGCACGGCCAGTTGGAAGTCCACGACTGCATGGGCTGCCCGCTGTTTATCGACGACCAGCCCTGGGGGCTGCTGACCCTGGACGCCCTCGATACCGAGCGCTTTGAACGGGTCGAGCTGGACGCCCTGCAAGCCTTCGCCAGCCTCGCCGCGGCCACCGTCAACGTGGCTGAACGCATCGAGCGCCTGGCGCTGCGGGCCGAAGACGAGCACCAGCGCGCCGAGATCTATCGCCAGGCCAGTGGCCAGCAGCCCAAGGAAATGATCGGCCAGAGCAAAGCGCACAAGCGCCTGGTCGAGGAAATCAACCTGGTCGGCGGCAGTGACTTGACCGTGCTGATTACCGGCGAAACCGGGGTCGGCAAGGAATTGGTGGCCCAGGCGATCCACGCCGCCTCCTCCCGCGCCGACAAACCGCTGATCAGCCTCAACTGCGCCGCCCTGCCCGAGACCTTGGTAGAGAGCGAACTGTTCGGGCATGTGCGCGGCGCCTTTACTGGCGCGTCGAACGAGCGCCGGGGCAAGTTCGAACTGGCCAATGGCGGTACCTTGTTCCTGGATGAAGTGGGTGAGTTGTCGTTGACCGTGCAGGCCAAGTTGCTGCGCGTGCTGCAAAGCGGCCAGTTGCAGCGCCTGGGGTCGGACAAGGAGCACCAGGTGGATGTGCGCCTGGTTGCTGCCACCAACCGCGACCTTGCCGAAGAGGTGCGCAATGGCCGCTACCGTGCCGACTTCTACCACCGTTTGAGCGTCTACCCACTGCAAGTGCCAGCGCTGCGCGAGCGCGGGCGTGATGTGCTGCTATTGGCGGGGTTCTTCCTCGAACAGAACCGCTCACGCATGGGCCTGGGCAGCCTGCGCCTGACCGGAGATGCCCAGGCGGCCCTAACGGCCTACAACTGGCCCGGCAATGTGCGCGAGCTGGAGCACTTGATCGGACGCAGCGCGTTGAAAGCCCTGGGCAACTGCCGCGAGCGCCCCAAGATTCTCAGCCTGAGCGCCCTGGACCTGGACTTGCCCGACGTGACTGCGGCTGCGGCCGAAGAGGCACCGGCCCCTGCCCTCCCGGTGGTCAGCGGCGACCTGCGCCAGGCCACCGAGCATTACCAGCGCCAACTCATCAGCGCCTGCCTGGAACGCCATCAGCACAACTGGGCCAGCGCCGCCCGCGAACTGGGCCTGGACCGCGCCAACCTGGGGCGCATGGCCAAGCGGCTAGGCCTCAAGTGATCGGTGATCGTTCCCACGCTCCGCGTGGGAATGCCTCACCCGACGCTCCGCATCATGGCCTCGAGAGCGGACGCGGAGCGTCCCGAGCGGTATTCCCACGCAGAGCGTGGGAACAATCGAGCGCACGGGCCTTACGAAACACCAGCACATTCCCCAGCATCACCAGCACTAGCCCCATCAACGCCGGCGCCGTCCACTGGTAACCCTCGGCCACGGCCGACACATTCAGCGCCACCACCGGAAACAGCACCGTGCAATACGCCGCTTTCTCCGGCCCCATGCGGCCCACCAGGGTGAGGTACGCGGTAAAACCAATCACCGAGCCTGGGATTACCAGGTACCACAGCGCGCCGATATACCGCGCACTCCAGTCCATCTCGAAGGGAATACCACGTACTGCGCAATAGGTCGCCAGCATCGCCGCCCCATAGGCCATGCCCCAGGCGTTGGTGGTCAGCGGCTTGAGCCCGGCCTTCTGTTGCAGGCTCGATAACAGGTTGCCCGCCGAGAAGCACAGGGTGCCCAGCAGGGCCAAGCCCAGGCCCAACAAGGTTTGCGGGCTGGCGGTATGCCCAACCAGCTCTGGCCAGAATAAAAAGCCCAGCCCCAACAACCCAAGCGCCCCGCCCATCAGCACGTTACGCGCCACCCGCTGGCCGAAAAACACCCGGGCATTGAGCGCGTTCCACAAGGTCGCCGTGGAGAACACCACCGCCACCAGGCCACTGGGGATCCATTGGCTGGCGGTGAGAAAGCACATGAAGTTGACGCAGAACAGGCACAGCCCCTGCGCCAGGCAGATCATGTGCCCGCGCCGGTTCATCACCTGCAACTTGCGGCTGAGCAGCAACAGCACGAACAGCACCAGAGCGGCCAGGCCGAAGCGATAGACAATCGACACAGGAATCGCGACCACGCCCAACTGCCATTTGAGGGCGATCCAAGTGGTGCCCCAGATGAGCACCGTGAGTAGATACAGGAAAAGATTCATAGCCGGCTCCGTCGATTGAGCCACAGTGTGGCCTTCAACCCCTTGCAGGCTCTTGCACATTCTTGCGCTTTTGTCGGGCGATGGGCTCACAGCGCCAGCCGTGGAGCGTAGGATGCAGGGTGTCGGAGAACACACCATGCCAGAGCTGCAAACGCTGCACGTCTTCCAAGCCCTCAACCGCTCGCCCCACGCACGCCTGCAAGCCTGCGCCGAGCTCGGTGACGGGTTGGCTGCGGCTGTGTGGAGCAACCACCATGACGCCCAGGATTACCAGGCTCCCAGCCATCACACCTTGTCCTGCTACATCGGCGGTGGCACAGGCACCTTTCGGCGTGATCAGCCTGGCCTCAAGGGCGGCCCCGACAAACTGTGCATCCTGCCGGCCGAGCATCAGTCGGCCTGGGTAATCAATGGCGATATTCGCCTGGCCCACCTGTATTTCAGCCCGGAACAATTTGCCCTCGGCTGCGTCACCCTGCTGGACCGTGAGCCACGGGAGCTGCACTTGCGTGAGGGCACCTTCCTTGAAGACCCGTTCCAGGCCAGGCGTTTTCACCAGTTGGTCAGCCTCAACTGGCACGAGCCCGGCGAGCGCCTGCTGACCAGCAGCCTGGCCCACGAACTGCTCAGCCATACCTTGCTCAACCAGGTCGGCGCCCGCGAAGGCTTGCGCTTGAAAGGCGGGTTGGCCGCGCACCAACGGCGGCGGTTGGTGGAGTACATCGATCAACATATGGAAGACGCCATCAGCCTCGGCCAGTTGGCCGCCATGTGCGCGCTGTCCGAATACCATTTCGCCCGAATGTTCCGCCAAAGCTTCGGCGTGCCGCCCCATCAATACCTGCTGGCACGGCGTCTGGCGCGAGCGAAAAACCTGCTGCGCAGCAGCGTTTTGCCGATCAGTGAGCTGGCCTTGCTGTGCGGTTTTTCCAGCGCCAGTCATTTCAACCAGCGCTTTCGCCACGCCATGGGCGCCACGCCGGGCCAATACCGCCAAGCATTCTGCGCCTAGACCATCAAGCCCAACGTCTTCGCCTTGGCCACCGCCTGGGTGCGTCGCTCTACCCCGAGTTTGCTGTGGATACGCCGCGCATGCGTCTTGACGGTATGCAGGGAGATATACAGGCGATCAGCGATTTCCAGGTTGGAGTTGCCCAGGGCGATCAGTTGCAGCACCTCCAGCTCACGCTGGCTCAGCGGGTTCTGCGCCGCCCCGGCAGGCGCGGCCTGGGGCTCCAGGCCCAGCTCACTCAAAAGTCCCGGGGCGCGTAAACGCAACTCGCGGACCGCCTGCTGCACCTGGCAACGCTCTGCCAGCGCCAAGCCAGCTTGCAGCGACCGACGCGCCAACGCCGGGTCGCCAAGCTGCCAGGTCACTTCACCCAGCACCAGGTGCAATTCGGTTTCCAGGCAAAGCATGCCGCGTTGCCGTGAGGTGTCGAGCAAGGCATTGAGCCGTGCGATAGGTTGCTCGGCACAGCCCAGCTTGACCTCGGCCAGTACCAGCAAATATTCCAGGCGCGGGATCAGCTCCAAGGTGGCCGGCGGTGCCTGCTTGGCGCAAGGCCCGCGAAAGTGGCGCAACACCCGGCGCACGGCTTGCACCGTCAATTCGGCGCGGCCTTGCTGCAACCAGAAGTGCCCACTGACCAACAGCAGTACCGCACGGTACACCGTGTCGGGCACATGGCGCTGCTGCATCAGGCGTTCGGCGTCGCGTAATTGAATGAAGGCCTGCGCGTAGTCGCCACGATTGGCCGCCAATAGCGCCAGGCCCAGAAAGCCGTACAGAACGCGCTTGTCCTGGCTCTGCAGGCACATGCTCAAGCCGGCCTCGAAACATTCGGCGGCCAGGCCGTCCTGGCCCTGACGCAAGGCCAGATGCCCGCGGCGCAGAACAATACGCCCCACCAACGGCCCGGCGTTGAGCCGTTGCCCGGCCAACATCGCTTGCACCGTTTCCAACAGGCTTTGCGCCCGGTACGGCGCGCCACGCTGCTCCAGCAATTGGGCGTGGTCCAACTCCAGCAGGGCCTCCAATACCAGCGAACCGTGGACCCGGGCCAGGCACAGCGCTTCACGGTTCAAGCGTTGGGCGGCCTCCAACTCACCGCGCAGCAAGGCTTGCTGGGTCAGGCCCGAGAGGCACATCAGGCGCGATGTCCAGGCGCTGTCGGGCAACGCTTGCAGGGCTTCGAGAAAGTGCTCGCGGGAGCGTTCGGCGTCGCCGCTCAAATGCAGCAACCAGCCCCACTGCGCCTGCCAGCGCGCCAGCAGATAGCGCTGCGCGGCGGGCGTCGGTTGCGGGGCGAACCGGGCCAGTTGGTCGATGCACAAGGCCGCCTGTTCGAAGCGCCCGGCAAACAACAACGCGGCCGTGAGCAGCCCCACCAGTTGCGCCGACCCCAACATCAATTCATCGCCCTGCTGTTCATGCAGGCGCAACAGCAACACGGCGTTCTGCTGGCGAAACAAATCCTCGAAACTGAAGTGCTGCAACAGGCTCACCGCCACTTCATATTCCTGCGCCAGCAACGCCTGCTCGAACGCGGCCTGGCAGTCACCCTCGGCGCTGAACCATTGGCACGCGCGTCGGTGCCAGGAGCGTTTGGCCGGCCAGGGTTCGTCGCGCAGCAGTCGCGCCAACGGTGGGAAAATGTGGAGCCAGTCGCTAGTGTCTTCCCAGGGCTGGATAAACGCACCCAGTGCCTGCAATTCGCGCAAATGCTCAGCGCCGTCACCACCACCGAACAAGTACTCACACAGGTTCAGGTTGAAGCGCGGCAGATGGGCCAACACGCGCCAGGCCTCAGCCAATGGTGCCGACAAGGTGTTGAACAGCTCATGCTGCAGGTAATCGAGCAGGGTCTTGTCGGGGTGGCCGTCGCCCAACAAGGCGATACGCACACCGGCGCACCAACCGGCGCTGAACTGCATCACGCTGTCGACGCTATGCCCCGGGGCGAGCAGTTGCTCGACTTCCTCAGCGCTGAAAAACAACTCGCTGCACTCCAGCAACTCATCGTCGAGCAACAGGCGTGGCCAATTGCACAACGGGCGCCGTCGCGCGCCCAGCCACCAGGTCAACTGCGGGCTGCCAGCGGCGAGCAAACGGTCCAGCAGCGCATCCAGCTCAGGCGCAGGCGAGCGACAGAAATCATCCAGAAACAACCACGTGGTGTGTGGCCAACGGCCCAAGTCGAGCAATAACGTGGCTTCATCCACAAACGGCAAGCCAAGCTGCTGCGCCAGCCGTGCGCAGAATTCCAAGGGGCTGAGCGCGGCACCGTTGAGTGGCATCCACACCACCTGACAGCCCTTCGGCGCCTGCAGCGCACACTCGGCGAGCAACGCGCTCTTGCCACTGCCTCCCGGTGCGCACAGCAACCTTACCCGCGCCTGCGCCGTCAGCAGAGGCACAGTCAGCCGCGCACGCAACGCATGGTGGGCGGACAGCCGTGGCATAAATCCAGGACGGTCCAGGCAGCGGGTCATGGCGGTCATTGCTGCATCCTGCTGTTTTTATTGTTGCGTCACCCTAGACCTGTGGTTGGCGGTTGTTGAAGAAGTATTCAGCGGGTTGATTGAAGACCATAAAAACCAAGGTATACGCCCTTCAGTGTTGGAGCTGGCTTGCCTGCGATGGCCATAGGTATCTACACAACTTTGGTGCGACGCTGGACCTGTGGCGAGGGAGCTTGCTCCCGTGACGGACTGACAGCCGACGCTTATATACCTGACGCGCCGCAGTCCAAATGTGGGAGCTGGCTTGCCTGCGAAGACGGCCTGACAGTCAACACAGTTGGACCGTGTACATATCCATTCCTGCGGTAACGGCCACTTAGGGTTCCGCTTTTACAGCGGGTCACTTTTGGAAAAGAGCCCGGAATGCCGGCCCAGCCAAAAGTAACCAAAAGGGCTCTTGCCCCACCACTCGGCACCTCGCTTTGGCTCGGTGTGCCCGTAATCCGCCAGCGTGGTTTAACGGGGCGCCTAAGATCAAGATCAAAAACAGATCAAGATCAAGGGTGACTCGCTTCGCATCGTAGTTACCGTCTGCTGCTACAGCCTACAAAGTTGTGTAGATATCTATGCTGCGATGGCGGTGCGACAGCAATCGATGAGCGGCCTGGCCCACCGCTATCGCAGGCAAGCCAGCTCCCACATTTTCAACCTCATTTCAGTGTGGAATCAGCGAACGCCCTCCGATCTCAGTGCAGCCGGGGTGTAGTCCGCCGCCTTGGCCGCGAAGCCGAACACGAAGCTGCTCTTCTCCTCGTTCTTCATGCCCAGCGCGATGTAGCGCCCTGCAATCAGGTCGTACAGGGTTTCCACGGTGTAGGCCGGCACCTGGTGGTCGTAATAGAACTGCGCATGGCCTTCGGCAACGCGCCACAGTTGGCCGCGGCCGTCGTAGTGGTCCACCAGGGCGACTTGCCAGCTGTCTTCGTCGATGAACATATGGCGTTTGGCATAGATGTGCCGCTCGCTGGGCTTGACGGTGCCGACCACTTCCCACACGCGGTGCAACTCGTAACGGGTCAGGTCCTGGTTGATATGGCCGGCCTTGATGATGTCGTCGTACTTGAGGCTCGGCGAATCGAGCTTGTAGCTGTTGTAAGGGATGTACATCTCCTTCTTGCCCACCAGTTTCCAGTCATAACGGTCGGGTGCGCCGGAGAACATGTCGAAGTTGTCGGTAGTGCGCAGGCCGTCGGAGGCGGTACCCGGGCCGTCGTAAGACACCTGCGGTGCACGCCGCACACGGCGCTGGCCGGCGTTGTAGATCCAGGCCAGGCGCGGTTCCTTCACCTGGTCGAGGGTTTCATGCACCAGCAGCACGTTGCCCGCCAGCCGCGCCGGCGCGGTGACCGACTGCTTGAAATAGCTGAGCACGTTGGCGGCCTTGGCCGGGTCGATATCCGGGATAGCTTGCGGCACCGCTACTTCTTCTTCGAAACGGATCGGCGTGTAGCTGCCATTGGTCTGGGGCGTGGCCTGGGTGATGATGCGCCGCAGGTTGCCGCCGTGGTAACGGGTGATGTGATTCCACAGCACCTCGACGCCATTCTTGGGGATAGGGAACGCGTAGTAACGGTTGCCGGTGAAGTTCTCCAGGCCGTTGCCATCGTTGATCGCCTTCACATTCAGGGCGCTTCGCTTGATCGACTCGTAAATGTCCGCCGGCAAGTTGACCGTGCGGTGGCTGGGGTACACCGGGATCTTGTAGGTCTCGGGGTAGCGCTTGAACATCGCCACCTGGCCGTCGGAGAGTTTGTCCTTGTACTTGTCCACCGTGGCGGCGGTGATCACGAACAGCGGTTTTTCGTTAGCGAAGGGGTCGGAGAGGAAGCCCTTGCTGTCCACCGTGCCGGCGTTTTTGGGGATGCCACCGGTCCAGGCGGGGATCGAGCCATCGGCATTGCCGGCTTTTTCGGCGCCGACCGGGGTCAGGGAAGTGCCGAGCTTGGCTGCTTCTTCGGGCGATACCGCCGCCATTACGTTGGCGGCCAATACGCTCAGGGCCAACACTGCAATCATCTTACGCATAGGGTCTTGTCCTTCTTTTAAGCCAGATCAGAAGTTCACGCCGAAGCTGAGGGCGAGGAAGTCGCGGTCGGTCAGGGTGTTGTAGTCACCGCCAAAAAAGTCGGTGTAGCTCAGGCTTGCGGTGTAGGTGCTGCGATAGTCCGCATCCACGCCGACGCTGATGGCCTTGGCGCCTTTGTTGAACAGGCCGTTGGGGCCGTAGCCCGCGACGTCATGGGACCAGGACAGGTTGGGCTTGAGGTTCACACCGGCAATGGCGTTGTTGTAGTCAAGGATCGCCCGCGCCCGGTAGCCCCAGGAGGTGGAGGTGACAAAACCGTCGGTGTCACCTTGAAAACCGTAGGCGCCGTACACCGAGTCTCGGCCGTAACGCAGTTTGGTTTTGTCTTCCAGGCCGGCGACGTGCACCACCGCGGCTTCGCCCACCAGGGTCAGGCGCTCGGCGCCCAGTACCTGGTCGAAGAACTGGGTCATGGTGCTCTGAATCTGGGTGATTTCCTTGCGGCGATAGCCTTTGTTGTCATCGCCGAAATTGCTGCGGATGGGTGAGGCGAGTTGGCCCGCAATGGGGTTGACCAGGGCCAGGGTCAGGTCGGTGGTGTTGAGCTGCACCGGCGCATTGGGCCGATAGCTGATTTCGCCGGTCCACGCCGTGCCCGTGGGCAAGGTGGTGGAGAAACTGGCGCCGAACAGGCGGATGTCTTCCGGGTAATCCAGGTAGTACTGGCCGCGGCCGAGCATGGTGCTTTGCGCCAAACCGCCCCCGGAACCGGGCGCCAGGGCGTTGGCGGTGTTGATGATGCGCCCGATGGTGGCCAGGTTGGTATTGGCGGTCAGGGTGCCGACGGTCGGTGTGCGACTGTGGTAGTTCATGAAGTACAGGCCGTATTCAGTGTCATCACCCAGCCAACGCAGGGCCGCGCCGAACTGGCCGGAGTCACGCGCATCGCGGTCACCGGCACGCCGCACAATCACGCCTTCATTGGTCACGCCAAACCCTTGGCCAAAGGCAGCCGCCACCGGTTGCAGCGGTCGGATCGCCGGGCTGCCCACGGTGTAGTTATTGGTGCAGCCATCCGCCGCTACGTCCCCGCCGAAAAAGGTGCCGCAGTTGTCGAGCACCGTCTGATCCCATTCCAGTTGATAAAAACCTTCCACGGTCAGTTGATTGGTCAGGCTCTGGGAGGCAAACAGCATGTTCACCGGGATCAAGCCTTCCTTGATCTCGGCACCGGGCCTGCGGAACGCCGACACGTCGATCGGGTTGATGCTGTTGATGGAGTTACCGATGAAGGTACTTTCGCCCCAACTGACCACCTGCTTGCCGGCGCGCACGGTGCCGGGCAGGTCGCCCAGGGAGTAGTTGTGGTAGACGAAGGCATCGAGGATCTGCGCACCGCTGGACTTGGCGCCTTCCTTGCGGTTGTGGTCGCTGATGGGCTTGAACTCGCGGTCTTCGTCCTTGAGCTCGAAGTCGTACCAATACTTGCCACGCACGAATACCCCGGTGTCGCCGTACTTCAACTCAAGGTCGTGCAGCCCCTTGAAGATCTTGGAGAAGGTCTCGCCCTTCTTGAAGTTGAGGCGCCCGTCATCTCCGGTGGACGCCTGGCCCGTCCCGCCATTGACCGTGCCGACCAGGCTTTTGTCGGCATCGCGCATGCCCCAGCTGGCGCCGACCGACAGCGAGGAGTCGAATTGCCCTTCGATCTCGCCGATGTTGAACGAAACAGCCTGCGCCTGGGCACAGCAGCCCAGCGCAACCGCAGTGGCCAGCGCCTGTGGCGTGAAGATGGCGCGCATTATTGTTTTTGTCATGCGTCTTCCCCGGTGAGTGACAGAAGGCTCCACCCTACTGCCGCCCTTGAGGGGCGATAAGCGCACCAAGGAGGTATTCGTGTTGTCGCTCGAAAGGATGACGGGGTTCTCTGGCCGGGCGCTGGACCGGGCCATGCATGCGATGGATGAAGGCTTATCAGAGGCATCGATGGTGCCGGGCAATTATTGTCGATTTGGTAACAGTCCTTGTCCCGAACTGCTATTACTCATTCTGTTACAACCGATTATTCTTACCTGGCTTTCAGGGCAAACGGCCCGCTCCCGCATTGGGGAGAAAAGCTGATTTATAACGGATTGATCCTGTAATCAGTCTGTTCCCGGTGTTCACTGACGTTGATTTGTCGCTCCTTGATCCAACGTCTTACTTCGGCCGCTGCCTATGCGGCGGCCTTTTTTATGCCTGCAATAAAACGGGGCGTCATCGACGCCCCGTGGGATTCATTGATTTACCGGCAATGATCAGAGGCTGAACTTCTGCAAGTTGGCCATCATTTCCTTCAGCGCCTCAATATTGTCCTTGGGGTGCGCAGCCCCTTCGAAATCGCAGATCTGCTGCCAGTGCGCGGCCACATCCTCCGGCGAAAAACCGGCCTCGGGATCAAAACCCACACCCAGGCTGCGCTCCCAACGGGTCTTGCCGATCCAGCCGCCACCCACTTCAAACAAGCCTGCGGTTTCCTCACAGGCGTCACTGCCCAGGTACACCACCAGTGGGCTGACCAGTTCCGGCTTGAGGCGCTCGAACACCTGCGGCGGGATCAGCCCTTCGGTCATGCGTGTGCCACCGGTGGGGGCAATCGCGTTGACCAGGATGTTGTTCTTACGCCCTTCCAGCGCCAGGGTACGCGTCAAGCCATACAGGCCCAACTTGGCCATGCCGTAGTTGGACTGGCCGAAGTTGCCGTAGATACCGGACGTCGACGCCGTGAAGATCACCCGGCCATAACCCTGCTCGCGCAAATGCGGCCAGGCGGCGCGGGTGACTTTGTAGGCGCCTTCGACGTGCACCCGGTAAACCAGGTCCCAGTCGCTGTCATCCATTTTATGGAAGGTCTTGTCGCGCAGGATGCCGGCGTTGTTGACCACCACGTCGACCCGGCCGAAGACATCCAGTGCGTTCTGTACGATCTTGTCGCCGTCGGTGACGGAGTCATGGTTGGCTTCCGCAATGCCGCCCGCCGCGCGGATCTGCGCCACCACCCGGTCGGCCGCCGAGGCGTTGGCGCCCTCGCCTTGGGTTGACCCCCCCAGGTCGTTGACCAGCACTTTGGCCCCGTGCCTGGCGAACAGCAGCGCATGGGCCTGGCCCAAGCCACCACCGGCGCCGGTGACGATCACCACCTTATCCTGGAACTGCACTGACTCACTCATACCGAACTCCGCTGGCGACAATGGGAATAGGCAGAGTGTCACGCAAGCAGCCTTTGGTCACAATAAAGACGGCCAGGGCTGAATGGTGCTTGATAAGGCAGCGGGATGATGCGCAGGCTCAGGAATAGGCCGCGCGCGGTGAAGGCTGGCTGATGCGCTCACGAAACGCCTGGTAATGCTTGAGCACTTGGACCGGCGCCTCGATCTGGGGGTAATGGCCGATATTGGCCAGCCTTATCGTGTCGGGCTGGGGCACCAGTTGGCGATAGCGCTCGACCATATGGGCCCCGGAAATCGGGTCTACTTCGCCGTCGATCACCCGCAGCGGCACTTCGCCTCGCTGCATGGCCGTGAGCCAGCGCTCGCGCAGACGACGGCGCTGGGGGATGTAGGCGATCAGTTTGTGCAGGATACGCGGGCCGTCGTTGCAACTGATCAAACTCCAGAAATCATCCAGCACGCTTTCACTGGGCCGCGTCTGGGGGCCGAAGATCTGGTTGAAACTGCTGGCCAAGGCATTGCGCCCAAAGGCCCGACCGATCATCCAGCCCAACGGGCTGAGCAGCAGCTTTTGCACCAGCGCCGGCCGATGGGTTTCCGGAAACAGCCCGCCGTTGAGAAATACACAACTCGCCATCTGGAACCGGCCCTCGTAATGCCGAGCCAATAATTCCTGGGCGACACTGTCGCCGTAGTCATGAGCCAACACATGCACCGGCTGCTCTACGCGCAGGTGCTCAAGCAGCGCCTGTTGCAGATCGGCCTGTTCCAACAGGCAATAGTCGTGGTCCAAGGGTTTGGCCGAGTCGCCAAAGCCGAGCATGTCGCAGGCAATCACCAGGTTGCGCTGGGCCAGGGGTTGCCACAGGTAGTGCCAGTCCCAACTGGCCGTGGGGAAACCATGAATCAGCAGCAACGGCTCGCCCTGCCCGGCCACCCAATAGCGCACGGTGTGGCCACGAAAGACGAAGTCCTGGCCGCGCTTGCGCCAGGCTCTGAGCGGTATCTCGGCGAGTGGCATCAGCTTTTATACCCGGGGTCCTGATTATCCAATTTGCGCAGCAGTGCCGGCCAGGCCAGAGCACCGCCCATACCTTGGGCGCTTTTTGTGACAGCTGCCACCATCGCCTTGGCACCGGCGAGAATCTGCGGCTCGATGGCGATCAACTCAGTGCCGCCGCTTTGGGCCAGTACCTGAATCTCGCAGGCGCGCTGGAAGGTAAACATCATCAGGAAGGTGTCGGCGATGGTGCCGGCGCAGGTCAGCAGGCCGTGGTTGTGCAGCATCAGGAAATTGTTCGGACCCAGATCCGCTTGCAACCGGGCCTTTTCCTCATGATTGAGCGCCACGCCTTCATAGGCGTGATAGCCCAGGCTGGAGAGCACAAACAGCGATTGCTGGCTGATGGGCAATACACCCTGCTTTTGCGCACACACCGCCACGCCGGCAGCGGTGTGGGTGTGCAGCACGCAGGTCACGTCGTGGCGCACTTCGTGGATGGCGCTGTGGATGGTGTAGCCCGCAGGGTTGATCTCGTAGGGGCTGTCCATTTGCTTATTGCCGGCCTGGTCAACCTTGACCAGGCTCGACGCGGTGATCTCATGGAACATCAGCCCATAGGGGTTGATCAGGAAATCTTCAGTGCCCGGCACCTTGGCCGAAATATGCGTGAAGATCAGGTCATCCCAGCCGTGCATGGCCACCAGGCGATAGCAGGCCGCGAGGTCCACGCGGGTTTGCCATTCGGCGGCGCTGACCTGGGCTTTGACGTTTTGTGGCGATGGTGCAGGGGCTAGGCTCATGGCAATGACCTCCTTGGCGCACTTCTTATGGTGTCTAAAGTGAGAGCCAGTCTAGTCAGACGCCGAGGCGCAAGGAGTTTCCTTGGCAGCCAGCTTGATGACTGAGCGAGTCAGTCAAGAGAATAGTACAAATACGTGTCAAACAAGCGCCGTCAATAACGGCGCTCCCTGGGGTTCAACCGCGCAGCGCGGTGATCAAATCGGCCAGCCAAGGCTCGGCGTCAGCTTCCGGGGTGACGCTTTCGCTGGCGTCCAGGCGCAGCATCGGCTGCACTTCGCGGATGCCCAGTTCGGCGAACAATTCGCGCATTTGTTCACCGCCGCCACAGAAGGTATCGCCATAGCTGGCGTCGCCCAGGCCGATGACCGCTCCCGGCAGGCCGCGCCAGGCGGCGGGCAGTTGGTCGCGGATGGTTGAGTACAGAGGCTGCAGATTGTCGGGCAGCTCGCCCATGCCGGTGGTCGAGGTCACTGCCAGGAATGCATCGGGAGCAAAGGCCTGCACGTCTGCCAGCGTGGCACGCGCGTTGTGCCAGGCGTTGAAACCTGCGTCCTTGAGGATTTCTTCCGCGTGGCGAGCGACTTCTTCAGCCGTACCGTAGACCGAGCCGGAGAGGATGGCGACTTTCATCAATCTGATCCTGTAGTTGAGTGAAAGCGTGGGATATTAGCAGCCCGTGCCAATATTTCAGTGCGCACCGTGCAACATTCCAGACTTGCCATAAACTGGCAAGGTCAAAACCAGGCCATGGACCGCTCTATGATTAACGCCAAACTGCTGCAAATGGTCGTCAATGCGTCCAACGACGGAATCGTTGTTGCCGAGCGCGAAGGCCGGGAGAAACCACTGATCTACGTCAACCCGGCCTTCGAAAGGATGACTGGCTACACGCTGGACGAGATCCTCTATCAGGACTGCCGCTTCCTGCAGGCGGGCGACCGCGACCAACCGGCCTTGATCGCCATTCGTGATGCACTCGACAGCGGCGGCACCTGCCGAGAGATCCTGCGTAACTACCGTAAGGACGGCACGCCTTTCTGGAACGAGCTATCGCTTTCGACCGTGTACAACGAGGTCGACAAGCAAACCTATTTCGTCGGTGTGCAGAAAGACGTCACCACTCAAGTCAAGGCACAACAGCGTGTCGCCCAACTGGAAGCTCAGTTGGCCGAGCTCAAGAGCGAGCTCGCCGCACTCAAGGCGACGAGTGGATTTAACAAACTGTAAAAAATGCGGTCTTTAGAGCGATAATGGCTTTTTAATGCCTCAGCCTTGAGCCAGATCAATGCAACGCGACACGCTATTGACGCAGGACGAGCTGGATTTTATCCAGGACATGACACACAACCCGCAGCTCAACCTGCGGGATGCATGGTCGAGCCTGACGGTTAATGGCGGCGCACAGATTCGCGATCTGCTCACGCGGCTAGCGGCTCACGACCAGGTCACCATCCAGGCGCAGTTCGACAACCAGCAACTCACCTTCCCGTTGCACTTGGTGGAAGATGAGTTTCATGCTGTGCATTTACGCTTGGGCGTACCGAGCATTTTTGAAGATGGGCCGATGATCCGCCCGTGGCGCCTGGCGCTTGAAACGCCGGTGGCGCTGGAAAACATCAAGGGCTACTCCAGCGCGCTGTGGGTGCACGAAGTGTCATTCAAAGGGGTGCTGGTAGAAGTGCGTGGCCGGGTCAAACCGCCCAAGACGTTTTCCCTGTGGTTCAGCCCTTCCGGCTACGAACGCATCGCCCTGCGCGGTACGCTGGAGCGGGTAACCGCCCGCGGCCTGTTCGCCTACCGCCTGAGCCAAAGCAATGCTGATGAGATCGAACGGTTACGCCAGTTCATCCTGCACCAGCATCGCCTGGTGCATCCTCACGTTCATGCCTGAGACGCCAGGTGCCGCTGAGCAGTTGCTGTAAGCGGCGCGGCATCCAGCGTCCGTCATTGCCCAGGCAACCAATCGACGAACCTGCCAGGCTGTGTCCCGCCAGGTCCGACGCCTCTCCAGCCAGCAACAACGGGCAATCGAGGGTGAAGGCCAGGCGATTGAGCCGTGACGCCAACTCTGCGCCAGGGGCATGGTTGGAAAACAGCACCAGGGCTTGCGGTCGAGTGCGCTCGCAGATCAGCGTCAACTCATCCAGTGGCTGGCCAACGCCCAGGACCTTGACCGCCAGTTTCTCGCTCGACATCAACAAGCCCGCCACCAGCAACTCCAGCTCACGGCACTCTCCGGCAATGGCTGAGAGCAACACCCTGGGCACTGGCGAGGCACAGGCCATTTGCAGGCACCGTGCGACGCGCGAGCGCAGGAAATTGTCGAAGAACAGCCACTCGCTGGCTTGGCCAAAGCGGCCTTGGTGACGTAACAACTGCTGCCACAGCGGGACCAAAATGTCCTGGAACACCACGGTCGTCGAATAGACGCTGAAGATCTGGCCGTACAACCGGTCGAGCTCACGATCATCAAAGGCACTGATGGCCTGCCGCAGTTGCGCCTGCCATTGGCGCCACTCCAGCTCGGTATCGCTGCGTGACGCTGTAGCCGGCTCGTTGGGCTGTGGGTCGCGCGCCAAAAGCTTGCCGACTTTGCTCACCGCTACGCCACGCTCGATCCAGTCGAGGATGCGGTGCACGGTTTCGATATCGGTGCTTGAGTAAAGCCTGTGCCCACTTTCGGTGCGTACAGGCTGGATCAAACCGTAGCGACGCTCCCAGGCACGTAGCGTTACCGGGTTCACGCCTGTGAGTCTTGCCACTTCACGAATCGGAAACAGGCCCTCGCAGTCAGTGTGGCTGTCGGGTGTCGTTTCGCGAAGAGGCGCAGTGATTTCAGGCATCAGCAGTCAAAAAACTTGTATGAATTTGGATCCTATTTAACGCCGATTGAACTGCATGATTCAAGATCTACGGCGATCCATCCGAAGTTTCTGGCGTATTTGGGCAAAACCGGAATAATCCTTGCCTGTTCTTTTGCGTCGCTGCACCACCCCGCAGCTTCGTTCGTGCGCCGCCTACCCGGCTCGGCGCACTTGCTGATTTGGAGATATACGATGTCTACCTCACCCGTCACCCTGATGGTTGCGCGCCGCGTGGCCAAAGGTCGCTACGAAGAACTGATGGCCTGGCTGCGCGAAGGCGAGCAATTGGCGACTGACTTCCCCGGTTACCTGGGCTCCGGCGTGCTGGCGCCACCACCCCATGATGATGAATTCCAGATCATCTTCCGCTTCGCCGATGAAAAAACCCTGCACGCATGGGAGTTCTCCGCTTCGCGCAGCGCGTGGCTGAGCCGTGGCAGCGAGCTATTTGCCAACCCGTCGGAACACCGTGTCAGCGGTATCGATGGCTGGTTCGGCGCAGCGGGTGCCCGCCCGCCACGCTGGAAACAGGCGGTGGCCATCTGGTTGGCTTTTTTCCCGGTATCGTTGCTGTTCAACTTCGGCCTGGGGCCGCTGCTCAGCGAGTTGGACCTGTTCAGCCGCGTACTGGTGAGCACCGCAGCCCTGACCCCGTTGATGGTTTATTTCTTTATACCGCTGTCGACCCATCTGCTGGCGAACTGGCTGCACCCTTCGCCCCCTCGCAAAGTCACTGAAGCCGCCGCTTGAGTACAGGGAGGCCGGCGCGCTGGTATAGTTTGAGCCTGCCAGCGACTTGAGCCTCCCATGAATGCAACCAACGCTCCGATCCTGATCACCGGTGCCGGCCAGCGTGTCGGCCTGCATTGTGCCGAGCGCCTGTTGGATGAAGGCCAAGCGGTGATGTTCAGCTACCGCAGCGAACGCCCCGGCGTGCAGGCGCTGCGTGAGCGCGGTGCCATCGGCGTGTTTGCCGATTTCTCCAGCGAAGCCGGAGTGCTGGCTTTCATTGCCGCAGTCAAAACCCATACTCAAAGCCTGCGAGCAATCATCCACAACGCTTCAGCCTGGGTCGCCGAAACCCCGGGCGACGAAAGCCGTGCCTTTATCGACATGTTCAGCGTGCACATGCTTGCGCCGTACCTGATCAACCTGCATTGTTCACCTTTGCTGCAACGCTCGACACCCGCCGATATCGTGCATATCAGCGATGACGTGGTGCGCAAGGGCAGCCAGCAGCACATCGCCTATTGCGCCACCAAGGCCGGGCTCGACAGCCTCACGTTATCGTTTGCCGCACAGTTCGCGCCGCTGATCAAGGTCAACGGTATCGCACCGGCGATGGTGATGTTCAACGAAGGCGATGACGCGGCCTATCGCGCCAAGGTCCTGGCCAAGTCGGCCCTGGGCATCGAACCCGGACCCGAGGTGATCTACCAGAGCGTGCGTTACCTGCTGGACAATCCCTATGTCACCGGTACCACCCTGACCGTCAACGGTGGGCGGCATATCAAGTAAGCCGTTTACGAGGATGTTGTATGACCTTATCCCTGCCCCACCACTACCGCGAGATCCTCAAGGGCCTGGGCGAAGACCCGCAGCGCGAGGGCCTGCTCGATACGCCCAAGCGTGCCGCCAAGGCCATGCAGTACCTGTGTCATGGCTATGAGCAGAATCTGGAGGAAATCGTCAACGGCGCGCTGTTCGCGTCAGACAATGACGAGATGGTGATCCTCAAGGACATCGAGTTGTACTCGTTGTGCGAGCATCACTTGCTGCCCTTCATCGGCAAGGCCCATGTGGCCTATATTCCGACCGGCAAGGTGCTGGGCCTGTCAAAACTGGCGCGCATTGTCGACATGTTCGCCCGGCGCCTGCAGATCCAGGAGAACCTCACGCGGCAAATCGCCGACGCCATCCAGGATGTGACCCAGGCCGCCGGCGTGGCGGTGGTGATCGAAGCCAAACACATGTGCATGATGATGCGCGGCGTGGAGAAACAGAATTCAACCATGAACACCTCGGTGATGCTCGGCGCCTTTCGCGAGTCGAACACCACCCGCATGGAGTTCCTGCAACTGATTGGACGGAGCAAGTAGCAATGCCACAACTTCAACCAGGCATGGCGCGTATCCGGGTCAAGGACCTGTGCCTGCGCACCTTTATCGGCATCAACGAGGACGAAATCCTCAACAAGCAGGATGTGCTGATCAACCTGACCATCCTGTATGCCGCCCAGGAAGCCGTGCGTGACAACGACATCGACCACGCCCTGAACTACCGCACCATCACCAAGGCCATCATCGCTCACGTCGAAGGCAATCGCTTTGCCCTGCTGGAGCGCCTGACCCAGGAATTGCTGGACCTGGTGATGAGCAACGAATCGGTGCTGTACGCCGAAGTCGAAGTGGACAAGCCCCACGCGCTGCGCTTTGCCGAGTCGGTTTCGATCACTCTGGCCGCCAGCCGCTGATACTAAGTGAGCCCTATGAACGACCAACAACGCCTCGAACTCGAAGCCGCCGCCTTTCGCCGATTGGTGGCCCACCTGGACAGCCGCAAGGATGTGCAGAATATCGACCTGATGAACCTCGCCGGCTTCTGCCGCAACTGCCTGTCCAAGTGGTACAAGGCCGAGGCCGACGAACGCCAGATCGAGGTCAGCCTCGATGACGCCCGTGAAGTGGTGTACGGCATGCCGTACGCCGAGTGGAAAGCCCAATACCAGCAAGAAGCCAACGCAGACCAACAGGCCGCGTTCGCCAAAGGAAAGCCTCATGACTGATTTGAACACCCTGCGCGCCAGCCTCAACAGCGGCGAACACGCCTTTGCCGATACCTTGGCGTTCGTCGCGGCGGGTTACGACTACCAGCCGCAAGCTTTCATCAACGGCGGTGTGGAAAATGCCGCTGGGCAGAATGAAGGGTCGTGCAAGACCCTGGGTTTGGCGCTGCTGGAAGGGTTGAGTGATAAGGAAGCACTGCTGGCGTTTGGTGAGCATTACCGGTCGGTGGTGGCGACGCCTGAGGGCAGTGACCATGGCAATATCCGAGCGTTGATTGCCCATGGACTGGCCGCAGTGAAGTTTGCTGAACAGCCTCTGACTCGCCGCTGATTTAATAACCAACCCCGCTCAATGTGGGAGCCGGGCTTGCCCGCGATGGCGGTGGTGACTATCACACCGCTATCGCAGGCAAGCCAGCTCCCACATTTGTTTAGCGGTGTAGGTTAGATCGCAGGCATAAAAAAACCGGCTTTCGCCGGTTTTTTGAGTCAACGGGTTTAGAACGAAGCGTCCTTCAAACCGTCGAGGTAACGCTCGGCATCCAGGGCCGCCATGCAACCGGCGCCGGCCGAGGTGATGGCCTGGCGGTAAACGTGGTCTGCCACGTCGCCGGCAGCGAAGATACCTTCGATGTTGGTCGCAGTTGCATTGCCTTCACGGCCGCCCTGCACCACCAGGTACCCGTCCTTGGCTTCCAGTACGCCTTCGAACAGTGAGGTGTTCGGAGTGTGGCCGATAGCGATGAACACGCCGTCGACTTTCAGCTCGTCGAAACTGCCGTCGTTGTTTTTCAGACGGGCACCGGTCACACCCATGTTGTCGCCCAGGACTTCATCCAGGGTGGCGTTGAGCTTGAGGATGATCTTGCCTTCAGCGACACGGGCGTGCAGCTTGTCGATCAGGATCTTCTCGGCGCGGAAGGTCTCGCGGCGGTGAACCAGGGTCACGGTGCTGGCGATGTTGGCCAGGTACAGCGCCTCTTCCACGGCAGTGTTGCCACCGCCGACCACGGCAACCGGCTTGTTGCGGTAGAAGAAACCATCGCAAGTGGCGCAGGCCGAAACACCCTTGCCCATGAACGCTTCTTCCGACGGCAGGCCCAGGTAACGCGCACTGGCACCAGTGGCAATGATCAGTGCATCGCAGGTGTACACACCGCTGTCACCGGTCAGGCTGTAAGGCTTTTTCGAGAAGTCGACCTGGTTGATATGGTCGAAGACGATCTCGGTTTCAAAGCGCTCGGCGTGCTCTTTCATGCGTTCCATGAGCACCGGGCCAGTCAAGCCATGGACATCGCCCGGCCAGTTGTCGACTTCAGTAGTGGTGGTCAACTGACCGCCCGCCTGCATGCCGGTGATCAGCAACGGCTTGAGATTGGCCCGGGCAGCGTAGACAGCGGCGCTGTAACCGGCAGGGCCGGAACCGAGAATAATCACTCGGGAATGACGGGTATCAGACATGACTCACTCCTACCGACCGCCCGGACCACAGGGCGGCGGGAATAAAAAAGGACGGCGAAGCACTTGGGGAAGGCTTTGACTCGCCAGGTCCTGAAAATAATGGGTGCAGCGTATCGAGGGGGGCAAGATTAAGGAAATACGCAATAACAATCCAGCTCATAGGTGTTCTCTATGCGTGCAATCAAGTTAATCGACACCTTTGTAACCCTGGATGTCGCCTACCTGCCCGCGCTTTCACATCGGGTGCAAAGCCGGTAAGGTCGGCGCGTTCGCCATTCTGCTCGGAGTACTCCATGCCCGCCCCTGCTCTTTCCGGCCCGCAATACCTGCGTGAAGGCCTCAAACTGGTGTTGAGCCCAGGCCTGCGTCTGTTTGTGCTGTTGCCGTTGGCGATCAACCTGGTGCTGTTCGTCGGGTTGATCTATTTCGCCGGCCATCAGTTCAGCCTGTGGGTCGACAGCTTGATGCCGACGCTGCCCCACTGGCTAGGCTTTTTGAATTACCTGTTGTGGCCGCTGTTTGTCGTGCTGGTGGTGCTGATGGTGTTTTTCACCTTCACCATGCTCGCCAATATTATCGCCGCGCCGTTCAACGGGTTTCTCGCCGAGAAGGTCGAGGTCGTGGTACGTGGCACCGACGACTTCCCGCCGTTCAGTTGGGGTGAGCTGGCTGCCATGGTCCCGCGAACCCTGGCGCGGGAGATGCGCAAGCTGGGTTACTTCCTGCCGCGTGCCATCGGCCTGTTCATCCTGTCGTTCATCCCGGTGGTCAACCTGATCGCGGCACCGTTGTGGCTGCTGTTTGGCGTGTGGATGATGGCGATCCAGTACATTGACTACCCGGCCGACAACCACAAGCTGGGCTGGAACGAAATGCTCGCGTGGCTGCGCCAGAAACGCTGGCAGAGCATGAGTTTTGGCGGCATTGTCTACCTGGTATTGCTGGTGCCGGTGGTCAACCTGTTGATGATGCCAGCGGCGGTGGCCGGGGCGACGTTGTTCTGGGTGCGGGAGCAAGGCGCCGAGGCGATGGCGCAGCCGGCGGCGGCCAAGTCATAAATCCATCATCGCACTGACACAATGGCGACATGGCCCACGCCGACACTGTGGGTCATGACGACAGCCTCGCTTCACATCACCCTCATTACCGAAACCTTCCCGCCGGAAATCAACGGGGTGGCCAATACCCTTGGCCGCCTGTGCGAGGGTTTGCGTTCACGCGGCCATCAGGTCGAGCTGGTACGCCCACGCCAGAGTGCCGACCAAAACCGCTCCAGCGACGATGAACTGCTGCTGTGCCGCGGCTGGCCACTGCCGGGCTATCCAGGCTTGCAATGGGGCCAATCGTCAATGCGCAAGTTGCTGCGCCGCTGGACGCGCCAACGCCCGGATGTGCTGTATATCGCCACGGAAGGGCCGCTGGGGCTCTCGGCGCTGCGCGCTGCGAGGCGCCTGGGGATCGGCGTAGTCAGCGGCTTTCATACCAACTTTCAGCAGTATTCGAACCAATATGGCTTGAGCCTGTTGAGCCGCGTGGTCACCCATTACCTGCGCTGGTTTCATAACCGCTCGAGCCTGACCCTGGTACCGAGCGCCAGCCAGCGCCTGGAGCTGGAGCGCCGGCATTTTGAGCGTCTGGATATGTTATCCCGGGGTGTCGACAGCCAATTGTTCCACCCGGCCAAACGCGATAACGCCATGCGTGAAAATTGGGGGTTGGAGAACCACGATATTGCCGTGCTGCATGTGGGACGCCTGGCCCAAGAGAAGAACCTGAGGCTGCTCAAGCGCTGCTTTGATGCCTTGCAGGCTGCCTATCCAATGCGGCGGATGAAGCTGATTGTGGTCGGTGATGGCCCCCAGCGCTCGTCGATGGAACACGATTTGCCCGATGCAGTGTTCTGCGGAACGCAGCGCGGCGAAGAGCTGGCAAGGCATTACGCCTCAGGGGATTTGTTCCTGTTCCCCAGCCTGACCGAAACCTTCGGCAATGTGGTGCTTGAAGCGATGGCGTCTGGCCTGGGCGTGGTGGCTTACGACCAGGCCGCCGCGAGCCAGCATCTGCGCCATGGCTATAGCGGCGCACTGTCGATGCCTGGGGATGAAGACGCATTTTGCGACGCGGCCATCTGGCTGCTGGAGGAGCGCGAAACGTTGCGCAGAGTGCGCTTGAATGCCCGACAACATGCCAGCCGTCAGGGCTGGCCGGCGATTATCGAGCAGTTCGAGCGCCAGTTGCGCGGGGTATGCGAGGACGGCCAACCGGTGCCCGCCCTCTTACCGCTCACACCAGAGTCATCAACGCCTCACGACTGAAGGGCAAGATGTCACTCTCGCGCCCTTCGCGCACCTTCACCGCCCAATCCGGGTCCACCAGCAAGGCACGGCCCACTGCCACGAGGTCGAACTCATCGTTGTTCAGGCGCTCCAGGAGTTTCTCCAGGCTGGCAGGCTGGGCAACTTTGTCGGTGTTGACCATGAACTGCAGGAACTCGCCATCCAGGCCCACGCTGCCTACCGTGATGGTTGGCTTACCGGTTAGCTGACGCGTCCAACCGGCGAGGTTAAGGTCGGAGCCTTCAAATTCCGGCTCCCAGAAACGACGGGTGGAGCAGTGGAAAATATCCACGCCAGCGTCAGACAGTGGCTTGAGAAACTCACCCAACGCCTCAGGGGTTTGCACCAGGCGCGCGGTGTAGTCCTGTTGCTTCCACTGGGAGAAACGCAAGATGATCGGAAAGTCCGGGCCGACAGCGGCGCGGGTGGCCTGGATCAGCTCAATGGCGAAGCGCGAACGGTTGGCCAGGCTGCCACCGTATTCGTCGGTGCGCTGGTTGCTGCCTTCCCAGAAGAACTGGTCCACGAGGTAGCCGTGGGCACCGTGGATTTCCACGCCGTCCATGCCGATGGCCTGGGCATCCTTGGCGGCCTGGGCGAAGGCGTTGATCACGTCCTTGATGTCCTGTTTGGTCATGCCGTGCACAACGACATTGCCGTCCTTGAGCTTTTCCATCGGGCCATAAGCCGGCACGCTGGCATCAGGCTCAGTGCCCATACGGCGCACACTGCCCACATGCCACAGCTGCGGAACAATCTTGCCGCCTTCGGCGTGGACTGCATCGACCACTTTCTTCCAGCCAGCCAAGGCGGCTTCACCGTAGAAATGCGGCACGTTGGGGTAGCCATTGGAGGCTGGGTGCCCGACCACGGTGCCTTCAGTGATGATCAAGCCCACACCGGCAGCGGCACGGCGGCGGTAGTACTCAATGACTTTGGAATTGGGTACGCCGCCAGGGGAGAACGAGCGGGTCATGGGCGCCATGACCACGCGGGTCGACAGTTGCAATGCACCGAGCTGGAAGGGTTTGAACAAGGCTTGGACGGGCATGGAACGCTCCACGGGAGAGTGAATTTATGATGCGGATAATATGGAGAGCCTGCAGCGCTGAGTAGCACTATTGATCTAAATGATTAAGGAGTAAAAGCGGGACGCGGAGCGCCCAGGGTGGCATTCCCACGCAGAGCGTGGGAACGATCAACGATCAACGCAGAGCGTAGGAACGATCAGGCCTTCACTGACGTCAGCTCAAGGCTTTTTCGATGGCCTGGATGATGGAGGGGTCTTCCGGGGGCGTGCGTGGTGAGAAGCGCGCAAGTACACGGCCATCCTTACCCAACAGGAATTTCTCGAAGTTCCAGGTGATATCCCCGGGGAATTCAGCGCCCTCGCCCGCCAGCAAGCGGTACAACTGGTGCCGATCAGGGCCGTTGACCTCGATCTTGCTGCCCAGTGGAAAAGTCACGCCGTAGTTCCGGCTACAGAACTCGCGGATTTCTTCCTCGCTGCCCGGTTCCTGACCGGCAAACTGGTTGCAGGGCAGGCCAAGCACGGTAAACCCTTGGTCCTTGTACTGCTGATAGAGGTTCTCCAACGCCGCATATTGCGGGGTCAAACCACATTTGGACGCAACATTGACCACCAGCACAACTTGGCCCTTGAAAGGCGCCAGCGGTAGCGCTTGTCCGTCCAGGGCTTTGAGTTTCAGATCGTGGAAAGCACTCATGACGAACTCCAGATATCCCATGTTCTTTGCATTGCAGCCCTTCGGAGCTTACAACCGGCAAAGCTGCAATCATAGACGCCCGTGACAAAACTCGCCTGCAGGTTACTGAGCGGTCGGCCAGGGCAGAATCGGAATTGCCGTCACCGCATTCTGCGGGCTGCCTTCGATCAAACGGTCGCTATAGACCAGATACACCAAGGTGTTGCGCTTCTTGTCGAGGAAACGCACCACCTGCATGGTCTTGAATACCAGCGAGGTGCGCTCCTTGAACACTTCGTCGCCGTCCTTGAGCTCACCCTTGAAGTGGATCGGGCCCACCTGGCGGCAAGCGATCGAGGCTTCGGCACGGTCTTCGGCCAGGCCCAGGCCGCCCTTTACCCCGCCGGTCTTGGCACGCGACAAGTAGCAGGTCACGCCATCGACCTTGGGGTCGTCAAACGCTTCAACCACAATCCGGTCGTTGGGGCCGACGAACTTGAACACCGTCGACACCTGGCCGACTTCTTCGGCCGAAGCCAGCAGCGGCATGGCCAACAGCAGGCCGAGCAATCCCTTCATCACGCGCATCGTGTATTTCCTATGGTTAAACCAGGATCAGGTTGTCGCGGTGAACCAGTTCCGGTTCCGCCATATAGCCCAAGAGTCCGACAATGGCGTCGGAAGATTGTCCAATAATCTTCTGTGCTTCCAGGGCGCTGTAATTGGCCAGGCCGCGCGCAATCTCGCGACCGTCTGGCGCAACGCACACCACCATCTCGCCACGGCGGAAGCTGCCCTGCACCAACTTCACACCCACCGGCAGCAAGCTCTTGTTGCCTTGGGACAAGGCCGATACGGCCCCCGCATCCAGCACCAGCGTGCCACGGGTTTGCAGGTGCCCGGCCAACCATTGCTTGCGCGCCGCCAGCATGCCGCGTTCCGGCGACAGCAGCGTACCGATGCGCTCACCGGCCTTGAGGCGATCGAGCACGCGCTCCAGGCGCCCGCCGACGATGATGGTGTGGGCCCCCGAACGCGCGGCCAGGCGAGCGGCGCGCAGTTTGGTCTGCATGCCGCCACGGCCCAGGGCACCACCGACACTGCCGGCGACCGCATCCAGCGCCGGGTCGTCGGCGCGGGCTTCATAGATAAGCTGGGCATCGGGGTTGTTGCGCGGGTCGGCGTCGAACATGCCATCGCGGTCGGTGAGGATCACCAACAGGTCAGCCTCTACCAGGTTGGCCACCAGGGCGGCCAGGGTGTCGTTGTCACCGAAGCGGATTTCGTCGGTGACCACAGTGTCGTTCTCGTTGATGACCGGGATGACCTTGAGCTCCACCAGCGCGCGCAAGGTGCTGCGGGCGTTGAGGTAACGCTTGCGGTCGGACAGGTCGTCGTGGGTCAGCAACACCTGCGCCGTGTGGCGGCCGTGCTCGGCAAAGCTGGACTCCCAGGCTTGCACCAGGCCCATCTGGCCGATGGCGGCAGCGGCTTGCAGTTCATGCATCGCGCTGGGTCGCGCGGTCCAGCCGAGGCGGCTCATCCCGGCGGCAACCGCTCCGGACGACACCAGCACCAACTCAACGCCTGCTTCATGCAAGGCCACCATCTGCTCGACCCAGACGCTCATGGCTGCGCGATCCAGACCTTTGCCATCCGCCGTCAACAGCGCACTGCCGATTTTCACGACCCAGCGCTGCGCACCTGTCACTTTGCTCCGCATCATCTTCAACCTTAGAGTGAGGGCCGCGCGACCCAGCGCTGCCCATAACGTTATACCCGGATACCAAAACGCCGCTCCAGGGAGCGGCGTTCAAGTTTATCGCAACGGATCAGTCACGCACGTAAATGATTTCCGGACCGTCTTCATCATCCACGTCTTCTTCGTCCCAATCATCGTCGCCGATGTCGTGGACCGACTTCACGCCGCTGCGGCGCAGAGCACGCTGGTCGTCCAGGGCCTGCAACTGGGCGCGGGCTTCGTCTTCGATCTGCTGGTCGAGTTCGGCGAGTTCGGCCTTGTACACCGGGTCGGCCGCCAGGCGGTCGGCACGGTCTTCCAGGTAACGCATGATGTCGCGGGTCAGGCGCTCGGTGCCTTCTTTGGCGATGGCCGAGATGACGTAGACCGGACCTTCCCACTCCAGGCGATCAACGATCTCCTTGACGCGCTCTTCGTGCTCTTCTTCAAGAATCTGGTCGCACTTGTTCAGTACCAACCAGCGATCGCGCTCGGCCAGGGCCGGGCTGAACTTGGTCAGCTCGCTGACGATGACTTCGGCGGCGTCTGCGGCGCTGGTGTCATCCAGCGGCGCCATGTCGACGAGGTGCAGCAGCAAACGGGTGCGGGACAAATGCTTGAGGAAGCGAATACCCAAGCCCGCGCCGTCGGAAGCGCCTTCGATCAAGCCAGGAATGTCGGCGACTACGAAGCTTTTCCAGCGGTCGACGCTGACCACGCCCAGGTTTGGCACCAGGGTGGTGAACGGGTAGTCGGCGACTTTCGGCTTGGCAGCCGACACCGAGCGAATGAAGGTACTTTTACCCGCGTTCGGCAGACCCAGCAGGCCCACGTCCGCCAGTACTTTCATTTCCAGCTTCAGGTCGCGCTGTTCGCCCGGCTTGCCCGGCGTGGTCTGGCGCGGTGCACGGTTGGTACTGGACTTGAATCGGGTGTTACCCAGACCGTGCCAACCGCCCTGCACAACCATCAGCTTCTGGCCGGCCTTGGTCAGGTCGCCAATCACTTCCTGGGTCGCAGAGTCGATGATCGTGGTGCCGACCGGTACGCGCAGTACCAGATCTTCACCTTTTTTACCGGTGCAGTCGGTGCTGCCGCCGTTGGAGCCACGCTCGGCATCGAAGTGCCGGGTGTAACGGTAGTCGACCAGGGTGTTGAGGTTTTCGTCGGCCATCATGTAGATGGAACCGCCGTCACCGCCGTCACCGCCGTTTGGACCACCGTTTTCGATGAATTTTTCGCGACGGAAACTCATGCAACCGTTACCGCCGTCGCCTGCTTTTACTCGGATGGAAACTTCATCAACGAACTTCATAACAAAACGCCTCTCGCCGCATGGACGAGCTTAAGAAACCAAGACATAAGACTCTTGCAAAAATGAGCGCAGCGACCTCAATCAGCGACCGCAAACCTGCGCCTGAGCTCATCACAAACAGCTTTGCAAGAGACTCACTCCACAAACGAAAAAGCCCCGTCGCAAGACAGGGCTTTTCCAGCGATCTCGCAATTAAGCTGCGACAACGCTCACGTAACGGCGGTTGAACGCGCCCTTTACTTCGAACTTGATCACGCCTTCGATTTTAGCGAAGAGGGTGTGATCTTTACCCATGCCAACACCGTAACCGGCGTGGAATTGGGTGCCGCGCTGACGCACGATGATGTTGCCCGGAATGATTTTCTGGCCGCCATACATCTTCACGCCAAGGCGTTTGGCTTCTGAGTCGCGACCGTTACGGGTACTACCACCAGCTTTTTTGTGTGCCATGAGTCAATTCTCCTAGTGAGGAATTAGGCTGAAATTAAGCCTGAATACCGGTGATTTTGATCTCGGTGTACCACTGGCGGTGGCCCATACGCTTCATGTGGTGCTTACGACGACGGAACTTGATGATGCGGACTTTATCGTGACGACCTTGGGAGATCACTTCAGCCACAACGGTAGCGCCAGCAACAACTGGAGCGCCGATGTTCACGTCATCGCCATTGGCGACCAACAGAACGCGATCAAAAGTAACGGATTCGCCAGTAGCGACTTCCAGTTTCTCGATCTTCAGGTATTCACCTGGGGCGACTTTGTATTGCTTGCCACCAGTAACAATTACTGCGTACGACATGGTATTTCTCCGATAATCCTGCTCACCCAGCGCTTTATAAGAAGAGGTATTGGCTGGCATGGCTGCATGGGATGGACGTCCCGAATGCAATTGCGTAAGGCAGGTGCTGCCCAGGAAGTTCAGGGTGCGCGATTGTACGCAAGCTATGGGAGGCTTGCAAGGGGCCGTCTATCGCGCCTTGACACCCGGGGGTGAGGGTCCTAGCATGCCGCGCAACCCTTCTGGAGCGACTGTCGCTGATGCAACCCCAAGCTTTCTACCGCGCGGTCGCGGACGATTTTAGCGCCGTCGACGGCATCATCAAGCAGCAGCTGACGTCTAAAGTGCCGCTGGTCTCCAAAATTGGCGACTACATTACGTCGGCGGGCGGCAAACGCCTGCGTCCTTTATTAGTGTTGCTGTGCGGCAAGGCCCTGGGCCGTCAAGGCGATGACCTGCGCCTACTGGCCGCCACGATCGAATTCCTGCACACCGCCACCCTGCTGCATGACGACGTGGTCGACATGTCCGGTATGCGCCGTGGTCGCGAGACCGCAAACGCGATGTGGGGCAATGCGCCCAGCGTGTTGGTGGGCGACTTCCTGTATTCGCGCTCGTTCGAAATGATGGTGGAACTGGGCTCGATGCCCGTGATGAAGATTCTTTCACAGGCCACACGCATCATCGCCGAAGGCGAAGTGTTGCAACTGTCCAAAGTCCGCGATGCCAGCACCACTGAAGAAACCTATATGGAAGTGATTCGCGGCAAAACCGCGATGCTCTTCGAAGCCTCTACCCACAGTGCCGCCGCGCTGTGTGGCGCCACCGCCGAACAGGCCGAGGCCCTGCGCACGTTCGGTGATCACCTGGGCGTGGCGTTCCAACTGGTGGATGACCTGCTCGACTACAAGGGCGACGCTGAAACCCTGGGCAAGAACGTCGGTGACGACCTGGCCGAGGGCAAGCCGACCTTGCCGCTGATCTACACCATGCGCGAAGGCACGCCGGAACAGGCTGCCCTGGTGCGCAAGGCGATCCAGAAAGGCGGGATCGAAGACCTGGAAGCCATCCGTGCCGCCGTAGAAGCCTCGGGCTCCCTGGAGTACACCGCGCAACTGGCGCGTGACTACGTGGCGCGGGCGATCACATGCCTGGAAGCGCTGCCGGCCAGTGAATACCGGGATGCCCTGGTTGAGCTGAGTGAGTTTGCGGTCGCCCGTACTCACTGATTCCGCGCTGTTTAATGTGGGAGCTGGCTTGCCTGCGATGACGGGAGTGAATTCACTGCCGCTATCGCAGGCAAGCCAGCTCCCACATTAGGACGAGTCCAACCCCACCCGCGTTTAAAACCCTATATAATGTGCGACTTTTAGCCATCCCTGACTTTCTAGGAGCTTTAGTGAGCACGTTGCCACCCTGCCCAAAATGCAATTCCGAATACACCTACGAAGACGGCGCCCAACTGGTCTGCCCGGAATGCGCCCATGAGTGGTCCGCCAACGGCGAGGCCGAAGTGGTCGGCGATGAGACCGTGAAGAAAGACTCTGTGGGCAACGTCCTGCAGGATGGCGACACCATCACCGTGATCAAGGACCTCAAGGTCAAGGGCACTTCCCTGGTGGTCAAGGTCGGCACCAAGGTCAAGAACATCCGCCTGTGCGACGGCGACCACGATATCGACTGCAAGATCGACGGGATCGGCCCGATGAAACTCAAGTCCGAGTTCGTGCGCAAAGTCTGAACCTGCTGCATTCCATCCCGCGCCCGCCGCGGGATGGCGTTTCGCCCTCTGCGTTGATCGAACGCAATACCCACTCAGAAAAACCCAGAAATTGCCAATAGACGCTTGCTATTCTACGAATAAGAATTATTCTCATTGAAACCCATCAAGGAGAACGACCATGACTTATTTGATAGATGCCTGGCTGGATCGCCCCCACCCTTACCTGCGAATCCTGCATCGGGAAACCGGTGAAGTCTGTGCGGTGCTTGAGGAAGAAGCGCTGAACGAGCTGCAGGACCAAGGCGATCTGGACGTGAATGGCCTGAGTTCCAGTGAGCCTGGTGTGCTGAAGGAAGTGGTGAGGAATCTGTTTCTGTTCTGCTATGCACGAGCGTTGCGCCCGGCGACCGACTTGAATGGCAAGTTCCATCCATGAAGAAACTGGCAAATACCTGTTGGGGCGAACGCGTTCGTCCCAACAGGTAACCAGCAGGCCTTACAGAACGTCGAGCAGCTCGACGTCGAATACCAGAACGCTGTGCGGCGGGATGCTGCCAACGCCTTGAGCGCCGTAAGCCAGTTCGCTCGGCACGTAGAGGCGCCATTTGCTGCCGGCATTCATCAGTTGCAGGGCTTCGGTCCAGCCGGCGATCACGCCACCCACCGGGAATTCTGCAGGCTGGCCGCGCTCGTAGGAGCTGTCGAACACAGTGCCGTCGATCAGGGTGCCGTGGTAGTGAGTACGCACTTGGTCTTCACGGGTCGGCTTGGCGCCGGTACCGGCCGTCAGCACTTCAAATTGCAGGCCGGAAGCCAGGGTGGTGATGCCATCACGCTTGGCGTTTTCCGCCAGGAAAGCCAGGCCAGCGCCCGCTGCAGCTTCGGCCTTGGCAGCGGCTTCGGCTTGCATGATTTCGCGGATCACCTTGAAGCTGGCCGCCATTTGTTCTTGGTCAACACGGCTTGGCGAGCCTGCGAATGCGTCGGTCAGGCCGGCCAGGATCGCGTCCAGGCTGACGCCCGGTGGCGGGTTGTCGCGCAGTTGGTCGCCCAACTGACGGCCGATACCGTAGCTGACGCGGGTTTCGTCGGTGGACAGATTAACTTCGGACATGAAGAGGCTCCGCTGTAGGACGCCACGGTTTCCCGCGCCGCCCAGAACTAAAAGGGCCCGCAGACTAGCACACATGAGCGGGCCGTGATCAGCCCCACCCCGGCATCGCGGTTGCGCGCCGGCGACCCTTCGTCGACGAACAATAAAAGTATTTCAGAATCATCCTTTCCCGCCGATACAGCCCTACACATCTTGGCTGGCTCAAACAAAAACACACCGTCCAGCAGACAGACATCACTCTTCAAGGAGCTTTCGATGAACAGCTGGTTCGGTAACATCAGCGTCAATCTCAAACTCGGCCTGGGCTTCGGCCTGGTGCTGGTCCTCACCTCGATCCTGGCACTCACTGGCTGGACCAGCCTGGGAGGCTTGATCGACCGTAGCAATTGGATGAGCGACATCACCCAGCTCAATGCCTCGCTGACCAAGCTGCGTATCGTGCGCTTGCAATACATGCTGGCCAATGGCGACGAAGCTGTGGCGCAGAACGTGCAGACCAGCCTCGATGCATTCGCCGCCCAGCAACAGAAGCTGCTCGACAGCTTCAAGAGCCCGGAAAACCTCAAGCTGCTCAATGAGCAGAAAGCCGTCATTACCGCTTACCGCCAGTCCCTGAACAAAATGCGCGAGGCGTACCGCAATGGCAACGCTGCGCGCGATGTCATGGGCGCCAAGGCCGACATTGCCAACGCGCAAATCAATGCGCTGGAAACCAGTGTGCAGCAGTCATCCGACAGCCCGGAACGCTTCACGCAGTTCCTGGCCGTGACCCAGGCCAAGAACGAATTCATGCAGGCTCGTTACGAAGTGCGCGGCTATACCAATAGCCCCAACGCAGAAACCGAAGCCCGTGCGGCTACACAGCTGGAAAAAGCTGTCGCCGGTTTGAAAGGCCTCAGCGTTGCCTTCGGTACTGGCCAGCAAAGCGCATTGTCCGCACTGGAAACCGCGCTAGGCGCCTACCGCAGCGCCGTGCAGAGCTACAAGGCGGCCAATGCCAATATTGTCACCGCCCGTGCCGAAATGACCATTCAGGGCGCCGACATCGTGACGATCAGCGACAAGCTGTACGACATCCAACTGGAACGTCGCGACGCCGAAAGCACCCAGGCCCGCAGCCTGCAACTGATCAGCACCTTGCTGGCCCTGTTGGTCGGCGTGATTGCCGCGTGGGTGATCACCCGCCAGATCACCCGCCCGATCCAGGACACCCTGGCCGTGGTGGAGCGCATCGCTTCGGGCGACTTGAGCCACAATATCCAGGTGACCCGTCGCGACGAACTGGGCGTGTTGCAGCAAGGCATCCAGCGCATGGGCACCACCCTGCGCGAGCTGATCAGCGGCATTCGCGACGGCGTCACTCAGATCGCCAGCGCCGCCGAAGAGTTGTCAGCCGTGACCGAGCAAACCAGCGCCGGCGTGAACAGCCAGAAGATCGAGACCGATCAGGTCGCCACCGCCATGCATGAAATGACCGCCACCGTGCAGGAAGTTGCGCGCAATGCCGAACAGGCTTCCCAAGCCGCTTCCGACGCTGACGGCCAGGCCCGCGAAGGCGATAAAGTGGTGGCTGAAGCCATCGCCCAGATCGAACGCCTGGCGGCCGAAGTGGCGCGCTCCACCGACGCCATGACGCACCTGCAACAAGAGAGCAACAAGATCGGCAGCGTGATGGACGTGATCAAGGCCGTGGCCGAACAGACCAACCTGCTGGCACTTAACGCCGCCATTGAAGCTGCGCGTGCCGGGGAAGCTGGTCGAGGCTTTGCCGTGGTCGCCGACGAAGTGCGTGGCCTGGCGCAGCGTACACAGAAGTCCACCGAGGAAATCGAAGGCCTGGTGGCCGGCTTACAGAACGGCACCCAACAAGTCGCCAGCGTGATGAACAACAGCCGCAGCCTCACCGACAGCAGCGTCGAACTGACGCGCAAGGCCGGGGTATCCTTGGAAAACATCACCCGCACCGTGTCGAATATCCAGTCGATGAACCAGCAGATTGCCGCAGCCGCCGAACAACAGAGCGCCGTGGCGGAAGAGATCAGCCGCAGTATCGTGAACGTGCGTGACGTGTCTGAGCAGACCGCTACGGCCAGTGATGAGACAGCCAAGTCGAGTGTTGAACTGGCACGCCTGGGTAGCCAGTTGCAGCAGATGGTCAGTCATTTCCGGGTGTAGCACCACAACCATGGTGGCGAGGGAGCTTGCTCCCTCGCCACAAGGGCCTTACCTGCGAACAGGCCAATGGGAGAATCAGCCCTCGCTCTCCTCAACAAACACCAATCGATTCCCAAACGGGTCTCTGATGCTCATCTCCCGCGTCCCCCACGGCGTGTCTTCCACCCCAGGCTTGGCATACCGGTATTCCTTGCCCAGCAATTGCTGCTGATACGCATCGACCCCTTGGGCCTGGACCCGCACAGCCGCCCCTGGCGAAGCATCGCCATGATGCTCGGATAAGTGCAGCACACACTCCCCCAGCGACACTTGCACGTACAACGGAAAATTCGCCTCGAAGCGATGCTGCCAATCGACCTTGAACCCCAGGAAATCGACGTAGAACTCCAACGCCTTGGCCTCGTCGAAAATCCGCAGGATGGGGGTGACTTTTCCTAAGTGCATTTAACTCTCCAAGTGCCGGTCGCTCGTTGCTGGCGAGCGACCACCCTAGCTCAGCAAGCGCTCAAAGTGAACACGCTCAATGGTTGTGAATTTCCCTGATCCTTGCGCTCGACAGTTGATTATTGTCCACATGCACTTCATCGAACTCATAGGAACTTTCTTCAAACTGATTCAAGTGGCCCGACTTGCGCATCCGCTCGATGGTGCCAGGCGCCACACACTGGCGAGCCTCGACGAACTGCGGGTTTACCTCGATATTTTCGTTGAAAGAGACGACGGGAACACCGCGACTGTCGATTTCGTAAAGGTGGTACTTGCCGCCGAGTGCAGCATCACCAAAATGTATCGCCGCCGCCTTTGAGCGAGACGCCATCACGACATTGCCGTCCATCATTTTTGCAGGCCCGGAAAAGAAGTTTGAGTCCCGAAAACCATAATTTGCCGGATCACCGCGACGCTCTACGCGATCCGCCTTTTCGACGCGGTACAACTTGGGTATATCGGTACGTTCAATCATGCCTCGACTGTTGAAATACCCACCATCAGGCACCTGGACGCCGGCCTTGAACGGATTGACCTTGAGCACGTTGCTATCGTCGTACGGCTCGTAATCCCCGGAGGACGTGGCATCGGAAACCACCGAAGACGGCGACTCCTCATTCTGCGACAGTTCGTTTTCCGAGTCCTCGAGTTTGGGCTTCTTCGCCGTAGACGGGCCCTCCTCGACGATCTCATAACGGGGCTGCACTGAGGGACGCTTGGCCCCACCTTGCAGGTAAATCTCCATGGATGGGTCCCACGCAGGATTCAACCCGTTTGCTGGTTTTTCGGGTAGCCGCGCAGGTTCGGTCGGACTCATCAGCACACCGATCTGCCCGTTCACGCGGCGATAGTTGAAAAACGGCTTTTGCGCCGTCGTCGGTTGAGCGCCGGACTCGACAGCGGGATCGGCCGTGGAAGGGCCGGCCTTGCCGAGGGCGTGAAAAAAAGCCATCGTCGCGACGTCCATCACAGCCGAATGCAGCCCATTCTTGCGCTCGGCCTGAGTGTCACCCTCCACGGCCTGGTCGATTTCCATTCCTACCTGTGCCGTGTAAGAGACGGCGCCAAGCGCCAGACCAATAGGCCCGAGCAAGGCCATGGGGATGGAGAATATTGCGTTGCCGGCTTGCAACAGAGCCAGTGCGTCGTCCTTGCGCACTTCGGCGTTGGATTTCATTTCGGTGTCTGCATCATTGTCGATGCGTTGGCGTGTCTGGCTGGCCATGAAGGAAAACACGTCCCCGCCGATTGGATAATTCAAAGTATCGATAACACTGTCATTCGCTGCCTGGGTGCCTGCACCCAGCTTGGCCAGGGTGACGTCCACGCCGTTGGCACTCAGGGCGCCAAACACGCCCTGCTGACGATCACGCAGCGAGAAATGTTCCTCCAGCACCTTGGCTTTGGCGGGGTCCTTGCTTTGTTCGAGCACCCACTGGTCCACGGCGGCTCGGTCCTTGAAAGTCTGGATCGCGGGTTTTGCGCCGGGGACATAGAGGGTTTCGGTACCACTCTTGGAGATGAAGCGCAGGATGTCATTGGACTTATAACCATTGATATCGAAGCAAAACACCCTGGTGTCCGGACCCGGCGTCGTCTGCGCCTGTAACTGGGCCTTGGACATCGGCCCCTCGAGCGGTACACCTGACGCCGCCGCTTTCATCACCTCGGCATAAGCCTGCGGGCTAAGGCCCTGGCTGGAGTCTTGTTGGTTGAGGGCGCGCGCGGCCCGGGCCTCCATCACGAACTGTTGCTTGGCCAGCATCCGCCACTCGTCGCCGTGCTGCATCCAAAAATTGTCCAGCCTGGTCATCACCTTTTTCTGCAGGTCCCCCTCACGCACCAGGTTCAACAGCTCGCTGGGCTTCATGCGCAGTTGGTTGCCGGCGTCGTAGGTGCCCCTTCCCGGCCCATCCAGGTACAGGCCATAGGCGGCGTCCAGATCACGCCAGGTCTCCACGGCGTTGGGCACGTCATCGTGAATTTTCGAGTAGAGGTATCCCGGCCCCGTCCGGTCGAAAATGAACTTGCCCAGCCGGCTGAAAAAATCCGGCACACTTTCGCTGTCCAGCAACGAAAACGGGCTGGTATTCGAAGACACGAAATGCGCCAGCGCCTGAGCCTTGCCGGCCGTGCCGTAGCGTTCCGCCGAGAAAAAATCACTGGCCACGGCATCGGTCAGCGTCATGGACGACTCGGGAACTCCGCGATGTTCCCACCCGGTCACGGCGCTGCCAGTGTGGGTACTGTTGGCAGGAGAAAACTGATGCAGGTATACCTTGTCGGGGTCGATCCATTGATTGGTCAGGTTCCAGACTTTTTCCTGGATCCAGCCTTTGATCGTGTCACGCGGAAAAGGGAACGCCGACATCGCATCGACGCCCTCATTCACCGCGGCGTCAGGCGGCGTGACGGTAGATGAAATGACGGCGTTGCCGGCCCGGTTAGCGAGTTGGCTGGGGCTTACAGGCTGAGTGTTCATACAGGCTCTCCGTAATAAGACCTGCACATGCTAGAGAGCCGTCCTTTGCAATCAATTAGCTTTTTGTAAGCGCTGATTGGCCATATTCAGACACGCTATCGGGCCGAGCACTGTCAGATCGCATCCCGCGCACCAAGCTGAAAACCTCGGCGCAAATCACCGCTGCGCGCCAGAAAACGACCCGCACGCCGTGTGTTCGACTGCCCTTCGCTGTAGCTCAAGACGCCGTTTACCCACACACGCTCAATCCCTTCGGCCGCACGCTGAGGCGTCTTGAAATCCGCCATGTCACGCACCCGCGCAGGGTCGAAGAGCACCAGGTCAGCCCAGTGCCCCTCGCGAATTTCTCCTCTTTGGGCCAAGCCGAAACGCGCCGCCGACAGCCCGGTCATTTTGTGTATCGCCGTGTACAACGGGAACAATCCGACATCCCGGCTGAAATGCCCTAGCACTCGTGGGAAAGCGCCCCACAAGCGCGGATGAGGAAACGGATCTTCAGGCAACCCATCCGACCCCACCATCGACAATGGGTGCGCAAGAATGCGCCGCACATCCGCCTCATCCATGCCGTAGTACACCGCCCCCGCAGGTTGCAAACGGCGGGCGGCATCCATCAGCGAAACGCCCCACTCGGCGGCAATCTCCTGCAAATCACGCCCGCCCATTTGCGGGTGCGGTGTGGACCAAGTGATGGTGATGCGAAACGCGTCAGTCACCTGCTTGAGGTCCAGGGTCGAGGAGCTGGCGGCATAGGGGTAGCAATCACAACCCACCGGATGGTCTTTTGCCGCTGCTTCCAGGGCCGCCAACAGCTGCGGGCTGCGCCCCCAGTTACCGGCACCGGCGCATTTAAGGTGGGAAATGATCACCGGCACCCTGGCGTGTCGACCGATCAGAAACGCCTCATCCATTGCTTCCAGCACTGGTTCGAACTCACTGCGCAAATGCGTGGTGTACACCGCGCCGTAGGCCGTCAGCTCCTCAACGAGCTGCAGCACTTCATCGGTCTTGGCGTTGAAGGCGCTGGCGTAGGCCAGGCCTGTGGATAACCCCAGGGCACCGGCCTCCAGGCTCTCTTGCAACTGCACGCGCATGGCCGCGATTTCATACGGTGTGGCGGTGCGATGCAGGTCGTCCATATGGTTGCTGCGCAGCGCCGTGTGACCGATCAATGCCGCGACGTTCACTGCCGGATGGGCGCCCTGCACCGCGTTGCGATAATCGCTGAACCGCGGATAACAGAACTGCTCACGGTTGCCCAATAAGTTCATCGGGTCCGGCGGGTCGCTGCGCAAACTGACCGGCGAAGCGCTGATACCACAGTTGCCGACAATCACCGTGGTCACGCCCTGGCTGAGCTTGGGCAGCATCTGCGGCTGGCGAATCACTACCGTGTCGTCGTGGGTGTGCACGTCGATAAAACCCGGTGCCAATACCCGGCCATGGCCGTCGATGATCTGCTCGGCCTGGGCTGTGGACAAGTCGCCAATCGTACGGATGCGCCCTGCCTGCACGCCCACATCGGCGACATACCCTGGGGTGTTACTGCCATCGATGATCAGCGCCTGGCGAATCAGCGTGTCGTACTTCATATCAATCTCCAAGCGGCAGGCTACCAGGGCCGCCGCGGTAATCGTCCAGCGCCAGTTTGATCCGGCGCAGGCGTTCCTGGTTGTCGTCCGGCAGGGCCAGCGCCAACTCGGTGGCGAGCAGGTCGATAGCCAGCAGCATGCCGTAGCGGGCCGCAGTGGGCTTGTAGATAAAACTGGTTTCCGCCGATTGCAGCGGCAGCACGACATCCGCCAACTGCGCCAGCGGCGAATCGGCAAGGGTGATGGCAATGATCCGCGCGTCGTAGTTGCGCGCCAGCGTCACTACCTCCAGTAACTCCGGGGTCAGGCCCGTGAGTGAGCAGGCGATCACGGCATGTTCGGGCCCCAGGGTCGCCGCCGTGACACGCATCATCACAGGGTCGTGGCTGGCGGCAATCGGATAGCCCAGACGCACCAGGCGCACCTGCAACTCATCGCTGCACAGGCTCGACGGCCCGCCCATGCCGAACGCATGGATCATCCGGGCCTTACCCAATAGCTTGACCGCATCGCCAAAGCTGCGCTGATTGAAACCCGAAAGGTGCTGACGCAACGTCGCCTCGATATCCCCCAGAATCTGCCGATGAAACGCTGACTGTTCTGGCTTGCCCGCCGGGTCCAGGAAGCGGCTGCCCACGCCGTTGGCCTGGGCCAACTGCAGGCGCAAATCGCGCAAGTCACGGCAGCCCACGCTGCGGGCGAAGCGTGACAAGGTGGCGGTACTCACCTCAGCCCGTTGCGACAGTTCCTCCAGGCTGGCGGACGCGGCAAAGCCCACATCCTCAAGCATCAGCTTGGCAATACGCCCTTCGCCGGCACTGAAAGTGTCCTGGCGGGCGCGGATCTGATAGAGGATGTCCATGGGGGCTCCGGGTTACAGGCTCATAACACAAGGGACAGACCGTAGGTCAGGCCGAAGGCGACCAGCGAAATCAGGGTCTCGAGTACGGTCCAGGTCTTGAAGGTCTGGATGATCGTCATATTGAAGTATTCCTTGATCAGCCAGAAGCCGCCGTCGTTCACGTGGGAAAAGATCACCGAGCCTGCACCGGTCGCCAACACCAGCAATTCAGGGTGTGGATAACCCAGGCCCAAGGCGACCGGCGCGACCACTCCGGACGCGGTGGTCATGGCAACCGTGGCCGAGCCCGTGGCGATACGCATCAACGCCGCGAACAGCCAGCCCATTACCAGCGGCGACAAGTGAAACGCATGGGCCAGGCCGAGGATTTCATTGGTCACGCCTGCGTCCACCAGGATGCGATTCAAACCACCGCCCGCGCCCACCAGCAAGGTAATGCTGGCGGTCGGCGCCAGGCATTCGTTGGTGAACTTGAGGATCGACTCGCGGTTGAAGCCCTGGGCCAGGCCCAAGGTCCAGAAACTCACCAGGGTCGCCACCAACAGGGCGATCACCGAGTTGCCGATAAACAACAGGAACTGGTTGAAACCGCTGCCCGGCGTAGAAATCACGTTGGCCCAGCCGCCGATCATCATCAGCACCACCGGCAACAGGATGGTGCCTATGGTCAGTGCAAAGCTGGGCAGGCGCGTACGCGGTTCACGCTCGATGAACTGGCGCTCCAGCGGGTTTTCCGCTGGCAAATGAATGTGCGGCACGATGAACTTGGCGTAGACGGGCCCGGCAATGATCGCCGTGGGGATGCCAATCAAAATCGCATACAGCACCGTCTGCCCGACCGAGGCGTTATAGGCCAGCACCGCCATCATCGCCGCCGGGTGCGGCGGCACCAACGCATGCACCACCGACAGGCCGGCGACCATCGGCAGCCCAACCATCAGGATCGACACGCCCACGCGTCGCGCCACGGTAAAGGCAATCGGCACCAGCAGTACAAAGCCGACCTCGAAAAACAGCGGCAGCCCCACCAGAAACGCAATACACACCATCGCCCAGTGGGCATTGCGCTCACCGAAGCGGTTGATCAGCGTGCGCGCCACCTGTTCGGCGCCGCCCGACTCGGCCATCATCTTGCCGAGCATGGTGCCCAGCGCCACCACCAGGGCGATATGCCCCAGGGTCTTGCCGACACCCGCCTCGTACGAGCCCATGATGGTGTCCGCCGGCATCCCGGCCATCAGCGCCAGGCCGATGGACACCAGGGTAATCACGATAAAGGGGTTGAGTCGGTAGCGTGCGATCAGCACGATCAATGCAATGATGGCGATGGCAGCGTATGCCAACAGCCCGAAGCCCGGTGATGCGGCCATGCGGTACTCCTCGGAAAGGGTCACGTCGAATTGGTTGTGAAACTCATAAATCATTCCCGAGGAGCATTTTCAATTTTCATGAAAGTAATTTTCGCCCACGGATAAGCGCTGTCGCTTGGGGATATGCCCGACATGGGTGGATGAAAATTCGGGGGGTGTTCTTACATGAAGATCAGAGAAGGCGGAAACTCAGTCGCTGCCCTTGAGTCATAGAATGCGCATCCATTGCCCAGGAACCCGCTCATGATTCGCACCACAATTGCCGCCAGCGTCCTGCTCTTGTGCAGCAGCGCTTATGCCGCCGACAACCCTGCCTTGAAAAAATGCATGGACAGCGCCAATACCACCGCAGACATGGTCAATTGCAACGCCCGGCAAACCAAGGTGCAGGACGACCGCCTGAACCGCGCCTACAAGACCGCCCTCGCCGCCCAGGAAGGGCCGCGCAAACAGCAACTGCAAGACCTGCAGCGCCTGTGGATCAAATACCGCGACGCCAACTGCGCCTTCGCAGGCAGCGCCACCGGCGGCACGATTGATCAGGTAAACGGCTCAGGCTGCGTGCTGGACATGACCCAGACCCGCGCCCAGGAGCTGGAAGACCTGGTCGGCCCGTAACTGCTACAGCTCTCCCCCTGTGGCGAGGGAGCTTGCTCCCGCTGGGCTGCGCAGCGGCCCCAAAATCCTGGGCGCGCTTCGCACGCCAGCGGGAGCAAGCTCCCTCGCCACAGGGGCTCAATCAGTCGTGATGAACCTTGGCGCGCTTGAGCAGTTTTTTGCAGCGCTCGGATAAATGCAGCACCCGCAGGTGCTTGCCAGCCTTGGTGTAGCGCTCGCGCAGGGTCATCAGGGCGGCAATCGCCGAATAGTCGACAAAGCTCAGGTGACGGCAATCCAGTGTGACCTGGGCCGGGTCGTTGGCCGGGTCGAACTGATTCAAAAACGGCGTGGTCGAGGCGAAGAACAACGTGCCATGCAGCCGATAGAGCTTGCTGCCATCGGCCTCCAGGTGTTCATCGGCGTACAGTTCCCGCGCCTGCTGCCAGGCGAAGTTCAGCGCGGCGATGACGATACCGCACAGTACGGCGGTGGCCAGATCGGTGAACACCGTAATGATCGTCACCGCCATGATCACCAGCACATCATTGAGCGGCACCTTGTTGATCACCCGCAACGACGCCCAGGCGAAGGTCTGTTGCGACACCACGAACATCACGCCCACCAACGCCGCCAGCGGGATCCGCTCGATCAGTGGCGACAGAAACAGAATGAACAATAGAATCATCACCCCGGCAAACACCCCGGAGAAGCGCCCACGCCCGCCGGAGCTGAGGTTGATCACGGTTTGCCCGATCATCGCGCAACCCCCCATGCCGCCAAACAGGCCCGAGACCATATTCGCCGCGCCCAGGGCCACGCTTTCGCGGTCAGGATAACCACGGGTCTCGGTGATTTCGTCGGTGAGGTTGAGGGTCAGCAAGGTTTCCAACAGGCCAACCATCGCCATCAAAAACGCGTAGGGCGCGATGATGCCGAGGGTTTCCAGGGTCCAGGGGATCTGCGGCAGGGCGAAAGTCGGCAAGCCACCGGCGATGTGCGCCATATCGCCCAAGGTGCGCGTCGGCAGGCCAAGCAGGTACACCGCCAGGCCCACACCGAGAATCGCCACCAGCGCGGGCGGTACAGCACGGGTCAGACGAGGCAACAGATACACAATGGCCATGGTTGCCGCCACCAGCCCGGTCATCACGTACAACGGCGTGCCGCTGAGCCAGGTTTCACCGCTCTTGAAATGCTCCAGTTGCGCCAGCGCAATGATGATCGCCAGGCCGTTGACGAAGCCGAGCATCACCGAATGCGGCACCATGCGCACCAGCTTGCCCAGGCGCAGCAGGCCGAAAGCGACCATGATCAACCCGCCCAGCAGTACCGTCGCCAGCAAATACTCCACGCCGTGTTGCACCACCAGCGCGACGATCACCACCGCCATCGAACCGGCGGCGCCCGAGACCATGCCCGGGCGGCCGCCGAACAACGCGGTGAGGGTGCAAATGATGAAAGCACCGTAGAGGCCCATCAGCGGGTTGAGATGAGCCACCAGCGCAAAGGCGATGCATTCGGGCAGCAAGGCGAAAGACGTGGTGAGGCCGGCCAAGGCGTCGGCGCGCAGACGGGTGAGGTTCATGGAGTACCAGGGAATTGCGGGGAATTAGGCGGGGGATGGTACGGAATTGCGGCGGGTGGGGCTAGTGAAGTGTCAGGTCTGATGTACCGAGCCGCCCCTTTCGCAGGCAAGCCAGCTCCCACATTTGGAATTGTGAATACATTCAAGTGTGGGAGCTGGCTTGCCTGCGATGACCGCACTGCGGTGCTAAGCAAACATCACACCATCTCGTCGCGAATCCACTCCACCACCGAAGTACGCTTGGGCACCCAACCCAACAGCTCACGAGCGTGCTTGCCGCGCACTCGGCTATTGGAGCCCAAGCCATAGTTGGCCATTTCATACCCCCACTCGGCCTCAGCCTCGGCCAATGGCCAATCCTGCGGCTCGCCCAGGTTCAGCGCTTGGGCAATCGCCGTGGTCATGTCGATGAATGCTGCTTCGCTGCTTTCCACAAAGTAGAAAGTACCCGGGACGTTTTTGGTCAGCGCCAGCAGATACAGGGCGACCACATCTTCAATATGCACATTGGACCAGATGTTTTGCCCGCTGCCCACATGGCGCACTACCCCGCTTTTGCGCGCCTGCTTGAGCAAGCGCGGCAATTGCACGCTGTCACGCTTCACGCCCAGGCTGTGGCCGTAGATCAGGGTGTTGCAGATCACCGCCGAATTCACGCCGTCATTGGCCGCCGCGAGGATCAGGTTGTCGATGGCCACGCGGGCAGCCTTGTCGACGGTCGGCTCAGGCAGGTTGTCTTCAAAGTAGATGACTTCACTGGCTTTACCGCCCGACGCATCGCCGACGATGCTCGAACCGCTGGTATGCAGGAACGGCTTGTTCGAGCCTTTCAAGGCGGCCAGCAAAGTTTGCACGGCGCCGCGGTGGTCGCTGCTGGCGGCGTTGATCACCGCATCGGCCTTCTGCGCCTGCTCGGTCAATACCGCTGCGTCGTCGAGGGTGCCGACCACCGGCGTGATGCCCAGCGCGGTCAGTTCAGCGGCTTGTTCGGCGCTGCGCACCAGGCCGGTGACGTGATGGCCGGCGTTGACCAGGCCGGTGGCGATCGAACCGCCGATAAACCCTGCTGCACCGGTAACGAATACATTCATGGAGGTTGCTCCTGACTGGGTAAGTGATGCGCCCAGTATCCAGCCCCCACGGCTGCCGAATAAGCCCGTGCGGCCCAATTCACTCTTGCGCTCAGGTCACGAATCAGCGCGCATACCGCGCCAGCTTGGCCTGAATAAAGTCCAGGAAGCACTGGATGCGTAGCGCCAATTGCGAGTTGCGATAGAACACCGCGTGGATCGGCTGGCGATAACCGCTGTTGAACACCTCCAACATGGGCACCAGGCGGCCGGCGTCGATGTCAGCGACGGTCATGAAATTCGACAGGCAACAAATGCCCTGCCCCTGCAGCGCTAACTGGCGCACGGTTTCGCCACTGGAGGCGCTGACGCTGGGCTGAATCAGCCAGCGGTCACCTTCGCCGTGACGCAGCGGCCAGTGGTTGAGGGTCTCGGTGTGGGTGAAGCCCAGCAAGGTGTGATCAGCCAACTCGGCAACGGTCGTCGGCGTGCCGTATTGCTTGAGGTAGCCGGGGCTGGCCAGAACATGGAGCGGCGTGCTGCCCAGGAAACGCGCATGCAGGGTCGAGTCGGCAAGGGCGCCGATGCGAATGGCGATGTCGGTGCTTTGCTCCAGCAGGTCGATGATCAAATCATCGCTGTTGAGCTCCAACTGGATATCCGGGTAAAGGCTGCGAAATTCGGCGATATACGGCACGACCCCATGCAGCATGAACGGCACGGCGGCATTGATACGCAGGCGGCCGGCCGGTTTTTTCTGGCGCGATGACAGGCGCTCTTCCAGCTCATCCATCTGCGCAAGGATCAGCTTGGCCTGCTCGAAGAAGTACTTGCCCTCTTCGGTCAGGTCCATGCGCCGCGTGGTGCGGTTGATCAAGGTGGTGTCGAGTTTGGCTTCCAGGCGCGACAAGGTACGGCTGACTGCCGATGGCGTTTGCCCGACCTTTTCGGCGGCGGCGGAAATCGAGCCGCATTCAATCACGCTGACGAAGATCTGTAGCTCATCGGAACGGGCTTTCACGGGCGGTCCTTGATTTGTCGGCTGACACAGGCACGGCCATTATTAACCAGCCAGCAACAAATGGCCTCCCAGCAACGCCATGCCGGTGAAAAATCCACGTTTGAACCACAGCGCACTGATGCGTCGGCGCACCACCTGACCCAGCCACATCCCCAGCAATGCCGGCACCAACGCCAGCAATGACGCGCCCATTTCACCGCCGCCCAGTGCCCCGCGCCAGGCCAGCCCGGCGGCAAGTGCCAACGTCGACACGGTGAACGACAGCCCCAGCGCCTGCACCAACTGATCACGGCTCAAGCCCAGCGCCTGCAGGTACGGCACCGCCGGGATCACGAAGACACCGGTGGCCGAGGTAATGATGCCGGTGATCACCCCGCACAAGGGGCCCAGCCAACGCTCGGTTCGGGGCGCGACCTTGAAGGTTGGCAGGAATAACCCGCTCAGCGCATACACCAGTAAAGCCGCGCCCAGGGCACGCACCACCCAAGGTCCGCTACCCATGCCCAGCCACAAGGTGCCCAGCCCGGTGCCGAGGAAGATCAGCAACAGCATCGACCACAGGCGTTTGAGCAAGGCACCCAAGTGCCCGCCAAAGGACAGTTGCCAGAGGTTGGTCACCGTCGAAGGAATGATCAGCAATACCGCAGCCTGCGCCGGCAGCATAGCCAGGCCAAGCATACCCATGGCTACAGTGGGCAAGCCCAGGCCGATGACGCCCTTCACCGTACCGGCCAGCAGGAAGGTGGTGATGACCAGCGCTGTCAGGGCGGGGCCGAGGTTTTGGTAGAACGCGAGGAAGGTATTCATGCACCGATTGTGCAGGGCTGGAGAGTGGCTGAAAATTCGCCATATACTGAGGTAGCCTCTTGTTTTGTGTGAGGCTGATGACGCTATCGCAGGCAAGCCAGCTCCCACATTTGGAATTGTGAATACATTCAAGTGTGGGAGCTGA
>NZ_JALJRP010000011.1:30312-34876 GCF_024519715.1 Pseudomonas sp. Pse35 | reverse complement strand
CAGGCAAGCCAGCTCCCACATTTGGAATTGTGAATACATTCAAGTGTGGGAGCTGACTTGCCTGCGATGAGGCCCTTCCAGTCACTGGAAAACTTAATGCACTTTGACCTCATCGACCTGCGCCTCTACCTGCACATCCTGGACACCGGCAATATCACCGCCGGCGCGGCCCGCAGCCACCTGTCCCTGGCTGCCGCCAGCGCACGCATCCGAGCCATGGAGTCTTCACTGGGCATCGCGTTTCTCGAGCGCGGCCGCCGTGGCGTGACCCCGACACCCGCGGGCAAAGCCCTGGCGCGGCATGCTCGCCTGCTGTTGCAGCAGGCCGACCATCTGCAGCAAGACCTGGCCGAATACGCCAATGGCGTCAAAGGCCAGGTACGCCTGCTGTGCAATACCACCGCTCTAAGCGAGTACCTGCCTGAACTGCTCGCTCAGTTTTTGCGCGAGCACCCCAACCTCGATATCGACCTGCAAGAATTGCCCAGCCTGCGCATCACCCACGCCTTGCGCCAGGGCACCGCCGAGCTGGGGATTATTTCCGATGCGGTAGACACCCACGGCTTGCAGACCCTGGCGTTTCGCGACGACCCGCTGGTGCTGATCATGCCCCTGGACCACCCGTTGACCAGCGCGAGTTTTATCGAGAGCTTGCAATACGACTACGTGGGCCTGGCGGCCAACAGCGCGTTGGCGGTTTACCTGGAAGAACAGGCACTGCACGCGGGCTTTCGCTTGCAGACGCGCATTCGCGCCGACGGTTTTGATGGGGTGATTCGCATGGTCGCCGGCGGCGCGGGCCTGGGCATCGTGCCTCAGGCCGCCTTGGACCGTTGGCCACCTGCACGGCGCTTCAAAGCCCACCCCCTGCAAGAAGAATGGGCCTGCCGCAAACTGTTGTTATGCGCACGCTCGTTCGAGCAACTGCCCGGTTACGTCAGCACATTACTCGCTGCGCTCACCGCCCCCCCTTGTAGGAGCGAGCTCGCTCGCGAAGATCGCCAACGATAACGCGAGCTATCAGGTTTAACGCGGCGCTCTCGGGTTCTTCGCGAGCAAGCTCGCTCCTACAGATGATGCGCGTTTGTGGAAGAAGGTGTAGTAAACCGCCGACAAGATCAGCAGGAACGGCACGCCAAACACCAACGTCATCTTGAAGGCGTCGGTGAAATAGGTGGTGATCATCACCGCCCCCATCAGCACCAACCCCAGCAACGTGCTGTAGGGAAACAGGCGCAACTGGAACGACAACTTCGCCCCGCCATGACGCTTGCGATAGCGGCGGAAAAACAGGTGAGTGAGGAAGATCATGAACCAGGTGAAGATTGCGCCAAACATCGAGATCGCCATCATCAGGGTGAACGAGCTTTCCGGGTACACCACGTTGAGCAACGTCGCCAGGGCAATGCCCGAACTGGACAGCAGCAATGCGTTGAGCGGGATGCCGTTCTTGCTCAGCGCGCCCATGGACTTGGGCGCAAAACCAGCGCGCGACAGGCTGAACATCATGCGCGTGGTGATGTAGAGCTGACTGTTCATGGCCGACAGCGCCGCGATCAGGATCACGAAATTCATCACCCCGGTGGCACCGGGAATGCCGATGGTCTGCATCACTGTGACAAACGGGCTCTGGGCCTGGCCGGCCTGGTTCCACGGCACGATGGCGAGCATCAGCGCCAGGGTCAGCAGATAGAACACCACCAGCCGCACGATGGTAGCGCGGAAGGCTTTCTTCACTGCCTGCTCCGGGTCGGCGGCTTCACCGGCGGCCACGGCGATCATCTCGACACTGAGGTAGCTGAAGATCGACACGATCACCGCGATCCACATGCCACTCAAGCCATGGGGGAAAAAGCCGTCGTGGGCCGTGTAGTTCTGCACCCCGTAGTCAGGGTTACCGGAGCCGAACACCACATACACCGCCAGGATGATGAAACCGACAATGGCGCTGATCTTGATCGTCGAGAACCAGTATTCGAAGTTGCCGAAGGTCTTCACGCTGATCGCATTGAGCAGGATCAGCACACTGGAAAACGACACGATCCACACCCACTCCGGCACGTTGGCGAACCAGTACTTCATGTACATCGCCACCGCCGTGACCTCGGCCCCCACCGCCAGCACAATCGCCGCCCAGTAGGCATAGCGCACCAGGAACCCGGCCAACGGGCTGATGTAGAACTCGGCGTAAGCGCCAAAGGAGCCGGAGGTGGAATGGGCCACCGTCATCTCCGCCAGGCAGCCCATCAGCAGCAAGGTAATCAACGCGCCGATGGCGTAGCTCACCAGCACGCTCGGCCCGGCATAACCGATGGCGTAGGCGCTGCCCATGAACAGCCCGGTGCCGATGGCGCCCCCGATGGCGATCATGCTCATCTGGCCGGAAGTGAGCTGGCGCCTCAGGCCCAGTTCACGGTGGGTAATCTCTGCAAAGCCGTTGTCTGGCGTGGTCACTGGTGTGCCCCTTTATTATTGTGATAGTGGCTGACGCTGAACCTGTGGGAGCTGGCTTGCCTGCGATAACGGTAGTGAATGCACCGACGCTATCGCAGGCAAGCCAGCTCCCACATTTGATCTGTGTTGCCCTTAAGTAACGCTGTTGCGCACTTTGAATTGCGCTTGGTCCCACGTAGCGTTATCGAGAATTTCACCGAGAATTTCCACGGCGTCCCACACTTCGGTAAAGCTGGTGTACAACGGCGTGAAACCAAAACGCATGATCCGCGGCTCACGGTAATCGCCGATCACGTCTCGGGCGATCAAGGCCTGGATCACCGCGTAACCTTCGGGGTGTTCAAAGCTGACGTGGCTGCCGCGCCGGGTGTGTTCACGCGGGGTGATCAGCTCCAGGCCGTGGGCGGCGCAACGACTTTCGACCAACGCAATGAACAGGTCAGTCAAGGCCAGGGACTTAGTCCGCAGGCGCACCATGTCGGTCTGGGCAAAAATCTCCAGGCCACATTCCACCATGGCTAACGAGGTAATCGGCTGCGTACCGCAGAGGTAGCGGGCAATGCCGGCGCTGGGGGCGTAGGTGGACTCCATGGCGAACTGCCGGGTATGCCCGAACCACCCGGACAACGGCTGGCGCACCACATCCACCAACGCCGGGTTGACCCACACAAACGCTTGGGAGCCCGGGCCGCCGTTGAGGTATTTGTAGGTGCAGCCAATCGCATAATCCGCGCCGGCGTGGTGCAGATCGACAGGCACCGCGCCCGCCGAATGCGCCAAGTCCCAGAGGCTCAGCGCGCCGCACTCGTGGCTCAGTGCGGTCAGGGCCGCCATGTCATACATGTAGCCGGTCTTGTAGTTGACGTGGGTGAGCATCACCACCGCCACGTCCGCATCAATGGCCTGGGGCAGTTCGGCCGGGCTGTTCACCAGGCGCAGGGAATAGCCTTGTTGCAGCAATTCGGCCAAGCCTTCGGCGATGTACAAGTCGGTGGGAAAGTTACTCGCTTCGCTGACGATGACCTTGCGCGCAGGTGTACGTTGGCGCTGCACACTCAAGGCGGCGCTGAGCACTTTGAACAGGTTGATCGAGGTGGTATCGGTGATCACCACCTCGCCCTCACGCGCACCGATCAATGGCGCCAGGCGATTGCCCAGGCGCAGGGACAAATCCGCCCAGCCGGCGCTGTTCCAGCTACGAATCAAGCCATTGCCCCACTCCTCGGCGATCACCTGTTGTGCCCGCTCCAGCGCCGCCACCGGGCGAGCGCCGAGGGAGTTGCCATCGAGGTAGATCACGCCTTCGGGCAAGGCGAATTGGGCACGCAGGTGGGCCAACGGGTCCTGGGCGTCGAGGGCTTGGCAATGGCTTCGAGTGGTCATGGGTCGTCCTGGTTTTTATAAGTGAGGATGGACCAAATAATGAACGAACTTTTAGAGAATTTTCGTGCAAAGTGGTGGGCAAACGTCTATTTAAGCTGTAGAAAATTCGAATTTAACCTCCAAACACGCGGATATCTTCCAAGCATGATTCTCGACGCTACCGACCTGCGCCTCCTGCATTTCCTGCAACAGGATGGCCGCATCAGCAACCAGGAATTGGCGGAAAAAGTCGCGTTGTCGCCGTCTGCATGCCTGCGCCGTTTGCGCCTGCTGGAGAGCGAGGGAATCATCAGCGGTTACCGCGCGGTATTGAACGCCGAACAGCTGGGAATCGAGCTGGAAGCCATCGTGCACCTGTCGTTGCGCCAGGATGTGGAGGACTGGCATGAGACGTTCATCAAGAAGGTGCAAGGCTGGCCAGAGGTGGCGAGCGCCTATGTGATCACTGGCGCCAGCAACTATGTGCTGCGGGTGCAGGCGCGCAACCTCAAGCACTTTTCGGACTTTATCGTGAACCATCTGAACCGCACGGCGGGGGTGATGGATATCCGCTCGGAGATAGTGCTGCAGAAGATCAAAGACCGGGATGAGGTGTTGGACCTGGTCGTGCGCAAATAACTAGATCACCAAAAAACCAATGTGGGAGCTGGCTTGCTGTGGCGAGGGAGCTTGCTCCCGCTGGGGTGCGCAGCGCCCCCAAAAAGCCGGCTCCAGCTTCGCTGTCGAG
>NZ_JALJRP010000011.1:0-30305 GCF_024519715.1 Pseudomonas sp. Pse35 | reverse complement strand
ATTTTTTTTTTTTTTAGCTCCCTCGCCACAGCAAGCCAGCTCCCACAGATCAGTCTTCGAGGGCGCGGACTCGTTGCATGCGTTTCTGCTCTACCGGCGCATCCGCCACCTGCAACTCAAAGTCAAAATCAATCTGCGCAAACCGCCCTTGCACGCCAAATTCGCGCGCCAGTTGCGGATCGTCGCTGAAGCGAATCTCGGCAATCAGTTCATCCCGGGTGGCATAGGCAAAGTCATCATGCAGGTACGGGTCATCCGACAGGTTGATCTGCGTGGTCAGGTGCCGGTGCCCCGGCGCCGAGATGAAGAAGTGGATATGCGCTGGCCGTTGCCCGTGGCGCCCCAGTTGGTCGAGCAACTGTTGCGTCGGCCCACTCGGTGGGCAGCCGTAGCCTGAAGGCACGATGCTGCGAAAACGGTAGTTGCCCTGGGCGTCGGTCTCGATGCGCCGACGCAGGTTGAATTCCGATTGCGCCGGGTCGAACCACGAATAGGTCCCGCCCGTGTTGGCCTGCCACACATCGACAATCGCCCCTGCCAACGGCTTGCCCTCGGTATCGCGTACTTGCCCGCGCATGAACAACGGCACCGCGTCGTCCTTACCATCATCCAGCCGCGCCTCGTACTTGGACAGCGGCGCACCGGCCACATACAACGGGCCTTCGATGGTGCGCGGCGTGCCGCCAGACTTGCCGGCCTGCTCGTCGGCGGCGTCCATCAACAGGTCCAGGTAATGCTCCAGGCCCAAGCCGGCGGCGAGCAAGCCGGCCTCCTGGTTTTTGCCCAGCTCATTGAGGTAGTTGACCGCCTTCCAGAATTCTTCCGGGGTCACTTCCAGGTCTTCGATGATGTTCACGGTGTCACGCAGGATCCGATAAATCAGCGCCTTGGTACGTGGGTTGCCCGCGTCATTGAGATTACCGCTGGCTTCTTCGAGAAACTGTTGGGCGTGGGCAGTCTGGGACAGGCGGATGGACATGGTGCATTCCTCATCTTGTAGTTATAGGTGGAAGCCGGCTCAGCGGTCGTCCGCATGGATCGACGACGGATGGCGGCACAGCGCGTTCACTTCGATGGCCATGTAGGGGAACAACGGCAGTTGCATCAGCAGGTCGTGCAGGTCCTGCACGCTGTCGACATCGAACACGCTGTAGTTGGCGTAATGCCCGGCGATGCGCCACAGGTGGCGCCATTTGCCCTCCTCTTGCAGGCGCTGAGCCAAGGCTTTCTCCTCGGCCTTGAGGCTGGCGGCACGCTCGGGGTGCATATCGAGGGGCAGGTTCACGGTCATTTTTACGTGGAACAACATGGCAGAGGCCTCTTAGTGTTTGTCACGGCGAAAGAACGCCAGGCGCTCTTCATCGAGCGCCAGGCCCAGGCCCGGCGCGCTGGAAACGTGCAGCTGGAAATCGCGGTACACCGGTGGCTCGGTGAGGATGTCTTCGGTGAGCAACAGCGGGCCGAACAATTCGGTGCCCCACGCCAGGGTGTTCAGCGTGAGAAAGGCATGGGCCGAAGCCAGGGTGCCAATGCCGCCTTCGAGCATGGTGCCGCCGTACAGGCCGATGCCAGCCGCTTCGGCAATCGCCGCCGTGCGCAATACGGCACGCGGGCCGCCGTTCTTGGCGATCTTGAGGGCGAACACTGTGGCCGAGCCTTCACGGGCCAGGTTGAATGCATCCTCGACACACTCGATGGACTCATCGGCCATGATCGGCACCGGGCTCGACAGGTTGAGCCGAGTCATACCACCACGGTTGTTGCGCGAGATCGGTTGTTCGATCAGGTCGATACCGTTGTCGCCGAGCACCCTGCACGCCCGCAGGGCCACGGCTTCATCCCAGGCCTGGTTGACGTCGACGCGCACACTGGCGCGCTCGCCCAGGGCTTTTTTGATCGCGATCACATGGGCCAGGTCGCGGTTGACCTCCCCCGCGCCGATCTTCAATTTGAAGAGACGGTGGCGGCGCAGGTCGAGCATTTTCTCGGCCTCGTTGATGTCCTGTTCGGTATTACCGCTGGCCAGGGTCCAGGCCACCGGCAACGCATCACGCACACGCCCGCCCAGCAGCTCGCTGACCGGCAGGCCCAGGCGTTTGCCGAGGGCGTCGAGCAAGGCGCTTTCGATACCGGACTTGGCAAAGGTGTTGCCGCGAATACTGCGCTCCAGGCGCAACATCGCCGCGTTGACGTTACTCGCGTCCTGGCCGATCAGCAGCGGCGCGAAGTGACAGTCGATGTTGACCTTGATGCTGTCGGGGCTCTCGTTGCCGTAGCTCAGGCCACCGATGGTGGTGGCTTCACCGATGCCTTCGATGCCGTCGGTGCAACGCAGGCGAATGATGACGAGGGTCTGGTTTTGCATCGTGTGCATCGCCAGCTTGTGCGGGCGAAGGGTGGGCAGGTCGACGATGACAGTTTCAATCGACTCGATGGTGCAAATCGGCATGGCAATACCCATTGGGTTCTTTATAAATTTACGTCGATTCTGTTCCGCATTTTTTTGGGCTTCCAATATAGAATTGGTCTCGTGCGATACCCTCAAGGTATGAAAGGAGTCGATATGGAACTGCGTCACTTGCGCTATTTCCAGGTGCTGGGCGAGACCCTCAACTTCACCCGAGCTGCCGAACGCTTGCATATCGCCCAGCCGCCTTTGAGCCGGCAGATCCAGCAACTGGAGGACGAACTGGGGGTGGTGCTGCTGGAGCGCAGCCGGCCCTTGCGGCTGACAGAGGCCGGACGGTTTTTCTATGAGCATGCCAGTGTGCTGCTCGAACAACTGGGCAAGGTCTGCGACACCACCCGGCGCATCGGCCAAGGCGAGAAAACCTGGCTGGGCATCGGCTTTGCGCCGTCGACCTTGTATGGCGTGCTGCCGGAGCTGATTCGGCGCCTGCGCACTCACGAGGCCTTGGAGCTGGAGCTGGGTTTGTCGGAGATGACCACTTTGCAGCAGGTCGAAGCGCTCAAGGCTGGCCGCATTGACGTAGGCTTCGGGCGGATTCGCATCGACGATCCGGCCATCGTCCAGCGCGTACTGGTGGAGGACCGCCTGGTAGCAGTGCTGCCCAGTGGTCACCCGTTGCTGGGCGCCCCGGCCACCCTCGCCCAGTTGGCCGGCGAACCCTTTGTGCTCTACCCCGGCAACCCGCGCCCCAGTTATGCCGACCATGTGATCGCGCTGTTCGACGCCCATGGCTTGAGCCTGAAGGTGGCGCAGTGGACCAACGAATTGCAGACCGCTATTGGCCTGGTGGGCGCAGGTATGGGGGTGACGCTGGTGCCGGCGTCGGTGCAGGTGCTGCATCGGGCGGATATTGGCTATACGCCGGTGGTGGAGGCGACGGCGAGTTCGCCGATCATCCTCAGCCGGCGGGTGAATGACCGGTCGCCGGGGCTGACTCATTGCCTACAACTGGTTGAGGAGTTGATCTGAGATCCTCCAGGCACCCCATACTCCATGTGGGAGCTGGCTTGCCTGCGATGGCGGCGGATCAGTTGGCATCGTGTTGATCGGCCGGCCGCTATCGCAGGCAAGCCAGCTCCCACCTGTTGATCCTCACCCGAGTTCAAGTAATGCGCAGGCGCTTGCGTTGTAATGTCTGGCTGGGCGACTCATCGAACAGCTTGCGGTATTCCGCCGAAAACCGCCCCAGGTGCGTAAACCCCCAGCCCAGGGCGATTTCAGAAATAGTGCGCATTGAGCCCTGCTCCAGAATCTCCTGGCGCACCGCCCCCAACCGATGCTTCTTCAGATACGCCATGGGCGACAGTGCGAAGTACTTGCGAAACGCATCGAACAGTTTGAACCGCGACACGCCCGCTGCCGCTTCCAGGTCTTCCAGGTGCAGCACTTCACGGGCGTTGTCGTGGATGAATTGCCGCGCACGGATCAAGTAGTGCGGCAGTTTCACCCCCAGAACCTCGCGCAGTTCTTCAGAGTAGTTATTGGGTTGGGCCAGGATCAGCCCCTTGATCAGCGAGCTTTCCAGGTCACGGGTAAACGCCGCCTGCTCGTACAACTCGCTGCTGCATTCCAGTTCGGCGATGAAGTATCGCGCCATGCGCCACCACGAGGCCGGTGCTCCGTCCACAGCATCCATCACCGACTCAAACCGCAGCGGTGCATCGATGGGCCGTTGCAGCAAACCTTCCAGTGACTCGCTCATCGCCGCGCGGGTGATCACCACCTGCAACTTGCGGCAGTCACCGGAAATCGCCAGCACCTGATGCTCATTGGGTGAAATGATCACGCCCTGATCGCGGTTGGAACTGAGGCGCTCACCGTTCTTGCTCAGCTCCTGCTCGCCCACCAGCGGCAGGCTCAAGCTGTAGCTGCGAAAGTGCTCGGCGTCTTCGATGTCGATGGTCACATCGGTACCGTACTCGATCACGCCCAGGGTGGTGGCGCGGGATTTGAACACGTTGGCGCTGTGGTGAAAGCGCAGGCGTTCGGGGGTGGCCGTCGCCAGGCGATGGGGCCCGCAGATGCCGGACATCCAGCTGCGCGCGCCTTCCAGGTCGAAGCGTTGAATATGAATATCGCGTGTCTGGCTACTCATCAGGGTGCACCCACGGCGGTTAGGCATTTGCGCGCTCTGGCGGCGCGTCGTTGAACCTCGACAGCAAGTTCCAGGCCACGCCAGCAGCGTGGCCACTGGGTGGATAGTAAGGGCCGACTATGTGGATAAATCCCAGGGTTCTACGACCATCGCCCACCATCACAGTAGCGCATGCCGTCACCTGCGCGCACCGCCATGGGTATTTGTTGCCCAACTTTGCGGCCTGCGTTCCCCCATTAAGCGGATAGCCCGCTACCGCATTGCAGCCGCTTAATGGCTCACCGTTTAGCCATGATCAAAAGGTGCCTCCCATGAGTGGTGCAAGAACCGTCGAGCAGTGGAAAACCTTTATCGAAAGCTGCCTGGACTTTCGCCCGGCAGATGAAGTGTTCCGCATCGCCCGCGACATGTTCACCGAGCCCGAACTGTTCGACCTGGAGATGGAGCTGATCTTCGAAAAAAACTGGATCTACGCCTGCCACGAAAGCGAACTGGCCAATAACCACGACTTCGTGACGATGCGCGCCGGGCGCCAACCGATGATCATCACCCGTGACGGCGAAGGCCGGCTCAACGCGCTGATCAACGCCTGCCAGCATCGCGGCACTACCCTCACCCGCGTGGGCAAGGGCAACCAATCCACTTTCACCTGCCCGTTCCACGCCTGGTGCTACAAGAGCGATGGCCGACTGGTGAAGGTCAAGGCGCCAGGGGAATACCCGGAAGGTTTCGACAAGGCCACCCGCGGCCTGAAAAAAGCGCGCATCGACAGCTACAAGGGCTTTGTGTTTATCAGCCTGGACGTGAACGGCACCGACAGCCTGGAAGATTTCCTCGGCGACGCCAAAGTGTTCTTCGACATGATGGTGGCGCAATCGGCCACCGGAGAGTTGGAGGTGCTTGCGGGCAAGTCTGCCTACACCTACGACGGCAACTGGAAGCTGCAAAACGAAAACGGCCTGGACGGTTATCACGTCAGCACCGTGCACTACAACTACGTGGCCACCGTGCAGCATCGCCAGCAGGTCAACACCGAGAACGGCGCAGGTTCCAGCACGACGCTGGACTACAGCAAGCTCGGCGCCGGCGACGCGAATACCGATGACGGCTGGTTCGCCTTCAATAACGGCCACAGTGTGTTGTTCAGCGACATGCCCAACCCCAGCGTGCGCTCCGGCTACGCCACCATCATGCCGCGCCTGGTAGAAGAACACGGCCAGCAGAAGGCCGAGTGGATGATGCACCGCCTGCGCAACCTGAACATCTACCCCAGCCTGTTCTTTCTCGACCAGATCAGCTCGCAGCTGCGCATCATCCGCCCGGTGGCCTGGAACAAGACCGAAATCATCAGCCAGTGCCTGGGCGTGAAAGGTGAGTCCGACGCCGATCGCGAAAACCGGATCCGCCAGTTCGAGGACTTCTTCAACGTCTCGGGCATGGGCACGCCCGACGACCTGGTGGAATTTCGCGAAGCCCAGCGCGGTTTCCAGGGCCGCCTGGAGCGCTGGAGCGATATTTCTCGCGGCAGCCATCGCTGGGAGACCGGGCCGACGCCCAACAGCGAGGCCATCGGCATTCAACCAGCCATGACCGGCACTGAGTTCACCCACGAAGGCTTGTACGTCAACCAGCACCGCAATTGGCAACGGTTTCTGCTCAAGGGTTTGGACCAGCGGGCCCTGAGCCTGCGGGAGGTGAAGTGATGAATGCGCAATTGCAGTACCAGATCGAGCAGTTCTTCTACCGCAAGTCCGAACTGTGCGACGCCCAGGACTGGGACGCCTACGTGCAGTTGTTCGACCCGCAGAGCGAATTCCACCTGCCGCAATGGGATTCCGAACACGTCTACACCCAAGACCCCAAGCGCGAGATGTCGTTGATCTACTACGCCAACCGCTCGGGCCTGGAAGACCGCGTGTTCCGCCTGCGCACCGGCAAAGCCGCCTCCGCCACGCCGATGCCGCGCACCTTGCACCTGATCAACAACGTGCGCATTGCCGAGCAGGCCGACGGCACGTTGGAGGTGCGTTTGAACTGGCACACGCTGTTTTATCGGCTGGCTACTTCCGAGCAGTTCTATGGGCACGCAACCTATCGCCTCAAGCCCGAGGGCGACAGCTGGCTGATCACGCGCAAGCACGCCCTGCTGCTCAACGACACCATCAACTCGGTGCTGGATTTCTATCACCTTTAAAAACCAGCCCCCCCCTGTGGCGAGGGAGCTTGCTCCCGCTGGAGTGCGCAGCGCTCCCAGTTTTTTGGGGCAGCTTCGCAGCCCAGCGGGAGCAAGCTCCCTCGCCACAGGGGCACGCTTGGAGTTTCATCAATGAATCACAAAGTGGCCTTCAGCTTTGCCGATGGCAAGACCCTGTTCTTCCCGGTGGGCGCCCATGAAATCCTGTTGGACGCGGCCCTGCGCAACGGCATCAAGATCCCGCTCGATTGCCGCGAAGGCGTGTGCGGAACCTGCCAGGGGCGTTGCGAATCCGGCGAGTACACCCAGGACTATGTCGACGACGAAGCCCTTTCCAGCCTCGACCTGCAACAGCGCAAGATGCTCAGTTGCCAGACCCGGGTGAAGTCCGACGCCACCTTCTATTTCGACTTCGATTCGAGCCTGTGCAACGCCCCCGGGCCCGTGCAGGTACGCGGCACGGTGAGCGCGGTGCAGCAGGTCTCGACCAGCACCGCCATCTTGCAGGTGCAACTGGACCAGCCACTGGATTTTTTGCCGGGCCAATATGCGCGTCTGTCGGTGCCCGGCACCGATAGCTGGCGCTCCTACTCCTTCGCCAACCGGCCGGGTAATCAGTTGCAGTTCCTGGTACGCCTGCTGCCCGATGGAGTCATGAGCAACTACCTGCGTGAACGCTGCCAGGTAGGTGATGAAATGTTGATGGAGGCGCCCTTGGGTGCGTTTTATCTGCGGCACGTCACCCAACCGTTGGTACTGGTGGCGGGCGGCACCGGGTTGTCGGCGTTGCTGGGTATGCTTGATGAGCTGGCCGTCAACGGCTGCACGCAACCTGTGCACCTGTACTACGGCGTGCGCGGCGCCGAAGATTTATGTGAAGCGGCGCGTATCCACGCCTACGCGGCAAAAATCCCGAACTTTCGCTACACCGAAGTGCTGAGCGACGCCTCAGCCGAGTGGACGGGCAAACGCGGCTACCTCACCGAGCATTTCGACCTGGCCGAACTGCGGGACAGATCGGCGGATATGTACGTGTGCGGCCCCCCTCCGATGGTCGAATCCATCCAGCAATGGCTGGCGGATCAGGCACTTGATGGCGTTCAGCTGTATTACGAAAAGTTTACGCAGAGTAATATCTGACCCTCAGCAGTTCTGAGGGGCCGATGCGGCGTGCAATCACCCTTGAGAAAAACAAGTAGAAGGGAATGTTAATGGCGGATGACATGGTTAACCCGGTGGGCCTCAAGCGAGGCCTGAAGAACCGGCACATTCAGCTGATCGCCTTGGGAGGTGCGATTGGTACAGGCTTGTTCCTCGGCTCGGCCGGGGTACTCAAGTCGGCGGGGCCGTCGATGATCCTGGGCTATGCGGTGGCCGGGTTTATCGCGTTCCTGATCATGCGCCAGCTCGGCGAGATGATCGTCGAAGAGCCGGTGGCCGGGTCCTTCAGCCACTTCGCACATAAATACTGGGGCGGTTACGCGGGCTTCCTGGCGGGCTGGAACTACTGGGTGCTCTACGTGCTGGTGGGCATGGCCGAGTTGACGGCGGTGGGCAAGTACATCCAGTTCTGGTGGCCAGAGATCCCGACCTGGGTCAGCGCGCTGGTGTTCTTCGTCGCGGTGAACCTGATCAACACCCTGAACGTGAAGTTCTTCGGTGAAGCCGAATTCTGGTTTGCGATCATCAAGGTGGTGGCGATTGTCGGCATGATCGTGCTCGGCTGCTACCTGCTGTTCAGCGGCACCGGCGGCCCCCAGGCCTCGGTCAGCAACCTGTGGAGCCACGGTGGTTTCTTCCCCAATGGCGGCATGGGGCTGTTGATGTCGATGGCCTTCATCATGTTCTCGTTCGGTGGCCTGGAACTGGTCGGCATCACCGCCGCCGAGGCCAGCGAACCACGCAAGGTGATCCCCAAGGCAATCAATCAGGTGGTGTACCGCATCCTGATTTTCTATGTCGGTGCGCTGACCGTGCTGTTGTCGCTGTACCCGTGGGATCAACTGCTGCAAACCCTCGGCGCGTCAGGCGATGCCTACAGCGGCAGCCCGTTTGTGCAGATCTTCTCGCTGATCGGCAACGACACCGCCGCCCACATCCTCAACTTCGTGGTGCTGACCGCGGCGTTGTCGGTGTACAACAGCGGCGTGTACTGCAACAGCCGCATGCTGTTCGGCCTGGCCGAGCAAGGTGACGCGCCCAAGGCGCTGATGAAGCTCAACAAGCAAGGCGTGCCGCTACGGGCGTTGGCGATTTCGGCGTTGGTGACGATGCTGTGCGTGGTGGTCAACTACGTCGCGCCGCACAGTGCGCTGGAGTTGCTGTTTGCCTTGGTGGTTGCTTCGCTGATGATCAACTGGGCGCTGATCAGCCTGACCCACATCAAGTTCCGCAAGGCCATGGGCGAGCAAGGCGTGACGCCGTCGTTCAAGACCTTCTGGTTCCCGTTCAGCAACTACCTGTGTCTGGCCTTCATGGTGATGATCATCGGGGTGATGCTGGCGATTCCGGGAATTCGTGAGTCGGTGTACGCGATGCCGGTGTGGGTGGGGATTATCTACGTTGCCTATCGGTTTCGGATCAGAAACGGGAAAGTAGCTGTGGCGCAGTAACACCTGTGGGAGCCGGGCTTGCCCGCGATGGCGGCGTGTCAGCCAACGGGTGGGCCGGCTGATACACCGCCATCGCTGGCAAGCCAGCTCCCACAGTTGACTGTATTTCACATAAAAAAAGCCCCGGTAATCCGGGGCTTTTTTGTTTAGAGCGTGGAACGTACTCGCCAGAGTTCAGGGAACAGTACCGTGTCGAGCATCTTGCGCAGGTACCCCACGCCTTCAGTACCGCCAGTACCCGGCTGGAAGCCGATGATGCGTTCCACCGTGGTGACATGCCGGAAGCGCCACTGGCGGAACGAATCTTCCAGGTCGATAAACTTCTCGGCCAACTGATACAAATCCCAGTAACGGCTCGGGTCGCGATATACCTCGCGCCAGGCCGCTTCCACCGATTCATCGTGCACCGTGGCTGCGGTCGGGTCGCGCTCGGCGCGCTTGGGATCAATCGCCAACCCCGCCTTGACCATCAGGTTTACGGCCTCGTCATACAGCGACGGCGTGGCAATCGCCACCTGCAATTGCTGCAGCAACTCCGGGCGATGAGCATGGGGCCGCAGCAGCGCCGGGCTTTTGTTGCCGAGGATGAATTCGATCTCGCGGTACTGGAACGACTGGAACCCCGACGACTGCCCCAGGAACGGGCGAATCGCCTTGTACTCTGATGGCGTCATGGTCGCCAGCACCGCCCAGGCGTGCACCAGTTGATCGAAGATCCGCGACACCCGCGCCAGCATCTTGAACGCCGGCGGCAGCTCACCCAGGCGCACATGTTCGCGGGCGGCCTTGAGTTCGTGAAGCATCAGTTTCATCCACAGCTCAGAGGTCTGGTGCTGGATGATGAAGAGCATTTCGTTGTGGTCTGGCGACAGCGGGTGCTGGGCGCTGAGGACTTTGCCCAGGTCCAGGTAGTCGCCATAGCTCATGGACTCGGAGAAATTCAATTCGGCGTTATGCCATTCTTCCGGCGGTTGGTAATCAGCTGAAAAAGGACATTGGCTCATCGCGTGGGCTCCTTGAGCGGGCGGAGAATGGCGCGCACGGGGCTCGCGTCCAGGTTGGCGAAGCGCAGCGGCAGCGCGATCAGTTCATAGTCGCCCTCCGGTACGTCATCGAGCACGATGCCTTCGAGGATCGCCATGCCATGGCGCGCCACGACGTTGTGCGAATCCATGGTCTTGGATTGTTGCGGGTCCAGGGACGGCGTATCGATACCGATCAGGCGCACCCCCAGGCTGGCCAGCAGCTCAATGGTCTGGGGGGCGATGGCGGTGAAGTTCGAATCCCAGTCGGTGAGCGGAGCTTGTGGATAAGTGCGCAGCAGCACGCGCTCGGGCAGGTTATCCACACGCCCTTGCAACTGATGGGGCTGCACCAGGGCGCCGCTGCCCAGGCAGTGCAATACCCGGCACGGCCCCATATACACATCCAGCGACACCTCGCCAATCGGCGCGCCATCAGCGCTGTAATGCAGCGGCGCATCCACATGGGCGCCGGTGTGCGGCGACAGGGTCACGCGCCCCACATTCACCGGGCACTCCGGGCCGAACTGCCACACACGCTCTTCCTGAAACGGCGTATCACCCGGCCAGGTCGGGGTGGCCGTGCTCAAGGGCGGGCTGATATCCCACCACGTTTTTATTGGGTTCATTGCAAGGCTCTCACTCGTTACTGAGGTGAATGATACGAGGGAGGGGTGTGAATTTTCTTGCGAATTCTGGCGCGATACGGGAAATCTTTCGCAGTTACTGCGAGGAAACATCGGTTTGATGCACAGATCTGTCGCTCAGATACGCCACGACCTCGTGTGGGAGCCTGGCTTGCCAGCGATAGCGGAGTGTCAGGCAATGGAGATGCTCGCTGTGCCACCGCCATCGCGGGCAAGCCCGGCTCCAACAGGGGACCGCGGTGTTCAGGTGACTGCGCTTCTGGGCATCCCAATGTCGAGTTCAGACCACTGGCGCAACGCCCGAGGCCTTAGGGTTGAGCTTTCCCTTCCCTGCCTCGGAGTCATCATGTCCAAGCCCATCACCGTACTGCGCGACACCCACCCACTGCCGGTCCTGGATGCCTGCAAATGGGAAAAGCTCGAAGGTGACCCGCACACTGTCAACCTCAACGCCTACACCAGCGAAGACGGCAGCAAGATCATGGGCACCTGGATCTGCACACCGGGCAAGTGGTACGTGGAATACGTGAAGTGGGAATACTGCCATTTCCAGGAAGGCTACTGCGTGATCACGCCTGAAGGCATGGAGCCGATCCATCTGCGCGCTGGGGATATCTTTGTAGTGGAGCCAGGGATGAAGGGGACGTGGGAAGTGGTCGAGACTGTGCGTAAGTATTTTGTGTTTGCCTGACCCAGCAAAACCTGTGGCGAGGGAGCTTGCTCCCTCGCTACAGGTATTTATTTGGGCTTGCGATAGCTGTTGATGATCGCCGAGAAGTCCTTGCCCCCTTCCCCTCGCTGGCTCATCGACTGATATAACTGCTGGGCCACTGCGCCGAGAATCACCGGCTGATGCGCCTGGCGCGCAGCCTCAGTCGCAAGGCCCAGGTCCTTGAGCATCAGGTCGGCACCAAAACCACCGGTATAGCCACGCGATGATGGCGCGGTCTCGATCACGCCTGGCCAAGGATTGTAGGTATCGGAACTCCAGCAGCGCCCCGTGGAGCTGTTGATGATGCCGGCCAGCACTTGTGTATCAATACCAAGTGCATCGCCCAGGGCCATGGCCTCACTGACGCCGACCATGCTGATACCCAGCAGCAGGTTGTTGCAGATCTTGGCGATTTGCCCGGTGCCGACATCACCACAGTGCACGATGTTGCGGCCCATCTGCGCCAGCACCGGTTGCAGGGTGGCGAACAATTCCGGGTTGGCGCCGACCATGAAGGTCAGCGTCCCGGCCTGGGCACCGCCGGTGCCACCGGAGACCGGCGCATCGGCCACTGCCACACCTTGTTTGGCTGCCGCAGCCGCTACTTCACGGATGGTTTGCGGGTCAATGGTGCTGCAATCCACGGCGGGGATGCCTTCGCCGATGCCGGCGAGTACACCGTCTTCATTCAGCCACACGCTGCGCACATGGGCGGCTGCCGGCAGCATGGTAATCACCAGTTCGGCACCTTGGGCCGCATCACGCGGTGAGTGGCTGATGGTGCCGCCCAGTTCGGCGAGTTCCTTGAGTACCGCCTGGTTCAGGTCGAACAGGTTAAGCGCGTGCCCAGCCTTGATCAGGTTGCGGGCCATGGGCGCACCCATGTTGCCCAGGCCGATGAATGCAATTTTCATGGTCGTCTCCCGAGTTCAGCGCAGGTTGATGGTGGTGTTGACGCCATCGTTGACCGTGTCGTCATCAAACCAGCGGCTGGTGACGGTTTTGGTCTGAGTGTAGAACTGCACCACTTGCTTGCCGTAAGGGCCCAGGTCGCCGAGCTTGGAACCGCGGGAGCCTGTGAAGCTGAAGAACGGCACTGGCACCGGGATGGGGATGTTGATGCCGACCTGGCCCACATCGATTTCGCTCTGGAATTTACGCGCCGCCGCACCGCTCTGGGTGAACAGGCCTGTACCGTTGCCAAACGGATTGGCGTTGACCAGGGCGATGGCTTGATCGAGTGTCTCGACTTCCAGTACCACCAGCACCGGGCCGAAGATTTCCTCGGTGTAGATGCGCATGTCGGTGGTCACGCCCGAGAACAGGGTCGGGCCGACAAAGTTGCCTTGCTCGAAGCCCGGCACCTTGATATCGCGGCCATCGAGCTCCAGCTTGGCGCCTTCCTTCACACCGCTTTCAATAAGCTCCAGGATACGCGCCTTGGCACGCTTGGAGATCACCGGGCCGACATCCGTGCCCGCTTCACTGCCGGCGTTGACCTTGAGCTTTTGTGCCAGCGCTTTGAGGTCTGGCAGCCACTGCTTGGCCGCGCCCACCAGCACTACCACCGAGGTAGCCATGCAACGCTGGCCCGCCGCGCCGAAACCGGCACCGACCAGGGCATTGAGGGTGTGTTCACGGTTGGCATCCGGCAGCACCACCGCATGGTTCTTGGCGCCCATCATCGACTGCACACGCTTGCCGTGTTTGCCGGCCAGGTCGTAGACATGGGTGCCCACAGCCGTCGAACCGACGAAGGACACCGCCTTGATGTCTGTGTGAGTGCAGAGTGCATCCACCACGCTCTTGCCGCCATGCACCACGTTGAGCACGCCGGCTGGCACACCGGCTTCCAGCGCCAGCTCCACCAGCAGCATGGTCGACAACGGGTCTTGCTCGGAAGGCTTGAGTACAAAGGTGTTACCGCAGGCAATCGCCATCGGGAACATCCACAGCGGAATCATCGCCGGGAAGTTGAACGGGGTGATGCCGGCGCATACGCCGATAGGCTGGCGCAGGGTGCAGGTATCCACGCCGCCGGCCACGTTCTCGGCGAACTCACCCATTTGCAGGGTGCCAATGGAACAAGCGTGCTCCACCACTTCCAGGCCACGAAAAATATCGCCCTCGGCATCGGCAATGGTCTTGCCCTGCTCGGCGCTGAGGACTACAGCAATGCGCTTGGAATGTTCGCGGATCAAGGCTTGGAGCTTAAGCATGATGCGCATGCGCGCGCCGATCGGCGTGAGTTTCCAGGTCTGGAACGCTTGATGGGCAGCGTCGATGGCCGCGTTGACTTCATCGGCGGTGGCAAACGGGACTTTGGCCAGCACTTGCTGGGTGGCCGGGTTGACGATGTCTTGCCACTCGGTGGTCTTGGACTCGACCCACTCACCGTTGATCAGCAACTTGACCTGTTGCACGGAAATATCGGCAGATGCGTTCATGGGGTCTCCAGAATCTTGTAGTTATGCAGAGAACCAAGGCGTTGAATCGCCTTGAAGAATGAGGCGTTCGGACTGTTTTTGGAGTATAGATGTGCAAATCTCTAATAAGAACGCACATAAAAGCCGGTCCAATATGCAAAAAAACATCACCTCCCTGGGCGCCCTGAACTGGGATGACCTGAAGTTTTTCCTCGAAGTAGCCCGCACCCGCAAGGCTAGCGTGGCCGCCAAGCGCCTGGCGGTGGACTACACCACCGTGTCGCGGCGCATCAGCTCTCTGGAAGTGTCCCTCGGCACGCTGCTGTTCGAAAAATCCCGGACCAACGGCTTCGTGCTCACCAGCGAAGGCCAGCGGTTGCTGGGTTATGCCGAATCCATTGAAAGCACCCTGCACATGGCCTGCGAACAGGTGTCCGGGTCCGGCGTGGCACTTTCCGGCCATGTGCGCATGGGTTGCACCGAAGGCTTCGGCAGCTTCTTCGTCACCCCGCAACTGAGCCATTTCGTCGACACTTATCCAGCGATCTCGGTGGATATCCTGCCCCTGCCCCACTTCATCAGCCTGTCCAAGCGCGAAGCCGACATCGTCATCGCCCTGGAACGCCCTGAACACGGGCCGTATGTGTGCTGCAAACTGTGCGACTACAAATTGCAGTTGTACGCCACCCAGGACTACCTCGACCAACACCCGCCAATCCGCAAACCTGCGGATCTGGCCGAACATCCATTTATCAGCTATGTGGATGACTTGGCCTTCAGCTCAGAGTTGCTGTACCTGGCCAATGTGGTGCCCGGCGCCAGCGCCAGCCTGCGCAGTACCAGCGTGATCGCGCAATACGTGGCGGCCCAGCAAGGCCGGTCGATGGCGATATTGCCGTGCTTTCTGGCCGCGCAGGACCCGCGCTTGCTGCCGGTGCTGGGAGAGCAGATTGCGATTACGCGGCAGTTCTGGATGTATTGCCGAGAGGATTTGAGGAAGTTGAAGCGGATTACGTTGTTGTGGGATTACATTCGGGAAGTGACGGAGCAGAATCAGGGGTTGTTAATGGGGCAGACGCGGGAGATCAGGTTTGCGAAGTGAGGTGCTAAAAGGAGCAACGGAGGCTTCCTACATTTAGACCGCTCCTGCTGCAGCAATTTGCGGATGCCGAAGCCGAACTTCGCGCAGAAACTCACCCGCGCTGTTCTTGAGCCATTCAATCAGCCGAGCAATCTCCGGCTCCGACTGACGCCCGTTTCGACAAATGATGTAGTAGGCCGCAGGGGACATCATCACAGGGCTATTCAACGCAACTAACGCACCGTCTTCCAGTTGGTCATACACCAACGCAGTCCTGCCCAGCGCAATCCCTCCGCCCTTCACCGCCAAGCTGATCGCCAGGCTCGAATCCGGAAATCTCGGCCCGTGGTGATAAGGCGGCGGCGCCAGCCCCTGAAACGCAAACCAGCTTTCCCACCCCGGACATACCTGATCGTCCACCCGATGAATCAGCGGATAGCGCGCGACATCCTCCAGAACAATGCCGCCCTTCAACCGCAGAAAATCGGGCGAACACACGGGGAATACGGCGTCGCGCATCAACAGTTCGACATAATGATCCGGATAGTCACCGTACCCCATCACCACGGCGACATCGTATTGATGGGCCTCCAGGCTGGTGCTGCTCATGTCGGCGCTGGTCAACACCAGATCCAGGTTGAATGAAGCCTGCGTGTGAGAGCCGTGCATCCTGGGGATTAGCCACGTCGAACAGAGGGAAGACGTGCATGATAGGTATAACGGTTGGGACTTACCGGGATTGAGTGAATGCAATACCCCATCCAGCGCCTTGAAAAACTCATCGGTAACTGGCAACAGAGCCTGCCCTGCTGCAGTCAGCTTGACGCCGCGTGAGTGCCGCTCAAACAACGACACGCCCCACCATTCCTCCAAGCCCGCGATTTGATGGCTAATGGCACTGGCGGTGAGGTTAAGCTCAGACGCTGCACGGGCGAAACTACCGGTTTGCGCTGCGCTGACGAACGCCTGAAGCATAGGTGTGGGGGGCGGACGCTGGGCCATCAGGTGCTCACTTTGATCAAAATGATCCCGCAAACAATGACGAACGCCGAAAGCATCCGTCGCCAACCGAACCGTTCGTGAAAGAACAGCGCAGCAATAATGGCGCCGATAATAACACTGGTTTCCCGCAGAGCTGAGACCTTGGCCACCGCGTCCAGCGACAAGGCAAACAACACCAATCCGTAAGACGCCAGGTAAAAAACACCGCCTAATAGCCCAACTCGCCAGTGCCCACGTATCGCACGAGCCAAGGTTGAACGTTCTTTGGAAAACGCCAGCATCGGGATCGGGATACTTTGGAATACTGTCAGGTAAATAATGTACTGCAGCACCGTCTCACTGGCTCTTACACCTTTAGCATCCACCACCGTGTAAGACGCAATAAACGCACCGGCGCACACCGCCATCAGGATCGGCTTGAACATCTGCGCCGTCATCCTGCGCACAAAGGTCAAGCTGATAATCCCCACACAAATCAGCAACACTCCCGTCAACGCCTGGGAGGACAACTGTTCATGCAGCAGAAAGTAAGAAAACAGCACGACCAATACGGGCGGCACCCCACGCATCACCGGGTAAACCTGACCGAAGTCACCCGTTTCGTACGCTTTAATCAAAAATAGCCGGTAGACCGTATTGAGCACCACAGAGACGAGTATATAGCCCCATACCTCCAGGCTAGGCACACTTACAAACGGCAACGCCAGCAGGCATATCACTAGCGCGGTGCCGTCGACCATGGCCAAGGTCATGAAGCGACTGCTACCGGCGCGAACTACGGCATTCCAAGTGGCGTGCATAAAGGCAGAAATCAAGACCAACGTGATCGCGATATCGGAGTTGTCCATGGGGCTCGGCTTATGGCGGATATGGGAGGACTTACGTTATGAATACCGATGCATCATCGTTTGCGTAACCACAGCCGTAGCATATAACGATTAAGATCACTCAAAGGCTCAGCATCATTGATCTCGGAACGTGGAGCGTTCATATCAATGAAGTGCGTGCGCGTATGCAGAAACTTGTTATCGGCTGAAATAAGCACTTGCCCTGGCTCCAGCAGTACTCGATGCTGAACCGATGACTGATCGAGAACGGTATCCAGAAAGTCCAGTGCCTGGGCTTGAGCTGCTGTTAAAGGCACTCCTGCCTTAAGGTGAGCTGACTCAATGTAGACTCGAAAGTATCTGATCAGTGGAATACCTTCACTGGAAAAGCTGAGGATGGGGGCTTTAAACAGTTTTTCATCCTCTGACATGCCGCGATTCTCAAAAAAGAAGTCGCATTTGAGCGCTTCCAATACTTCTGGGAACGCCATCAGCTCGGCGTATACCGCGCTTGCATCGATGAGAATGCTCTCACCTCCTAAAAGTGCTTTCTGTCCACAGGCCAGGATCAAGTAATCGATAGGCAACGGGTCGCTCACACCATCGTTATGTACATAGGCGCCTTGACGGGTCTGATGGTATCTCGCACCTTCCTCAATGCTTTTGCCACCTCGATCATAAACCTCAATCACTTTATGACCAAGATGATTCTGTACCATTGGGACACCGAGTAAGGAACCGAATGTCCACACCAGAGATTTGAACGTTGAAAGTTTATCCACCTTAAAGCCATCGAGAATCAAGACATGACTTTCATGATCGATCATATTTCGTATTCTATTCAGCTCCTCTCTCAGCACGCTTGACTGTAAAGGATTAATGTAAGCGACCTTGGTATCGAATCTAACACCTTGACTTACCGTCTCGAACAACTCTCTTATCGTCAATAGCTCAGCAAATGCATCTTTTGAAAGCCTGACTTTAGATACTTCCTGGCGAAAATGACTGACATTTATAGTCATCGCAATCCTTTACGGTAGTTACTTATAGCGTCCATTTAACTAAGCCCACCATTTGCGAAAAAGCGAAACTTCATCAGCCCAGCCATTAAAATTCGTCATGACAGGTCTTTCCTACAGAGAAAACTCCTAATGGTCGTTGGTAGGTTTTCGCGGCGACCAATACGCATGGGCCGCGCATTATATGTATGAGAGGGGCAAGGCCGTGGTGGATGACTTGACGCGGGCGATGACACCGAGCCGTTGAGCGAACATTCTTGCTAGCACATCGCAGAACAACTGTGAGAGGGGCTTGCCCCCTCCCACATTGGATTGCATTTCAGCTTGGGAAAGGTGAACCCGCTTAGTCTGCGATCACTACGATCGACACCCGGCGATTCTCGGTGCGGCCTGCTGTGGTCGTATTCGGCGCTACCGGCTCGCTGCTGCCCAGGCCGCGCAGTTGGATGTTTTCTTCTTTCATGCCCACGCGGGTCAGCACCTTGCCCACGCTTTTGGCGCGGCGCAGGGACAGGGCAACATTGTAGGGCTCTTTGCCCGAGGCGTCGGTGTGGCCGTCGACACGCACACGCTCGATACCCGCGCCTACCAGGGCCTGGCCGATGCGTTCGACGATGTCGGTGCTGGGTTTGTTGAGGGTTTCGACGTCGCTGCCAAACAGCACTTTGCCGGACAGGCCGAAGGCCCAGCCTTCATCGGTCAGCTCGAAGCCTTGCTGCTTGAGCACGGCGACTTGCGCCGGGGTCAGGCCTTTGGGTGGCGTCTGGCAGCCGCTGAGGGCCAGGAAGGCCACGAGCAAAGAAATAAATAAAACGCGTGTGTTAGCGAACAAGGGAATCAACTCCTGTGTTGAACGTTGGCGACGGGGTGCTCCGACTCCGCCGTTTGCTGGCCGCCCGAAGACAATCGTTTGGCCTGGTACATCGCCGCGTCGGCAGCGTTGAGCAAGGTCCCTGGCGTGGCACCATGCTCGGGATAAATCGCAATGCCGATACTGAGGGAGGTCAACACCTGGGTGTCTCCAGGCAGTGGAATCGGCATGTCCATGCTGGCAATGATTTTGTCGGCGATGCGCTGGGCGTCTTCGGCCTTGTGCAGGGGCGCCAGCAATACCGCGAATTCATCACCGCCCAGGCGCGCCACCAGGTCGTCCTCGCGCAGTTGCGCCCGCACGCGGTCGGCAACGGCCACCAGCACGGCATCGCCAGCGGCGTGACCGAAGCTGTCGTTGATGTCTTTGAAACGATCGCTGTCGAGGAACAGCACTGCCACCCGCTCGTTGACCTTGGCCGCGCTGCGCAGGGCACGGATCAGCCGGCCTTCGAAGAACGCGCGGTTGGGCAGGCCGGTGAGGCTGTCGTGGCTGGCCTGGTGGGCCAGGGTTTCGTTTTCGCTTTGCAGGTGGCTTTGCCAGGCCTCCATCTCACCGAGCAGGGCGTTGAAGTCGCTGCCCAGGCTGTCGAGTTCGGCGATCTGCGCCGAGGGTACGCGGCGGTCGAAGTCTCGCTCGCTGCGGGCGGCGTGGGCGACGGCAGCCAGGCGTTGCAATGGCACGGTGATACCATTTAACAGACGCCGTGACAGATGCAACGCCACCCAGGCGCTGAGGGCGGTGCAGATCAGAATCCCGATCAAGCCACTGAGCAAGAAGCGCAACAGGCTGCCACCGTGGCCGACCAGATGGATGCTGCCGACGGTTTGCCCCTGGCGCAGGATCGGCTGGCTGATGGGCTGTTCGAGCAGGGCGTGCGCTATTTGCAGCTCGACCCGTGACAACATGCCGGTTTCCGGGCGAACCCAGCGCGCCAGCAGCTTGCCGTTGATATCGAATACTTCTGCCTGGGCCACTTCTTCGGTAGAGGCAATCAGGCTCAGGGCTTCGGTGGCCGCCGCACTGTCGTTGAACACCACGGCTGCTTCCACGGTGTAGTTGATCGAGCGGGCGATCAGGTGCAGGTTGTGCTCGGCGTAAACCCGCAGGGCAAGTACGCCCAGCAGGGTCAGGGACACACTGGCCAGGGTCACGGCTACCAGCGCCAGGATCATATGCCCGCGGGCAATTACCGAGCGCAGGGTCGGCCGCACTTTATCGCGACTCATGAGCCAGGCGCTCGACGACGGGACAACTGCAACACACTGGGATGGATGCGCACGCCGCTACGGGCGACGGAATCCAGGTTGACCTCGAACGACACCTGCTCATCGCTGACGCGCAGGCAGAACAGGCTGCCCACCGTGCATTGGTCGCCCCCTTCGCTGATGCTGAGTACGGGATGGCCGATCAATGAGGTAAACAGGCGGTTGCGTTCGTCGGGGGTGATTTTGCCGATGTAGACGGCATCACAGGCATTGACGATATCCGGATGATCGACCAGCAGGCGCCGCACCAGCACCGGACGACCGGTGGCCTGGGTGGTGCCTTTGACCAGGTCATCGGTGTACTGAGTCGGCCCGACAATGCACAGCCGCAATTGCGCAGGCTCAACCGGCCAACGGGCGTAGCTGAGGATACCGAGCACCACTTGGGTGACCGCCTGCGCACGGTGCTCGGCCAGGCTGGGCGTCTGCGCAAATAGGCGCGGCGCAAGCAGGCACAGCACCGTCACCAGTAACAGGCGTCTCCAACTCAAACTGCGCGCTTTGGGCGAGACAGCCACGTTCATGCAGCGATACTCTCAAGTGTTTTCCAGGATGATGCCGCAACGATAGCACAGCGGCGGACATCCCCACGAAGCACAGCATTCGAGGGGTTCGCTATTTTTTCAGAAAAATCAGACATCTGAATAAGAAATATCGCCTGACCTACCAGTCATTTTTTTCAGACGGAAGGTCCAACTCCAACATCAATCCGCTCAGACGCTTGACCTTGCGCCGCACCGCTTCCTCAAACACGCCGCCGCGCGGCTCAACCAGGCTGAACCAACGTTTGGCACGGGTGATACCGGTATAGATCAGCTCTTTGGTCAGCACCGGGTTAAGGGCATCCGGCAGGATCAGCGCGGTGTGAGTGAACTCCGAGCCCTGGGATTTGTGCACGGTCATGGCGTACACGGTTTCCACATCATTCAAGCGGCTGGGCAATACAAAGCGCACGCCGCCCTGGCCATCGTTACGTGGAAAGGCCACCCGCAGGACGTGGGGGCCACCGTCGCTTTCGGGCAATTTCAGGGCGATGCCGATGTCGCCGTTCATCAGGCCGAGCCCGTAATCGTTGCGGGTCATCAGCACCGGTCGGCCTTCGTACCACTGCTCGTCACCTTCGATCAGGCGTACCTTGCGCAACGCCGCGGTGATGCGCAGGTTGAGCCCTTCGACGCCCCACGGGCCCTTCCGCACGGCGCAAAGCAGTTGAAACGCGTCGAAGGCGTGCAGCAGTTGTTGCGCCCAAGCAGTCCAGGCTGGACCGTCACGCGGTGTGTCCGCAGAGGGGCGCGCCGATTGCAGCAGGTTCAGGTAGTAGCGATAACCTTGGGCGCCATCGCCCTGCCCGTCCAGTACCAGGCGCTCAAGGGCGTGGTCATGCTCACCCTTGAGGCTGACGCAGAACAGGTCGTCGTGACGGCCTGCAGCTAACAGCTGGCGGGCCTCTTCGGCGTTTTGCTGGTTGACCCAACGCGCCAGTTGACCAATACCGCTGCCCTCGCCGAAGCGGCGCGAATAGCGCAGCATCACCACTTGCTGGGCCAGGGGATGGCTGCCATCGAGGTCTTCTTGCAAGCCGCTGCTGCTGAGGTCTTCACCGCTAACGGCTTGCAGCCAGTGGCGAGTCTGCGGGCTGTACCAGCCGGCTTCGGCATCGCGGCACAAGTCGCCGAGTACGGCCCCCGCTTCTACCGAGGCCAGTTGGTCTTTGTCGCCCAGCAATACCAGGCGTGCATGGGGCGGCAGGGCGTCGAGCAGGTTGGCCATCATTTCCAGGTCGATCATCGAGGCTTCGTCCACCACCAGCACATCCAAAGGCAGCGGGTTGCCCGGGTGGTGACGGAAGTGACGGGTGCCCGGACGGCTGCCCAACAAGCGGTGGACCGTGGTGACCTGGGTGGGGATTTTTTCCCGCACGTTGTCGGGCACTGTCAGTGACAGCACTTGCTGGCTGATGGATTCGGTCAGGCGCGCAGCGGCTTTACCGGTGGGCGCAGCCAGGCGAATACGCAACGGGCTGCCGGACTCCACGGCGGGCGCCTGCAATAGCGCGAGCAGGCGCACGACGGTGGTGGTTTTACCGGTACCGGGGCCGCCGGTGACGATGCTGAAGGCGCCGCGGGTCGCCAGGGCGCAGGCGAGCTTTTGCCAGTCAATCACCCCATCGGGCGCCGGTTGGTCGAACAGGCGATTGAGCCGTTGCGGCAGATCGGCGGCGGCGTCTTCCACGCTGGCAAGGCGCAGGCGCAGGGCGCGGTCGATACGCCGCTCGTAGGCCCAGTAGCGGCGCAGGTACAGGCGCTTGCCGGACAACACCAACGGGCGGCTACGAGCCTCCTCGCTGCCATCGACGGCCAGCGCAACCAACGGGCTTGAAGCCAGGGCATGGCACCAATGCGCGCCATCCAGGCCGTGCAGCAACTGTGAGGGTAGCAGCATGGCGCCGGTGTGCAGGTCGCCTTCGGGCGGCAATGACAGGGCGAAATCCGGCGCCTTGAGGGTTTCGAACACATCCAGGCAGACGTGGCCATGGCCCAGTTGATGGCTGGTCAAGGCCGCCGCCAGCAGCACCAGGGGATCGGCCTTTGGGTCCAGCTCGTACAGGAAACCGACAAAGGCTTTGTCCAAGGCGCGCAGCCAACCCCGCTCGACCCAACGTGCAAGCAACTGCAGCAGGTCGGCGGCACGATCGAGGGGCAAAAGCGCCTCCAGCGGTAACGGCGACAGGCTCATAAGAGCACTCCTTGTTCCCAGGCGGGCTCAACCTTGGGTGGGATGGGCTTGCCCTGGAACAACAGGTCCAGGCTCTCGATCAACTCACGAGGCGGTCGGGTAAAATACGCGCCCTGGCTCACCGACTGGCTACCGCGCAGGAACAGGTACAGGGCACCGCCGACGTGCTGGTCATAATCGTAATGCGGCAGGCGCGCCTTGAGTTGGCGGTGCAGGGCCAGCAGGTAAAGTACGTATTGCAGGTCGTACCGATGCTCGAGGATCGAGTGTTCCATGGCGTCCTGGGTGTAGGCCGAGTCGTCAGGGCCGAGCCAATTGGATTTGTAGTCGGCCACGTAGTAACGGCCATCGTGCTCGAACGTCAGGTCGATAAAGCCTTTGAACATGCCGTTGAGCAGCACCGGTTCGGCGGCCACACGGGACACGCCGCCATGGGTGTGCTGGCACACCAGTTTGTCGAGGGCGAGTACGTCGACGGTGTGACTGGCAAACCAGAATTCCATCTCGATCTGGTACTGCTGCAGGCCACTGAGGGTGAAGCGCTCGTTGTACAGGGGCAGTGGCGTGTGCAGCAGGTGCTCCAGCCAGCCGCTGAGGGTGACGATCCAGCCTTCCCAGTTGCGGCGGTTACAGCGCGCGCCCACGGCTTTTTCGATCGCCTCCGGGGTCACGTTGAAACCTTCTTCACCGGCCCATTCCAACAAGCCGTGAAGGAAGGTGCCTGGGTTGGGACCGCGTGGGAAACGGTGAATATCCCCGCCGGACGCGACCGTTTCCCGAGGGGCATCGGGGTCGAGGCGTTCGTCATCGAACAGCTTCTGGGCCTGTGGGCTTTCGGGGGCTTCGAGGTTGGCGGCGCTCATGCTGTCGCCAATGCGCAAGGCGCTATAGGAGGCAATCCACCAGTTTTCTGCGGCCTTGCGTGCAGGCAGCAACGGCGCGAGCAGGGTCGCTTGGTTGCGCGGCGGGTGGAACAAGATGTCTTGGGCGTCCGGCACAAGGTCATAACCGATGGCCGCGCAGCCTTGCTGCAAGTCCAACAACCACCGCGCCAGCCCCGCTGACTCGCCCAACGACGCGCCGGCACCGAGCAAATAGCCCAATGCCGACAGGTGCAAGACCGAGCTGCTGTTATTGCCGCGCTTGAGGTCGGCGATGCCCAGCCAGCAGGCATGTTTGGCGCGGGTCAAGGCCACGTACAACAAACGCAGGTCTTCGGCCAGGCGCTCATCGTCGGCTTGGGCGATCAACTCGGCCGTGGGTCGCAGGCTGACGTGGGACTTGCCGTGTTCATCGTGGTAATGCAACGGCAAGCGACTGCCATCCACGGGCTTGGCCGAACAGATGAACGGCAGGAACACCAAGTCGTATTCCAGGCCCTTGGATTTGTGGATGGTCACCACTTTGACCAGTTGCTCGTCGCTTTCCAGGCGCAGGATCTGTTCTTCACCGGCCTGCCCCGACAGCGCCAGATGCTCGGCCAAATGACGGATCAACGCCTGCTCGCCATCCAGTTCCGAGGCGGCCTGTTGCAACAATTCACTGAGGTGCAACAGGTTGGTCAGCACCCGCTCGCCATCACTGCGGGCGATGAGGGTTTGCGGCAGCTTGAAATCGTGAAGCAGGCGCCGCAGCATTGGCAACACGCCTTGGGTACGCCAGATGGCACGGTAGCCACGGAACTGCATCACCCGCGATTCCCACGCCAGTTCGTCCTGATTCAGACGCTCCAGCTCCGACAGGGACAGGTTCAGGGTGACGCAGGCCAGGGCTGCACGCAGCGGGCGTTCGACATCCGGTTCCGCGCAAGCCTTCAACCAGGCCAACAGGTCATGGGCTTCCTGGGCGGCAAACACCGAGTCTTTATCCGACAGGTACACACTGCGCACGCCGCGGCGGGCCAGTTCCGCCCGTACGGCTTGGGCTTCCTTGCCGTCGCGCACGAGGATGGCGATGTCTGACGGCAACACGCCCTTCAAGCGCCCCGCTTTCACAAAGCCTGCGGTGCCTTGCTGCCCGCCATTGAGCAGCGCAACGATTTGCGTGGCGCAGGCGGCGGCCAGGTGTTGACGATAAACCGCGTTGGAAATCGGCTGGTCGGTGGGCAGGTGCCAAAGGTTCATGGCCGGTAGCGTGTGACCGTCGACCTGCAACTGCTCGCTGCGGCCTTGGGACAGTACCGAATGGAACGGCACCGGGTTATCGCCATTAGGCTGGCGAAACAGGAACGCACCACGGCCGGTTTCCGCACGCTGGAACACATGGTTCACCGCCTCGACCATCGCATGGCTGGAGCGGAAGTTGGTGCCCAGGGTGTGATGGCGGCCGGTGGTGGCCTGCCGGGCGCGCAGGTAGGTGTAGATGTCGGCGCCGCGAAAGGCGTAGATCGCCTGCTTGGGGTCGCCGATCAGGAACAGGCCGCTGTCGAGGTGGTTTTCTTCGATGCGGTAGATGCTGTCGAAGATGCTGTATTGCACCGGGTCGGTGTCCTGGAATTCATCAATCAGAGCCACCGGAAATTGCTCGCGGATCACACTGGCCAGGCGCTCGCCACCGTCTGCCTGGAGGGCGGCGTTGAGGCGGATCAGCATGTCGTCAAACCCCATCTCGGCGCGGCGACGTTTCTCTTCCTCGAAACGTTTGCCGACCCAGCCGGCAGCGTGTTGCAGCACCGCCGCGTCGGGCGTTGGCAAGGCGTCGAGGCTGGCTTTGAGGCTGGCCATAGCCTCGATGCCAGGGTGCTGCGGCGGCTCGCCTTTCCAGGCTTCGGCCATTCCGTCGGGCGTCAGGCGGGTGAAGCCGGTGCCGATGTCCAGTTGTTCCAGGGTTTCGTCAGCGGCCCAGGCGCTGATCTTTTCGAACCAGGGCTCGAAGTAACGTGCTTGCATCTTGCGCCCATCGACCGCTTTGGCAGCGACGGCTTGCAGGCAGATATCCCGCAGCTCGGCAGCCCATTGTTGCCAGGGTGCCTTGAGGGCAACCAGCGCGGCGCGGCGTTCTTGCAGGCAGGCGCTGATCAGTTCGGCTGGCTCGCGGGTTTCGTCGGTGGGCCGCTCGCTGCCGAACAACGCACGCACCCGTGGCATCAGCGCCGCGGGGCCACCCCAATTATTGCGCACCCAGTTGAGCGCATCGTCGTGCATTGGGTAGCAGAACAATCGCCAGTAGTCGCGCAGCACTTCGCCCAGCAGGTCGCTATGGTCGGTTTCCAGGGTTTGTGTGAACAGGCTGCCGCTGTCGAACGCATGTTCGCGCAGCATGCGCTGGCACCAACTGTGGATCGTGGAGACTGCGGCTTCATCCATCCATTGCGCGGCGATGTCCAGGCGATTGGCACAGGCGGGCCATTGCTGCGGATCATATTGCTCGCGCAGGTCGGCAATCAGCGCATCAGGCTGTTCGATTTCGTCACGGAAGAAGCGCGCGGCTTCGGCCAGGCGGATGCGGATACGTTCACGCAGTTCCTTGGTGGCGGCGTCGGTGAACGTCACCACGAGAATTTGCGGTGGCAGCAGTTCGCGGCCGAAACCGGATTCATCACCGCCGTGGCCGAGCACCAGACGCAGGTACAGGGCGGAGATGGTGAAGGTCTTGCCGGTGCCAGCACTGGCTTCAATCAACTGGCTGCCTTTGAGCGGGAACGCCAGGGCCAAGGGTTTGCCGATCATGCGTCAGCCTCCGTGCTGGAAAGCGATCGCCAGGGGGCGTTGATCAGCGGGCGATACAGGGTTTCGCACCAGCCTTCGAATTCTTCACTGGCGACCAGGGCCGCGTAGTCGGGAAATTGCCGCGTAAGGGCAGGCGTTTCGCGGCGTTCGCCGTCAGTGGTGATGCCATCGCCTTCATAGGCTTTGCTCGCAGCCGCTTGGGCCTTGGCAGGGTCGGTCTGGCCGAGCCAGGCGAACGCGGTTTTCACTGCGACCGGAAGCGGCGCGCTCATTCCCGTGTGCCAGGCCAACAGCAGGTTACCGAGAATGTCCTCGGCGCCGGCCTTGTCCAGTGGGGCCAACAACAAGGTGTCGTCACTGGCTACCAGGCCGGTGCTCAAGGGCAGGCCACAGGCGCAGGCCACCACGTGATTGACCCAGGGGCGGATGAGGCGGTGCCACTTACGTGTCTTGATCGAACCAATACTGTTGGGGATGGTGGTGACGCTTAAAAGTCCGCCATCACTGCGTCGGTGCAGACCGCTGATCCAACCTTCCAGCTGGATGCCTTGGTACGCAAAGCTGACCGGTTCAGCGCCAGTATGCGGGGTGGGCCACAACGCCAGAAGCTGTTGATAGCGTTGCACCAGGTCCGGCAGCGGCTCGATCAGTTCGTTACGCAGGCATTCACCGAAACCCACCATCGGCAGCAGGCCGCTGCCTTGCAGCCGCAGGGCCTGGGCGGTGAGCGCCTGATCGAGTTGGTCGGGTTGGGTGAGTGCCGCGTTCAGCAGGCTGTCGCTCAAGCTGTAGCGTTGCAATGCGTCCAGCACGAAGGGTTCTTCGTCAGCCAGGGGCACTTCAGCGGCTTCGAAGAATACTTTCAGGCGCTGGCTGAAGAAGTGTTTGACCGGATTGCGCAGGAAGTCCTGTAACTGGCCAAGGCTCAGGGGTTCTTCCTGATGGTGAGGCGTCAAGCCTTGCTCTTGGGTGATGACCGCCGGTGCCTGATGCAGCAATTGCCATTCGCGCGCATAGCTGAACAACGAATCGCCTTCGTGGAAATAGCGGGCGCTGAAGGGTTGCAGCGGGTGCTCCTGGGTCATTGCGTCGATCAGCGGCAGATCGTTGCTGGCGTGCTGCCAGCCGCTGGCGAGGTGGTCGCGTAGTTGGCCGATCAGCACCGAGGCCGGGCGATCGCTGTTGTCACGGATGCTGCGGCCTACCCAGCTGATGTACAGCTGGTCACGGGCTGACAGCAGCGCTTCGAGCAGTAAGTAGCGGTCGTCTTCGCGGCGAGAACGGTCGCCGGGACGGTAATCGCTGCCCATCAGGTCAAAATCCAGGGGGGGCTGGGCCCGCGGGTAATCGCCGTCGTTCATGCCCAGCAGGCAAACCAACTTGAACGGGATCGCACGCATGGGCATGAGCGTACAGAAATTGACCGCCCCCGCCAGGAAGCGCTGGGACAGGCGCCCCTGATCTAATCCGGCCAGCCATGCCTCACGTACTACCGTAAGAGGTAACTCGTCTTGCAAGCCGACGGATTCGCAGGTTTCCAGCCAGGTTTCTCTTAATTGTTCGAGCTGGCCCAGCAGGTAGTCATCGTGCTCGCTGCTGGGCAGGAAAAACAGCTGCATCAACCGTTGTAGACGCTCGCCCCAGGTTTGTGGCGACGCGGGTTCCGATAACGCTTGATGGGCATCGTTCAAGGCGTCAAGCAAGGCGACCAGTGGGCCGATCAACGCCGCATCGAGGCCACCGATTTCGTCATAAGGTTCAATACCGTCGCAGGCCGTGCCGGTACCGACGGCATAGCCCAGCAGCATACGGCGCAGGCCGAATCGCCAACTGTTTTGCTCCAGTTCCGCGGGCAGGCCCAAACCGGCGCGTTGCTCGGCATTCAAGCCCCAGCGGATGCCGGCGCCTTCGATCCAGCGATGCAAGGTGGGCAGATCACGCTCTTTGATGGCGAAGCGTTCGCGCAGGGCCGGGACGTCGAGCAGGTCGAGGATTTCGCTGACAGGGAAGCGGCTGTCGGGAAGTTTGAGCAAGTGCTCGACGGCGATCAACAGCGGGTCGCGACCACGTTGGCCTTGGTCTGTGAGGGTGAAGGGGATGAAGCGTGGGTCATGCCGTTCGAGCTGACCGAAGACCGCGCGAATATGCGGGGCATAGCTGTCGACGTCGGGGACCATGACGATGATGTCCCGAGGGCGCAGGGTGGGGTCAGCGCTGAAGCGATGAAGTAATTGGTCGTGGAGGATTTCCACTTCGCGTTGGGCGCTGTGGGCGATATGGAAACGGATCGACGTATCGCGTTGCATGTCGACAGCGGGCCAGAGCTCACGGGTTTCATTCAACGGGCGCAGTTCGAGGATATCGTCCTGGAGTTGGTTGAGGAGCGTGGTGGGTTCGCTGTCGCTGAACAGGTCAATACGACCGTCGCGAAATGCGGCGCGGTAGCTGTTGGGGTCATCGTAGCTGTCCAGCAGACTGATGTAATCACGGCCCTGCTTGCCCCAGGCAGCGAGCAGCGGATGGGCGTGCTGGTGCAAAGTTTGTGGGTCGATAGTGACGGGCATGCCCGTTTTGCGCGCCTGGCGTTTGTATTCGTTACGCAGCAAGTCCTTGTCGGCGACGATGTCCGACCAATGATGGCGGCAGGGGTTATGCACGCAGAGCAGGACCTGGCTGAAACGGGCCAGACCCGCCAAGGCTTCCAGCGCCTGGGCCGGCAGCGATGAGATGCCGAAGACGATCACCCGGGGAGGCAAGCCGGGCGGTGCTTGTTCAAGGCTGTTGATGCGCTCGATGAAGCGCTGATGTACGCCGGCCCGGCTTTCGGCCATGCCTGCTTCACCCACATCCAGCAGGAGCGCGCGCCACAGCTCGGCTTGCCAGCAGTTGGCTGGGTTGAGCGGTTTGGACTCGCCTCGACCATTGCGCAGTTGGTGCCGGCCTGCGGCCCAATCTTCCAGCCAGTCGGCACGGTAGACCTGGTATTGGTCGAAGAGGTCAGCCAGGCGCTCGGCGAGTTGGTAGCGTTTGCGCAGGTCGGTGTCTTGCGTCAGGAAGCGTTGCAGAGGCTCGAAGTGCGGTTGGTCGATCAGCTCGGGTAACAGCCGCATGAGGCGCCAGGTCAGCGGGGCTTTATCAAGCAGGGACTTGGGCGGGATTTCGTCACGGCCCAAAACCATACGATAAAGCTGCCACATAAAGCTGCCAGGCAGTTGCACGTCGATGGCTGCGGCAATGCCACAGCCGCCCATATCATCGGCTTGCGGGTCTTCGGCCAAGGCCAGCTTGAGCCATTGGGCGATGCCGTTGCTTTGTACCAGGGCGATTTCGTTTTCCAAAGGCGCCAGTGGGTAACGGCGCATCCAACTGACCACCAGGCTTCGCAGCTCGTCCAGGCGGTTGCCATGAACCACCATGAATCCAGGACTGAGGGACGTCGCGTCCGGCATAACGGCTTCCTTGGGAAAAGCAAAATCGAGGGATGGACTTTAGCACTGTGGTGCACGGGGCGAACACAAGGCGAACAAGTGTACGGCGACAAGGCGGACACTTTTCGAGCGCCCAAAACAAAACCCCAACTGCTTTCGCAATTGGGGTTTCGGAATTTAATCTTGACGATGACCTACTCTCACATGGGGAAACCCCACACTACCAT
>NZ_JALJRP010000010.1:126488-176587 GCF_024519715.1 Pseudomonas sp. Pse35 | reverse complement strand
GTAGGAAACGATGTTCTGCTCGGTTTCCCAAACGTAGGGCTCACGCCCTTTGGCGCGATGAACCTGGTAGTCCACCGCGACGATGCGGTCCAGCTCATAGCGCAGTAGTAGGGAACGACCAGCACCGTTATCCAGCCGCTCAATCCGTCCTGAGCGATCACGGCAAATGCGCAGACGGTTGTCATACGCATCGCTGATGGAAACCAAGACACCGTTACGAAAGTGATAAAACCGCGACGCCTGGGCCAGCACCAGTTCATCAGGCGCCGAACCCAAGTAGATCGCCGCTTCGGCCAGGCTGTTAGTAATCGCCGGTCGAGCTGAAGTCGGCAAGGGCAGGGTGGTCGAGCGGTTCTCATGATCGGTCCACACCACCGAATCGCCCGACACCGCAAGCCGATGGGCCAGCCCATGACTCCAACCAAACCCCAACCCACAATCCACATCCACCGCACTGGTGCGATACAGCCGCGTCCACGCAAACGGCAAAATCCCGTCCAGTGCGCCGTCGGTGAGTATCAGCAATTCCTCGCCGGTGACCATCGACACCGGGCAGCCGTTGGTAACGGTCTTGTCCGCTGGCGCCGCCGCATCGCCTTTAGGATTTGAAGCCACCGCCGGCACATCATCGACAGGCTCCTGACGGACCAACGTGGTGCGCTGGGTCTTGCCGCGCACCATCGGCACCGGGTTCGAAACCAGCGTGTCGCCTGCCTTCAACGACACCACTGGCACCGCCTTGACCGGCGTCGCCGCACTGCTCAGCAACACCGGCTTGGCGGCCTCCACATGGGTTTCCAGCCGAGGCCCCGTCACCTGCTTGGCCAGCAATTCCAACAACGCCCGCGCCCGCCCGGATTTAACGTGACTGAGCACACGAGCCCCCAATCGCACCACCACGCCCATCCCACCCAAGACGCGAATCAGCAGTAGATTGATCAGCACCTCACCGGTAATTTCACCCCACAGTTCCGCCATCTCTGGCGGCGGGAGCATGCGCATCCAGCTGACCAGCGCCGACAGGTAGATAAACAGCAGCGGCTCGTCACTGAGTACCAACAAGCCCTGGGCTATCGCATCACTGCCCAGGGTCAGCAGTTCGTCGAGCTCAGTTTGCGAAAGGTAGTGCATTAGCTTTTCGCTGTTGGGCTTGAGGTCCGCCAGCAGCGCAGACAGTTCGCCAACGTTGTCCCACAGGCTGTAAAGCGCCTTGCCCAATCCACTGACAAAGGCCGCCTCCAGCAGGCGGCGCCGCTCAAGCGGGCGGGCGTCTGTGTAGTTTTTCCACTGGGCCTGGAAGGTGTCGGTCCACTCTTTGCGCAGCCGGGCTTCCAACGCTGTGATCACTGAGTGGTAGGACGTATACAGCGCCTTGAGGTGATCCTGGGAAACGTTGGGGTAGAAACTCACCCGGTATTGCTGGTTGCGATCGCACTCGGTGACTTCGAGGATGCCACTGGGGCCGATGGTCTTATGGAGGGGCTCGCCCAGCGGGCCGCCGTTTGGATCAACGCGTTGCACGATCACCGGGGTGTTGCCGATGGGTACGAACCTCGTGCTCTGGAACATATGCACCAGGGTCAAGGTACCCGTGGCCTGGCAGGTGGCGACGGTGCTGCTGGGAAACAGGGAGCGATTGACCGGGGCAACCAGCGCGACGTCATCCCCGACCTTGAACACCTGTTCGACGTCCAGCGCGGAGAAGCTCCAAAAGCTTTTGGCCCACTCGTCAAAGGTGTTCAAGCAATCGCGAAAGTCACGGAAGACGCCCTCGACGTCGACCGTTTCCACGTTCATTGGCGTCAGCGCCAGCCTGCCAATGGCCGGGTTCAAGTGGCGGCCCCGTCAACCGCACGCGTCACGAAAAAAACCATCTGCACTCCCTCGCACTGTTTGATCAGGCGAGGGACTTTGCAGAGGTTTGCCGGGGTGAGGAGTAGAGCTTATCCGGCAGTTGTGTGGGATGTTTCAGTTACTGCCACGCACTGGGTTCGGCATGCCGACGAACCCCGGTTAGACTTACCTGTCGATATCAGCACTGCCCGGCCCGTCGTTAACCAAGGAAGCCTCATGTATTCAACGCGTCTGCTGCTCTGCCTTATTCCTTTACTGGTACTGGCCGGGTGCTCAACTTCCCGTGGCCCCCAGCAGCCCGAGCGCAGTGAAGCCGAGGTGAAGGCGCAGATCGTGCGCCTGCTGCCGGCCAAGGTTGCGGACCGTAACGGTTGGGCCCAGGACATCTACACCGCGTTCGACACCCAGAAAATCTACCCCAGTACCGAAAACATCTGTGCGGTGCTGGCGGTGACCGAGCAGGAGTCCACCTATCAGGTCGACCCGCCAGTGCCGGGCATGGGCAAGATCGCCCAGGATGAAATCTTGCGCCGCGCCGGCAAGGTGCACGTGCCGGCATTCGTGGTGCGCAGCGCCTTGCAACTGCGCTCGCCCACCGGCAAAACCTACGCCGACCGTTTGAATGCCGCCCGTACGGAAAAGGACCTGAGCGCGATTTTTGACGACTTCATCAGCATGGTGCCCCTGGGCAATACGCTGTTTGGCGGGTTCAACCCGGTACACACTGCTGGCCCCATGCAGGTCAGTATCGACTTTGCGCAGAAACAGGCGCGGGGTTATCCCTACACGGTGGACGGCACGATTCGCCGCGAAGTGTTCACCCGTCGCGGCGGCATGTACTTCGGCATCGCCCACTTGCTCGGTTACCCGGTGAGCTACGATCAGCCGCTGTACCGCTTTGCCGATTTCAATGCCGGTTGGTACGCCAGCCGCAATGCCGCGTTCCAGGCCGCGGTCAGCCGTGTTTCAGGCAAAGAGCTGGCGCTGGATGGGGATTTGATCCGCTATGGCTCATTGTTGCCCGGCACCACCGAGTTGGCGGTGCGTTCACTGGGGGCGAAGTTGGATATGCGCAACCCGAGCATCCGCAGCCAACTGGAGCAGGGCGAGCAGTTGGATTTCGAGGACACCACCTTGTACAAGCGCGTCTTCGCCTTGGCTGACCAGGCGGCCGGCAAGCCGCTGCCACGGGCGATCCTGCCGGGTATTGTGCTCAAGAGCCCGAAGATCACCCGCAACCTGACCACGGCCTGGTTTGCCAAGCGCGTGGATGAGCGCTACCAGCGCTGCATGAAGCGCTGATCAACTGCGGCGCTTGACGAACCGGCGCCACAAGCCCACCCACAACCACACCACCGGGAACGCCAGGATCACGAAGGGCAGCACATAGCTGGCACGTTCCAGGGCGTCTGCGGTGCCGTTCACCAGGTTGTCTCCCAGGTTGCTGAACATCCGGGTGAACCTTGACACCTGGTTGGCGCCGTCCGAGGAGCGGAAGTTCAAGGTCATGCGGTTGGTGTCGAGGCGGCGTTGCTGGCCGGCGGCAACCTGGGCCAGTTCCTGCAGCTCGTTTTCAATGCCGGCTTGCTCTTTGCTCAGGACGATCAGGTCGCTGACGGTGATGTCCTTGCGCTTGGCCAGTTCATCGAGGCGTTGCTGCTGGGCTTGCAGGCGGTCCTGGCGACGGCGCACATCCGCCACGGCATCGGCCAGGTCTTCGGCAGTGGTGATGCGCTGGCCGAGCTTACCGCCTTCGGCCGCCAGGGCGACCATCGGCTCCACACCCGTGGGCGCGATTCGCAGGATGATCTGGCCACCCTGGCCGTCTTCGGTAATGCCCAGGATATTGCAGGCACCAAAGCGCGCCGTTTCACACGCCTCACGAGTGGCCTGCATACGCGGCGCAAGCAGGGCGCCGGGCAGGGCCAGGGTCAATTCATGCTCATAGGCCAGTTGCGCCCCGGCCTTGCCCTGTTCGCCATTGATGACGGTGGCGCGAGAGTGGTCCGTGGGGGAACAACCGGCCAAGGCCAGGCCGGCGAGCAAGATCAACAGCGGCGCGCGAAGCGGGTGGGAGTTGCCGTCCAGGTGGCGCATGGCGTTTCCTTGAAATGTGCAGGAGAAATTGGCCGAGATTAAAGCGGGTCTGGCCCATTAACGCAAAGCATTGCCCGGGATTTGCCCGGCTGATGGTGGTGGCTGCCGGGTCGGGGCTGGCGTACACCTCAGGCCTCACCCCAGGGAAGCATCCGCCATGAACGCTCAGACTGTCCCCCAAGGCTTTGTCCCGTTGCCGCGCAGCAGTCCGTTGCTGGAACTGCTCGGCCCGGCGTATTGCCGTGGCGAAGGTTTGCAATTGGAAGTCGGCTTGCGCGCCGATCATCGTCACGCCAATGGGCGCGGTACGGTACATGGCGGGGTGCTGGCGACGCTGGCCGATATCGGCATGGGGTACGCCATGGCGTTTTCCAGTGAGCCGCCGTTGCCGTTGATTACCGCCAGCATGACCGTGGATTACCTGGGCGCCGTGCAGGTAGGGGAGTGGATGGTGGTGCGTCTGGAAAGCCACAAGCGCGGACGGCAGATGGCGTTCGCCACGTTGAGTTTGCAGGTGGTGGAGCGGGTGGTGCTGCGGGCGAGCGCGGTGTTCGCGGTGCCGCAAGCTGACAGGCAGTGAGATCAAATGTGGGAGCTGGCTTGCCTGCGATAGCGGTGTGTCAGTTAGCAATGGTCTGACTGATAGACCGCTATCGCAGGCAAGCCAGCTCCCACATTTTGATCGAGTTCATTCAGGGGGATCGATAAAAGAAAAGGCCTGGCTTTTCGTGGAGCCAGGCCTTTTCTATGTTGCTCTATTGGCGTGGGGCTGCTACGCAGCCCAACTGGAGCAAGCTCCCTCGCCACAATAGCGATCCGATTCAGTTGCGTTCGAGCGCCAGGGCGACACCTTGGCCGCCGCCGATGCACAGCGTTGCCAAACCTTTCTTGGCATCGCGCTTGATCATTTCGTGCAGCAGGGTCACCAGTACGCGGCAGCCTGAAGCACCGATCGGGTGGCCGATGGCGATGGCGCCGCCGTTGACGTTGACCTTCTGCGCGTCCCACTCCAGCTCTTTGCCCACCGCCAGTGATTGCGCGGCGAAGGCTTCGTTGGCTTCGATCAGGTCCAGGTCAGCCAACTGCCAACCGGCCTTGTCCAGGCAGCGGCGGGTGGCCGAGACCGGGCCGATGCCCATGATGGCCGGGTCGACGCCCGCGTTGGCGTAGCTGGCGATACGCGCCAGTACGGGCAGGCCGAGTGCCTTGGCTTTGTCGGCGCTCATCAGCAGCACGGCCGCAGCGCCGTCGTTCAGGCTGGAGGCGTTGCCGGCGGTGACGCTGCCGTCTTTCTTGAACGCAGGCTTGAGCTTGGCAAGGGATTCGGCGGTGGTGCCGGCGCGGGGTTGTTCGTCCACCGCGAAGGCCACCGGGTCGCCTTTGCGCTGGGGAATCAGGATTGGCGTGATCTCATCGGCAAAGCGTCCGGCTTCGATAGCGGCGGCAGCTTTTTGCTGGGAGGCGGCGGCAAAGGCGTCCTGGGCTTCGCGGCTGATGCCGTACTTGTCCACCAGGTTCTCGGCGGTGATGCCCATGTGGTAATCGTTGAACGCATCCCACAGGCCGTCGGTAATCATGCTGTCGATCATCTTCGCGTGGCCCATGCGCAACCCGGTGCGTGCGGCAGGCAGTACGTACGGGGCCAGGCTCATGTTCTCCATGCCACCGGCAATGATCACCTCGGCGTCGCCGCAACGAATGGCCTGGGCGCCCAGGTGCAGGGCCTTGAGGCCCGAACCGCAGACCTTGTTCAGAGTCAGGCTCGGCACGGCATGGGGCAGGCCGGCAAGGATCGAAGCCTGGCGCGCCGGGTTCTGGCCGCTGCCTGCGGTGAGCACCTGGCCGAGGATCACCTCATCCACTTGCGCCGGGTCCAGGCCGGTCTGCTCTAGCAGGCGACGGATCACGGCGGCGCCCAGTTCCGGGGCCGGAATGTTCGCCAGCGAACCTTGGAAGCTGCCCACGGCGGTGCGGGTGGCAGCAACAATCACGACGTCTTGCATGGAATCTGTCCTCACTGGAAGTGCATTTCTGGAACGTGGTCCGGGACGATCAGTTTACCGGCGGTCTTGCTCACAATCTCTTCAACGCTGACGCCAGGTGCGCGTTCCTTGAGGACAAAAGCGCCATTTTCGATTTCCAGGTACGCCAGATCCGTGAGCACACGCTTGATGCAGTTGGCACCGGTCAGCGGCAGGCTGCATTGGCTGAGCAACTTGGACTCACCGTCTTTGGATGCGTGAGTCATGATCACAATGATGTTTTCTGCGCCGGCCACCAGGTCCATGGCACCGCCCATGCCCTTGACCAGCTTGCCGGGAATCATCCACGAAGCGATGTTGCCCTGTACGTCCACTTCGAATGCGCCCAGTACGGTGAGGTCGACATGCCCACCGCGAATCATCGCGAACGACTCGGCGGAAGAGAAGATCGAGGCGCCGATGCGTGCGGTGACGGTCTGCTTGCCGGCGTTGATCATGTCGGCGTCGATGGTTTCTTCGGTTGGGAACGGGCCCATGCCAAGCAGGCCGTTTTCCGATTGCAGCATCACTTCCATGCCGTCGGGGATGTAGTTGGCCACCAGGGTCGGAATGCCAATACCGAGGTTCACGTAGTAACCGTCCTGCATCTCGCGGGCAACGCGTTGAGCCATTTGTTCGCGGGTAAGCGCCATGATTGTTTCCTCTTGTTGTTCTGGACGGGGATTATTTGCGGACGGTGCGCTGTTCAATGCGCTTTTCGAAGGTGCCGCAGATGATCCGGTCGACGTAGATGCCAGGGGTGTGGATCTGCGCCGGGTCCAGCTCGCCCGGTTCGACGATTTCCTCGACTTCGACCACGGTGATCTTGCCGGCGGTGGCGGCCAGCGGGTTGAAGTTCTGGGCGGTGTGACGGTAGATAACGTTACCGAAGTGGTCGGCTTTCCAGCCTTTGACGATGGCAAAGTCGCCGGTGATGGACTCTTCCATCAGATACGGGCGGCCCTTGAATTCGCGGGTCTCCTTGCCTTCGGCAACGGGGGTGCCGACGCCGGTGGCGGTAAAGAAGGCCGGGATGCCGGCACCGCCTGCGCGCATTTTTTCTGCCAGGGTGCCTTGAGGGGTAAGCACCACCTCAATCTCGCCGCTGAGCAGTTGTTTCTCGAAGAGGGCGTTTTCACCCACGTAGGAAGCGATCACTTTGCTGATCTGCTTCTGTTCCAGCAGCACGCCCAGGCCGAAGCCATCGACGCCGCAGTTGTTGGAAACCACCGTCAGGTCGCGGGTGCCTTTGCGCTTGATTTCGGCAATGAGGTTTTCCGGAATGCCACACAGGCCAAAACCACCGGAGAGTACGGTCATGCCGTCTTCCAGGCCTGCCAGCGCTTCTTCATAGGACGCCACGCGTTTATCGAAACCTGCCATATGCACCTCTTTTATTGTTTGTGGTCCAGCCAGTGAGTTGAGTGTTGCGCCAGCGGATTGATTTGTTAAGTTGTTTTTTAAGGTTGATTGATTTAGAAAACAGCATAGTCCAATCGTCGTCCGGAGCTGCGTCATGACCGTTAAACAGATGCGTGCCTTTCTCGCCGTCGCGCAAAGCCTGAGTTTTGCCGCGGCCTGCGAGCGTTTGCACCTCTCTCAATCGGCGTTGAGCTTGACCATCAAGGGCCTGGAAGAAGGCTTGGGCGGGCGCCTGTTCAGCCGTAATACCCGTAACGTCGCGCTGACTCCTGAAGGTGAGTCCCTGCTGCCCCTGGCCCGCCGGTTGATTGCCGATTGGGACAACGCCGAAGATGAACTGCGCCAGCGTTTTACTTTGCAACGCGGCCGCGTCACGGTGGCCGCTATGCCGTCGTTCGCCGGCAACCTGTTGCCGCCGATCCTGAAGATATTCCGCGCCCGTTACCCCCAGGTGAACGTGACGGTGCATGACCTGATCAATGAACAGGTGCTGGAGATGGTGCGCGACCGTCAGGTGGAGCTGGGGGTGGCGTTCGAGCCGTCCGATGGTTCGTCATTGGCGTTCACGCCGTTGTACCTGGATCGCTTTGTCGCCGTGGTCCCGGGGGATTCGCCCTTGGCACAGCGTGCTGAAATCGACTGGAAAGCCTTGTTGGAGCAGCCGTTCATCACCCTGCAGCGGCCTTCCACTGTGCGAGTGATGCTGGAAGAACACCTCGGTGCCTTGCAGATGAAACTGCCCGTTGCCTTGGAAAGCCATCAACTGGCGACGGTGGGCAAGATGGTTGCCAGCGGTTTGGGGGTTAGTGCAGTGCCAGCGTTATGCGCCAGGCAGATGGAGGAGGCGGGAGCCCATTGCATTACCTTGACTGGCCCGGTGATCGAGCGACCAATTGGGGTGCTGACCAAGCCGGGGCATGAACTGTCGGCGGCGGCGCAGGTGCTGTTTGATATCTTTCGGGATGAGGCGGGGAAGGGCAGGTTTCCAACTTTTTAAATCAGTAAATACAAATGTGGGAGCTGGCAAGCCAACTCCCACATTGATTGAGTACTACTTAGTAGTAACGGTCGATCACTTTAACTTGCGAGCTGTCTTTGAAAGACGCCCAGGCATTGTTAAGTGTGTCGAACACTTGCTCGATAAAGTTGCGATCAGCGGCGGCCTTCTTGCCGACATAACCCTGGCCACGGCGGTACATCTTCAGGCGCGCCGCCAGCTCACGGTTGTTACGGTCAAACTCGGCTTCTTCGGTATGGGGCGCCAGGCAGTCAATTTGCACTTCGCCCGATTTGCCAATCCACAGGATATGGTCGTCGAGTGTGTCTTTCTGCGCTGCGAACATCTCAGCCAATTCATCGATAGTTGGTTGGTTGTTCAAATTCATGTGTAAGCCCCTTGACCAGTTGGCGATCTATCAGTTGATTCGTTAATACCAGTAAGTTGTCTCCGGTCACTAAAACCGGGCGTCAGCGACGGGCTGCCGAATACGGGCAGGGTCTTGAAGCTGATGCATGTAGTCTTGCTGATGAACTGCTACGCAATGCTCTGATTGCGAAGACAAGCCGCGTTTGAGCGCCTTGTACCTGTCCCTTCCGGGGCCGGTCACTTCATCAATCTGCCTTGTGGGCAGTGCACATCCGGAAAAACAGCTCGGCGGTCAGACGAGCCTGTTCGAAACGCTTGTTACCAACGCTCCCGATCCGAGAGACGTCTAGATCATGCAAGGACAAAAAGGTTACGTCAACGGTTATGTAGTGATTATTTTTGCTCACTACATAAATTGCCGTGGGGACGGGGGAATACGCGAAAACGTGACTTGGGCGTCATTTTCTGTGCGGTGGGTCGCGGGATTTTGGTGGCGGATTTACGCCGAACCCTGTGGGAGCTGGCTTGCCTGCGATGGCGGTGCGTCAGTGGGTACATGTATGCCTGACACACTGCTATCGCAGGCAAGCCAGCTCCCATATGTTGATGTGTCGCTATCTCAATCTCTCGGTCAATAAGGGTAACAGTTGCTCGCAAGACGCCTGGATCTTCACCTGCAACAACTCATCCCCCCGAGTCTTGCCCAGGTTGATGGCAATCACCGGCTTACCCTGTTCAACCATCGCCTTGCACAGGCGAAACGCCGAATAGGCCATCAGCGACGACCCCACCACCAACAGCCCTTCGGCATGCTCTACCGCCGTCATTGCCTTGAGCGCCGTCGCCGGCGCGACGTTTTCGCCAAAGAACACCACATCCGGTTTCAGCCGTTCGCCATTGCAGTGCGGGCAGCGGGGTACCTGGAAGTGCTGTTCAAACGCCGGATCAAGCAAGGTGTCGCCATCCGGCGCTTGCACCGCATGAACCTGTGCCATGTGCGGGTTATCGACCTCCATCTGCCGCTGGATCACGTCGCGCTCGCTGCGCAGTTGGCAATCCAGGCACAGCACCCGATGCAAGCTGCCATGCAGCTCGATCACATCCTGGCTGCCGGCCTGGTCATGCAGGGTGTCGACGTTCTGCGTGATCAGCCCGCTGATATGGCCACGGTGCTGCAGCGTCGCGAGCGCCAGGTGGGCCTTGTTCGGCTGGGCAATGCGCACCCGTGGCCACCCCAGCATCGCCCGCGCCCAGTAGCGGCGCCGCGCCTCGGGAGTGGCGAGGAACTCCTGGTACATCATCGGTGGCTTGCCCCGGCGTACACCTTCCCCGTCCCGGTAATCCGGGATACCCGAAGATGTACTTATCCCTGCGCCGGTCAGCACCAGGAAACGCCGGCCGGACATGGCCCGGTGCAGAGTATCGAGGTGGTCTTCCTGATGGTCCAGCGTGTCGAGCATGGGTTCCCCCTATTCGCCGCGGATGTACTGTTCCAGTTGCTGGATCAAGGCCGCTTGTTCGGCAATTGCTTCCTTGACCAGGTCACCGATAGACAGCAGGCCCAGCAGTTTGCCGTCTTCGACCACCGGCAGGTGGCGCAGGTGACTGTCGGTCATGATGTTCATGCATTCCTCGACACTCTTGTGAGTATCCACAGTGATCACCGGCGAGCTCATCACCTCATGGACCTTGGTGGTAACTGACGAGAGGCCCTTGAGCATGATTTTACGTGCGTAATCCCGTTCACTGATGATGCCGACCACCACGTCATCCCTGACCACTGGCAAGGCACCGACGTTTTTCTCCGACATCCGCACCAGCGCTTCAAATACGGTGTGGTCCCATTTGATCGTGTGGACGTCCTGGTTTTTCTGGTCCTTGGCTTTCAGCAGTTGTGCAACGGTTTTCATGGCGGCCACTCCGGTGTTGTTGTTGGTAGTCCAGATCCCCTACAGAATCCTAGACCGAACCCGCCGGAGCAAGGGCCAATGCGGCGTTAAACCTGTCGAAAAACGTCATGTGCCAGTCTTTTTTGGTATTTATCCCGCATTTGCCGGCTTTTTTCCGCGCTTGGGGTTGGTGCCAGCTTTACGTGGGGCGGCCTTGCGCTTCTTTTTCCACGGCGTCGCACCTCGGCCAGCCGGGCTGGCGGGGCCAGTGATAGTCATGCGCATGCCGTTACAGCGTGCCACCTGCTTGCTCATCCAAGCCGCTTGCTTGGCGACGAATTCCTCCAGGCTCATTTCGCCGCTTTGCACCATGTCCAGTGCCTGTTCCCAGATGGCGGTGGTGCCGGGGTCGGCGATGGCGCGGGGCACCGCGTCGATCAGGCTGAACGCGGCCGGGGTTGCTGACAGGGCCTTGCCGTTTTTCACCAGATAACCGCGATCCAGCAAGCCCTGGATGATCCCGGCGCGGGTGGCCTCGGTGCCGATGCCAGTGGTGTCCTTGAGTTTTTGCTTGAGCAACGGGTCCTCCACCAACTTGGCGACGTTTTTCATGGCCTTGATCAGGTCGCCTTCGGTAAAGGGCTTGGGCGGCTGGGTCCACAGGTCTTTGAGGTTGACCTTGGCCACGGCGTAGTCGTGGCCCTGCACCAGCGTCGGTAAAGCTTGGGGCGCAGGCGCTTCGCGACCTTTGGCGGGTGCCAGCGCTTCGGGCAAGGCGCGTTTCCAGCCCGGTTCAATAATGACTTTGCCCACCGCGCGCAACGCCTGGCCGGCACAGTCGAAATCGGCCTGGGTGCGGTCGTATTCATGGTTGGGCAGGAACTGCGCCAGGTAGCGCGCACGAATCAGCGTATAGACCGCACGGTGCTTGCCGGTCAGTTGGCTGACCTCCTTGCCGGCTCCGGTGGGGATGATGCCGTGGTGGGCGCTGACTTTCGCGTCGTTCCAGGCCCGCGAACGGCGCCGAGGGTCGATGTGCGACATCAGCTCGTTGACCGCCGTGTCCGCACGGCCCAGCGCCGCAAGGATCTTCGGCGCTTCACTGTGCTGGCTCAATGGCAGGTAGCCGCAATCGCTGCGCGGGTAGGTGATGGCCTTGTGGGTTTCGTACAGGGATTGGGCGATATCCAGGGTTTCCTGGGCACCCAGGCCGAGCTTCTTCGAACAGATCTCCTGCAAGGTGCCGAGGTCGAAGGGCAGGGGCGCCACTTCGCGGATGCGCTCGGTACGCAGCTTCACCAGCCGCGCCGTGGCGGCGTTGAGCATGGCGTCGGCGGTGTCCCGCGCCAGTTGCGGGTTGAGGCAACGGCCCTGGTCGTCACAGGCATCCTCAGGGGCGCGCCATTGGGCGGTGAAGGTGATGTGATCGTGGCGCAGGTCGACATCAATGGCCCAGTAGGCCACCGGCACGAAGTCGGCAATGCTGCGATCACGGTCCACCACCAGGCGCAGGGTCGGGGTTTGCACCCGGCCTACCGGGAGTACGCCCTGGTAACCGGATTGGCGCCCCAGCAGGGTAAACAGGCGGCTCATGTTCATACCTATCAGCCAGTCGGCGCGCGAGCGCCCCAGGGCCGAGTGATACAGGCTGAAGGTTTCTGCACCGGGTTTGAGCGCCGCCAGGGCCTTGCGAATGGAGGCGTCGTCAAGTGCCGACAGCCACAACCGCTGGATCGGCCCGCGGTAGCGGCAGTGTTCCACCAGTTCACGGGCGATCATCTCGCCTTCACGGTCGGCGTCGGTGGCGATCACCAGTTCCTGGGCTTCCCCCAGCAAGCGCTTGACGGCCTTGTATTGGCTGGCGGTCTTGGGCTTGACCAGCATCTTCCACTTTTCCGGGACGATCGGCAGGTCGGCCAGCACCCAGCGTTTATATTTGGCGTCGTAGGCATCGGGCGGTGCGGTCTCCAGCAGGTGGCCGATGCACCAGGTGACCGTGACTCCATTACCCAGCCAGCACCCATCGCCGCGGCGGCTGGCGCCGAGCACGGCCGCGATATCCTTGGCCTGGGAGGGTTTTTCACAGAGGTACAGCCGCATGGTCATCACATCAGATCGGGTTGATGCCTTGCAGGATGCTTATTTGAAGGGGTTTGAGCAACCATTATCTGTATGGATGTACAGCAATTTGTGTGGGTGCCATACGCCGCTGTAGGAGCGAGCTTGCTCGCGAAGGTCGTTAACGATGACGCGGGGCGCCTGGTGCCCCGCGTTGCTCTCAGGTTCTTCGCGAGCAAGCTCGCTCCTACAGGGCAGAGGTATCAGTTGTTTTCGATATCCACGTGCCGGGTTTCCTTGAGGCAGAACAACCCGACGATCAGGCTCACGCCCGTCACCACCACCGGGTACCACAACCCATAGAAGATATCGCCGGTGTACACCACCAAGGCAAACGACACCGTCGGCAGAAACCCGCCAAACCAGCCGTTACCGATGTGGTAGGGCAGGGACATCGAGGTGTAGCGGATGCGCGTCGGAAACAGCTCAACCATCAGCGCTGCCAACGGCCCGTAGCACATAGCAGCGATGAAGATCAGCACCACGATCAGCACCACCACCATCAGCTTGTTGACTTGGGCCACATCTGCCGAAGACGGGTAACCGGCCAGGGCCACGGCGCCACGCAGGGCCGCTTCATCAAAGCCGTCGATACGCACATCGCCCACGCTCACTTGCACCGGGCTGCCCGCAGGGGCGGCGGCGCTGCTGTAGGGCAGACCCTGTTTGACCAGGAAGGTCTTGACCTTGTCGCACGGGCTGTCAAAACGGGCCTTGCCCACCGGGTCGAACTGGAAGGTGCAGGTGGCCGGGTCGGCCAGTACGGTGATCGGCGCCTGTCGGCTGGCCTGGTCCATTGCCGGGTTGGTGTAGTGCGCCAGGCCCTTGAAGATCGGGAAGTACAGGGCGGTCGCCAGCAGCAGGCCGAGCATCAGCACTGGCTTGCGCCCGACCTTGTCCGACAGCCAGCCAAACAGGATAAAGAACGGCGCGCCAATTACCACGCTGATGATCAACAGCATATTGGCCAGGGCCGGGTCCATGCGCAGGAATTGGGTGAGGAAGAACAGCACATAAAACTGCGCCGCGTAGAAGGTCACCGCCTGCCCGCCGTTGATACTGAACAGCGCGATCAGCACCACCTTGAGGTTTTCCCATTTGCCGAAGGACTCGCGAATCGGCGCCTTGCAGGCCTTGCCTTCCTCTTTCATCTTCAAGAAAGCGGGCGATTCGTGCAGGCTCATGCGGATCCAGGTCGAGATGCCCAGCAGCACGATGGAAAACAAGAACGGAATGCGCCAGCCCCACACTTCGAACTGATCGCCGGTGAAGTAACGGCAGGCCAGCACCACCAGCAGCGACAGCAGCAGGCCGAGGGTGGCGGTGGATTGAATCCAGCTGGTGTGCAGGCCGCGCTTGCCCGGTGGCGCATGCTCGGCCACGTAGGTGGCGGCGCCACCGTACTCACCGCCCAGCGCCAGGCCCTGCAGCATGCGCAGCACAATGAGGATGATCGGCGCAGCAATGCCGATGCTGGCGTAGGTCGGCAGCAACCCGACGCAGAAGGTTGCCACGCCCATCAGGATGATGGTCACGAGGAAGGTGTATTTACGCCCGATCATATCGCCCAGGCGGCCGAACACCAGCGCACCGAATGGCCGCACTACAAAGCCTGCGGCAAAGGCCATCAAGGCAAAGATAAACGCCGTGGTGTCGTTGACCCCGGCAAAGAACTGCTTGCTGATCACCGCCGCCAGGGCGCCGTAGAGGAAAAAGTCATACCACTCGAACACCGTCCCCAAAGAGGAGGCGAAGATGACCTTTCTTGATTCGTTGGCGGTACTTGCACTGGCCGCCGAGCCCAGGGGTTGAGCATGTTCTGACATCGGGTGTCCCTCACAGTGATTATTTATTGTTGTTCCACTGTCGGCGCTGACCTCGGCGCCGCTATTTTTTCAACGTCTTCAATATCGTTAATGATTACGCGGGGTGCCTTGTAGTGCGCGGTGCCGTTGGGTTTTTCGCGAGCAAGCTCGCTCCTACAGTGTTTGGGGACAGGATCAGCTGCGCGGCCTTCTCCGCGATCATCAGCGTGGGTGAGCAGGTATTGCCGGAGGTGATGCGCGGCATGATCGACGCATCCGCAATGCGCAGGCCGGGAATGCCGTGTACGCGCAGCTGGCTGTCGACCACGGCGTCTTTGTCATCGCCCATGCGGCAGGTGCCCACCGGATGGAAAATCGTGGTACCGATCCGTGCAGCGGCCTCGTGCAGTTGTTCTTCAGTTTGCAGGGCTTCGCCGGGCAGGTATTCCACCGGTTTGAACTGGCTCAGGGCCGGAGCGGCGACGATGCGCCGGGTCAGGCGAATAGCGTCGGCGGCCACGCGCAAGTCTTCGGGGTGGCTGAGGTAATTAGGCTGTATCAGCGGCGCATCCGCCGGGTTGGTCGAACGGATATCCACCCGGCCGCGACTTTGCGGGCGCAGGTCGCAGACCGATGCGGTAAACGCCGGGAAGCCGTGCAACGGTTCGCCAAAGCGTTCCAGGGACAGTGGCTGCACATGGTATTGCAGGTTGGCCGAGGTCTGCTCCGGGCCGGAGCGGGCAAACGCGCCAAGCTGGCTGGGCGCCATCGACAGCGGGCCGCTGCGGTCGTACAGGTAGCGCAGGCCCATGCCCATCTTGCCCCACAATGTGCCGGCGATCTGGTTCAGGGTGCGGGCATTTTCCAGCTTGTAGATCAGGCGCAGTTGCAGGTGATCTTGCAGGTTGCCGCCAACGCCTGGCAGCTCGTGCACCACGTTGATACCCAGCGGCTTGAGCACATGGGAAGGGCCGATCCCTGAGCGTTGCAGAATGCCCGGCGAACCCACCGAGCCGGCGCACAGTACGATCTCTTTGCGCGCCTTCCAGCTCAGTGCCTGGCCGTGTTGGCGTCCCAGTACCTGCGAGGCACGACCGTTTTCCAGTAGCACACGCTCAACCTCTACCTCAGTCAGCACGGTGAGGTTGGGGCGCTGGCGGATCGGCTTGAGGAACGCCTTGGCCGCATTCCAGCGCACACCGGCTTTCTGGTTGACCTGGAAGTAACCGCAGCCCTCGTTGTCGCCCTGGTTGAAGTCATTGATATTGGCGATGCCGCTTTGGGCAGCCGCTTCACGAAACGCATCGAGGATCGGCCACGACAGGCGCTGTTGCTCGACGCGCCACTCACCGCCCTCGTTGTGGAATTCAGAGCCGCCGGCAAAATGGTTTTCGCTCTGTTTGAACAGCGGCAGTACGTCTTTCCAAGCCCAGCCCGCGTTGCCCGCCGCCGCCCAGCCATCGTAGTCCTGGGCCTGGCCACGCATGTAGATCATGCCGTTGATGGACGAGCAGCCGCCCAGCACTTTGCCCCGTGGGTAACTCAAGGCGCGCCCCTGCAGGCCGGCTTGAGGTTGGGTCTTGAAGCACCAGTCGGTGCGTGGGTTGCCGATGCAGAACAGATAGCCGACGGGGATATGGATCCAGGGGTAGTTGTCGCGGCCACCGGCTTCCAGCAGCAGGACACGGTGAGCCGGGTTGACGGACAGACGATTGGCCAGCAGGCATCCGGCAGGGCCGGCGCCGACGACGATGTAATCGTATTCAGCAGTTGCATTGGGCATCTGGGGTCTCGCTTGTTTTTCTTATTGGGCCCATCCTAGTTGTTAGTTTTCGTCTTAAAAATGTTAGTTTTTACCCACCCGCTGTGCGTTTTTAAACAACGCCGGCGGGCCCAGGCTCTGGAGGCGATATGTTCGACTGGAATGACCTGCGGTTTTTTCTCGAGTTGCAGCGCAGTGGCCGCCTGCTCACCGCCGCCCAACGCCTGAAAACCACGCATGCCACCGTGGCGCGGCACATCGACGCCATCGAGAAAAGCCTCGGCACGGCGCTGTTCGTGCAGCACGCCCAGGGCTATGAACTGACGCCTGCCGGCGAAGCATTGCTCAAACATGCCGAAGCTATGGAAAACGTGGCACTGCTGGCCGAAGACGAGCTCACCCACTCTGCGGCGCCCCTGGGCAAGATTCGCCTTGGTGTAGCCGAAGGGCTGGGCGTGATGTTTCTGGCCGCACGCATGGGCGGGTTGTTTGAACGCTATCCAGGTTTGGAGGTGGAGCTGGTCGCGGTGCCGCGTTTCGTCAGCATCCTCAATCGCGAAGCGGAGATCAGCATTCACTTGGAACGCCCCAGCGCCGATCAACTGGTGACGCGCAAACTCACCGATTATCGTCTGGCGCTGTACGCCAGCCGTGCCTACCTGGCGCGTAACCCGCCCATCGAAAAACGTGAAGACCTCTCTGCCCATGCCTGGATCGATTATGTCGATGACCTGCTGTTCAGCCAGGAATTGAAGTTCCTCAACAGCTTCTGCCGTAGCCCCCGGGTGGTGTTCCACAGCACCAGCGTGATCGCCCAGCACCAGGCGGCGCGTTCGGGGTTGGGCATTGCGGTGTTGCCATGTTTCATGGCGGCTGGGGATGGAGAGTTGGTGCCGTTGCTACCGGCGGAGGGTATCCAGCGCAGCTATTGGATCAGTTCGCGCCGGGAGCTGCACAAGTCGGTGCGGTTGCGGGTGTTGTGGGATTATGTGGTGGAGCTGTGCGCAAGGGAGCAGGGCTTGTTGCTCGGCGAATCCCGCTGACACACACGGATTAAAATGTGGGAGCTGGCTTGCCTGCGATGGCGGTGTGTCAGTCACCGATGGGCAAGCTGACTGGCCGTCATCGCAGGCAAGCCAGCTCCCACATTTGGATCGTGGTGTGTCAGGGACAGTCTAGAGCTTTACTACCTGATGCACCTGCTCGGCACAGGCCCGGGCCTCTTCAATCATCTTTCCGAACGCATCGCTGGTGACTTCGGCATGGGTCAGCCAGCGCTTTTTCTGGCTCAGGCGATAGTGATAGCGCAGCGAGCCGTCCTCCAGTTTTCCGTCCAGGTAGAGGTCGTACCAGGGCGAGCGTACCTTGCAGCCGGGGATGGCTTTTTCCATCTTCCCGCCTGCCAGGGTGTAGGTGTAGTCATAGGTTTCAGGATTGCCCAGGTAAAGGTCGGCCTGTTGCCCCTGGCGGCGATAGTTGATGTAGCCCTCCCAGCGGTCTTTCAAGGACGGGTCGGTGTAGACATAGTCATTGGCCAGTTTTTCCAGGGCGCGCTGATCGTTCATGCGGGCGGTGACGCTGTAGCCGTCATGTACCACAAAGCGGGTGGGTTCGCGGGTGATCTGGCAGTCGCTGATATCGTTGCCGAAGTTGGCGCAGATGTTCTGGTCGGTGGCGGTGGTGCCTTGCTGGCGGTCTGCGACGCTCAGTTGCATCAGCGGCAGGCGGCTGAAGGTAATAGTCGCCTTGACCGCGCCATCTCCCTCTTTGCCGTACTGCACCTGTTTGTCCAGGCGTATCGAGACTTCGGGGCGCTCCAGTGGGATGTGTTCTTCGCGCACCTGGCCCTGCGCATCGTTGACCAACACCCAGCGGTCCTGAATATCGGGCATGGTCTGGCCAGGGGCGAAGACCGGGTTGGTCGGGTCAAGCCACCACACCTGGCCATTCACTTCGGCACGCACGATGGCGTGGTTCGGCGCCTGGGTGCCAGGAATCAGCAGGGCATCGACCACGTCGCCACGGCTGACCCACGCGGTCTCAGCCTTGATGCCACTGGCTTTGAGCATGGCCGTCAGCAGCGTCGCCAGGTCCTTGCAGTCGCCGTAGCCGTGCTGCTCGATTTCCGCCAGGCTGAACGGCACATAGCCGCGCTCGGTCGCGCGCCAGTCACCCAGGTAGCGGTAGTGATCATTGATGTGCTGCATCATTGCCGCGACTTGCTCAGCTGGCGCCAGGCTGCGTGCGGCGGCCACGGCGGCGGCGGCTTGCGCCGGCAGGGTGGCGCCGAGGATCTGGTTGTAACGCTGGGCGAAATCACCGAAGTACGCCTGGCGGTCCACGGCGCTCCCCACTTCCAGGCGTGGGACGCGCAGTAGTGCGGCGGCGGAGGATTCATTGATGTAGTTGAGGTAGGTCGGGGCTTTTTGCACCACATCCAGGGTCTTGCCGTTGCTCGAAGGCGTTACCTTGAAACCGTCGAACAATTCACTTCGCCACTGGATCGGCCGTTCGGCGGTAAAGCGCGCCTTGAAGCGATCGCGGCGGGCTGAGCTGGGCCCGAATTTGAGCACATAGTGGAACTGGGTCATCAGCGGTTTGGCCGGGTAATGCTGGCGTACCGTGTAGCGGATCTGCGTGCCCACGCGCAGGTTGGGGAAGGCCAGGGAGGTTTGCTTGTCGCGGCTGAAGCCTTGGTCCGGGTTGGGTGCGCTGCGGGTATCGATTTGCGTGGCGGCCAGGGCGACGGGCTTGGCGCCAGGCTGGGTGGATTGAGCGCTGACCACTTCAAAGGTGTCGGCTTCGGAGTAGTCGAAGTCGATGCGCGAAAGCATTTCGCGGCCGTTGGCCTTGAGGATCGTGTAGCGGTAAGTGGTGGTGCAGTCTGTGCTGGCGTCGCGGTTGAAGTGGCAGTGCAGCTCGGTGTCACTGGCCAGCGGGGCTTCGGCTATGGGTTGCAGGGCTGCGCTGACGGAATGGGAAACCAGCCCCAGGCTGATGGCAATCAAAGGGCGGTGAAACGAAAAACGGTACATGGGCGCCTCGGGTGACACATTGAAACAGCTACCCGGCGGGTAGCGAGAAGGCGCCGGATGATAATGGATCTCAACGGCAAAGGCCAGGATTGTTCGACAATTTATCGGGCTGAAAGGCCCGTGCTAGAGCCTTTTGTTTGATTTGTGTCAAGGTTTCAGCAGTTCGAACTCTGCACTGGCCAGGCGTTCACCGTTGATCAAAACATGTATCCGATGCGTGCCGGGGTAGTGCTTGCGCGTGGTCAATTCGCGGATGTGCTGCTCGCGGTTGATGGTCTGCCGTTCGCCGGCGCCCAAGGTAAAAGCCTTGAGCTTGAACACTTTGGATGCGCTGTGGCCAGCGCTTTTTACGTAGTCGATGGCGTAGTCCACCACCAGTTTTTGCGCGTGGTTGGCGGTGGATTCCAGCTGGAATGACAGATTGATCCGCTCGCCCAATCGGATCACGGCGGGGGTGACGCTCAGTCCACGGATCGTCACCTCAGCCTTGGCTCCGGCCCCCATGATCGTCAGCGCGCGGGTGTCGCCTTGCTTGATCAAGCTGCGCAACGCATGGCGAGCGATCCAGGCGGTGTGGGCGTTGGCCAGGTTCCAGCCTTCGATCACGTTGAGCACCCAGTCGGGGTGGTCCTTGGTGATGTCATTGAGGTGGTTGGCCACCGACTTGCGCACATAGAGGCTGCTGTCGGCCCTGAGGTTATCCAGGATCGACGCACATATCTTGGGGTTGGCCTGCACGTTGGCGAGGCGAAACGACCAAGGCAGGCGAGGGCGTGAGCCTTCACTGGCCAGGCGGCGTACGTGTTCGTTGCCATCCAGCGACCATTGCTGCATCACTGCCAAGGTGCGCTCGAAGTCGTGCAGTAAGAAGTGGCGAATGGCGAACTCGGCCGAACCAAAGGTGGTGAAAAACTTCAGCGCGGCCATTGAACGTTTGAAATCACCCAGGCCATAACTCGCCACGTAATGCGCCAGGAACAGGCTGACAAAGCCGCTGTTGATGCGCGGTGCCAGAGCGTAAAGCAGCTTGAGGGTTTGCGCATAATCCAGCGGGATCACCGCGTGCAGGCTCTCGCTGACCCGGGCCATGCGTTGCATCACCGATAACTCGGCCAGCCCGACGCAAGCGTGCTGGAGAAAACCCTTGGCGTCGAACGCCGGGTACACCACAGTCATTTCGGTGGCGATGTGTTGCAGGCGTTCGATGTTGAAGATTTCCTTGAGGGCCGGGGCGGCTTGGTCGCTCATCTGCATTTCCATGGTGGGGTCAGAGAAACCAGCGATATTCTCGCGCATGGATCTCTTGTTGAAAGGCCAGGTGATCCTGGCGTTTGTTCTCGCAATACACTTCGACAAATTCCGCGCCCAGCTTGTCGCGCAGTATTGGTTGCTGCTGCATGGCACGCACGGCGTCGAGCATTTCCACCGGGAAATCGGTGCCGCTGTTGCGGTCTTCGTTCAATGGCGCGATGGGTTCGCGCTTGGCCTCAAGCCCGTGCTCCAGGCCCACCAGGATTGCCGCCAGCACCAGGTAAGGGTTGGCATCGGCGCTGGCCAGGCGGTGCTCGATCCGCAGGTTGCGCGGGTCGGACTCGGGGATGCGCACACAGGCATCGCGGTCTTCAAAGCCCCAGCTCGCCCGCGTCGCAGCGTTGACCGTGCCGCCCAGGCGACGGAAGGCGTTGTGGTTGGGCGAGAAGATCGGCATGCAGTGGGGCAGCAATTCCAGGCAACCGGCTACGGCGTGGCGCAATGGCTGCTGCTGATGGGCCGCTAGCAAGTTATTGCCCGCTGCGTCGTAAAGGCTGACATGCACGTGCATGCCGCTGCCGGGAAATTGCAGATAGGGTTTGGCCATGAAGCTGGCGCGGTAACCATGCTTGAGCGCAACGCCACGGGTGCTGCGGCAGAACAGGGCGGCCCAGTCGGCGGCGCGCAGGCCGTCATCGCAGTGGCCGAAGTTGATCTCGAACTGGCCGGGGCCGATCTCGGCGGTGATCACCGTGATGTCGATGCCTTGGTCCTTGGCGGTTTGCGCCATGTCGTCGAGCACGTCGCTGAAACGCGACAGCCGTTCGATATGCAGGTTGGGCTGGTCGTCGGCATCCCCACTGAGCGGGTCGCGGGCGAATTGCGGCAGGCCGTTTTCCAGCTGTTTATCGAACAGGTAGAACTCCAGCTCAAACGCCACCACGGGATGAATGCCCTGATGCTGCAAGCGTTCCAGGACCTTGGCCAGGACTTCGCGGGGTTCGAACTCGATGGGCGCTTCGGTGCCGTCCGAGGTGATGAGCATTTGCCCCAATGGCTGCGACTCCCAGTTCACCGGTTTGAGCGTGCCGGGCACCAATCGGCGATTGGCGTCCGGGTCGCCATCGTTGAAGCAGTAGTCGCCAATCTTGAACAACCCCCCCTGGACCCCCAGCAATACCGCATTCTGCGGCAGCTTCAGCGGGCTGCCAGCGGCGACTTTTTCAAGCATCTCCACGGGGTAGCGCTTGCCGTAGAAATGCCCGGGAATGTCCAGGGCGATCAGGTCGACATAGCGCACGTCGGGGTGGTTCTGGCGAAAGCTGCGTACTTCGGCCAGCAACGTGGAGGAATGGCTTTTCACGGGTGCAGCTCCTAGTTGTAAACCCACAAGACGCGGGCGGGCAGGTCGGTCAGGTTGGCGTAGCGGCAGTGGGCGAAACTGGCGAGGTGGAAACTGTCGCCGGGGCTGAGGGTGACTGGCGCGGCTTCGTCATCCACCCACAGGGTCAACTCGCCTTCGAGCACAAATCCGGCCTGTTCGGCACGGTCGCTCATGCTCTGTTCGCCGCTGTTGGCACCGGGGGCCAACAGGCTGTCAAGCATCGAGAACGCACCGTTCATGCTCGGCGACACCAGGATGTCGGTGATGCCATTGGCGTAATACACCGTGCGCCGCTCGTTGGGGCGTGTGACCCAATCCACCGCCTTGGGTTTGGGCAGGCTGTAGAAATAGGTGGTGGGCACATCGAGGGCGTGGCTGATGGCGGTTAAATCGGCCACGGTCGGGCGCGACAGGCCACGTTCGACCTGGGACAGAAACCCCACCGACCGTTCGATTTTTTGCGCAAGTTGGGCCAGGGTGAGCTTCTTGTGCTTGCGCAGGTCGTGGATCAGCGCCGCGAGGGTGGCGAGTTCTTCTTGAGGGGTCATGAAATTTAATTCGAATAATTTCATGAAAAATTACACGATTATTTTCACGCTCGCAAACCCTATGCACAAACCCTTGTGGCGAGGGAGCAAGCTCCCTCGCCACAGAGGATTGGGAAATATGGGGAAACTGTATTGGGCAGGGACATCTCAGGTGCCTGCTAGGTTGAATGGACCATTCAACCATTCAGGGGAGCAAAGGATTGCTTCACAAGCCCAACTCTCATTTGTTGCGAAGTGGCCGTTATTCAGAACCTGGTCGAGCTTATTTGGTGACTGCCGTGGTTTATCAACGTCGCCCGGTATTTGCCGATCTTTACCTGGGGCGGCTATTGGTTGCCGAGCTCAAACGAGCCCATGACCTTGGACTGGTCAACTCGCTGGCTTGGGTCATTATGCCGGACCACCTTCACTGGTTATTTGAATTGCGAGGCGCGACGCTGCCTGAAGTGATGAAACGGGTGAAGTCGCGCAGCACACTGACCATCAACCGAGCCCGTCGCACGCACGGTGCTTTTTGGCAGTACGGCTATCATGATCGTGCGGTGCGGGCCGATGAAGACCTTATCAAGGCTGCTCGCTACATCATCGCCAACCCACTGCGAGCCGGACTGGTCGAGCATGTTGGCGACTACTCGCTCTGGGACGCCGCCTGGCTATAACGGTGTACCCCCCTGTGGCGAGGGAGCTTGCTCCCGCTGGGCCGCGAAGCTGCCCCAAAAAGCCCGACCGCGTACCCACTGAAAACATGCGGTGAATGGATTGGGGCCGCTGCGCATCCCGGCGGGAGCAATCTCTGGCCACAGGGAAATACGGCTGAATGATTACGCGCCGCCGCGGTCGGAATCTGGGTACGCACCATTAATTGAAGGAGCACCCCATGAAGTCGAAAACCTTAGCCGCTTGCCTGCTGGTCGCTGCCAGCTTTTCCTCCGTCAGCGCTGTAGTGCAGGCCGGCGATACCCCTCAGGAAACCGTGCAACCTTCAAACATCAACGCTCGTGATTTGAAAGAAGGCGACCGCGCTCCGGATATCCTGATGCGCAAGGAGTCGGCCATCAGCGATTGGAAAAAGCGCGGCCTGAAGCAGCCCGAAGAAGAAAGCCAGTGGGCGCGCGTAGGCGACAAGTACGTCCTGCTCAAGACCACCAACGGCACCATCCTCGAGATTACGCCAGTCAAGAAATAATCCCGCCGGGGCATCTGCTCGTTTCATGTTTCTTGCGTTAAGGTAACCGACCGCAATGGTCGCGTTACCTTTGAAGAACGAGAGCAGGATGCTTGCCACCATCAGAAACTACCCCCGCACCGTGAACCTGTTGCTGTGCGCCACGTTGCTGCTTACGCTGGCCAAGGCCATCACTTTTCCTTATCTCGTGATCTACCTCACCAGCCATTTCGCCTTGGACATTACCCAGGTCGGCCTGGTAATCGGCAGTTCGCTGATCGTCGGTTCGCTACTCAGTGTCTACGGTGGTTTCCTGGTCGACCGCATCAATAGCTATCGCCTGTTGCTCGGCTTGAGCCTGGTGTTTGTGCTGGGGTTTATCGGCACGGTGCTGGCGCAAAATATCTGGTCGTTCTATGGCTGCCTGATCCTGATCAACCTGGCCTACGCCGTCATCGATATTGCGGTGAAAGCCGGCTTCGCCAGCCTGCTGCCCGAAGACGCGCGCAGCGAAGTGTTTTCCATCAAATACACGCTTACCAATATCGGCTATGCCGTGGGGCCGTTCTTTGGCGCGATGGTGGCCAAGCTGGATATCAGCCTGCCGTTTATTCTGTCGGCGCTGTTGGGGCTGGGGTTTTTTCTGCTGTACGGGCGCTGGGGTGACCGTAACTTGGCCACGGTGGACGCCACGCAAAAGCCGCTGCCGTTCCTTGCCGTCGCCCGCGTTTTGCTGCAGGACCGTCGCCTGGTGTGCTTCACCCTCGGCGGTTTACTCAGCGCGGTGGTGTTCGGCCAGTTCACGGCCTATCTGTCGCAATACCTGGTGACCACCACGACCGCCGAATACACCTACACGGTGATCAGCGCGGTGCTGACCACCAACGCCGTGCTAGTGATTGCCTTGCAGTACTTGATTGGCCGGCGCATCTCGCACCGTTACCTGAGCCAGTGGCTGATCGCTGGCTTGAGCATGTTCATGCTGGGGTTGATTGGCTTCGGGCTGTCCACCAGCGTGGTGGGCTGGGTGCTGGCGATGGCGGTGTTCACCGTCGGGGAGATCATCGTGTTTCCGGCCGAATACATGTTTATCGACCGAATTGCCCCAGACCACCTGCGGGGCATGTATTACGGGGCGCAAAACCTGTCCAACCTCGGTGCGGCGCTGGGGCCGGTGCTGTGTGGGCTGGTGTTGGCCAGCCTGCCGGCCCATTACATGTTCTACATGCTGGGGGCGTTTATCGTTGCCGGCGGGGTGTTTTATTTCATGGGAGCGGCGATAAAGGCAAATCATCCAGCGTGAGCTTGCCGACGTTGTTGCTTTGCAGCTCGTAGCGCAACTCATCCACCATTTTCGCTACTTCCTGCGGGGTCTGCAGGCGGTTGGTGCTGATGCCGGTAACCACCAGGTCGACGCGGCCGGTCTCGGCATCGTAGACCTTGAGGGTCAAGGACGCGTCCCGGCACAGGGTGAATTCGCACGTCAGCGGTGACAGGCCTTCTTCGATGCAGTTGCGCAGCTGAGAGAGGGTAAACATGCGGGTTCCTTCTAGGCATAAATACGATCCCTTGAAGGTTATTGCTTGCACCGCCGCTCAATAAGGCGAATTCGCACTAGTCGCACTAGTGCATTTGCAGGGTCAGGGTTTGTTTTTCAGGCGCAAATCGCTGGCAAACAGCCCGCGTTCACGGGCCCAGACGATCGCTGCACTACGGCTGTGCACCCCCAGCTTGGAATACACCGTGGCCACATGGTTGCGCACGGTGTTGGGCGCCAGTTTCAGGCGCGAGGCGATTTCTTTGTCCGCCAAGCCCTCGCAGATCAGGCCCAATACATCGCGCTCGCGGGCGGTTAGGTCGGTGAAGGAAACATTCGGCAGGTTGGGGCTGTTGACGCTCTTGGCGTTGGCCAGCTTCTCGATCAGGGTCTGGCTGAACCAGGACGCGTCCTGCATGACTTCCTCAATGGCCGCCACCAGTTCCAGCTCCGAGCGTTTGCGCTCGGTGATGTTCATCAGCACCATCAGGTAGCAGGGCACGTCCTGGATAATCACGGTGTCGGCGGATACCACGCAGTCGATCACCTCGTTGCCTTTCTTGCGCACCTTGAGGTCCTGGCCTTCAAGGTTGCCGGCTTTTTCCAGGGTGGCGAACAACTGCGCGCCGGCCTGGGGGCTGTCGATGAAGTTGATGTCTTCGATGGATTTGCCGATCAATTCCTCGCTGATGTAGCCGGTGATGCTCATGAAGGCTTCGTTGATGTCTACCACCTGGCGGTTGTCGGCACTGCATACCAGGGTCGGCACGGGCGTCAGGCGGAAGGATTTGGCGAAGCGTTCTTCGCTCTGGCGCAGGGCGATCTCGGCTTTGCGCCGAGGCTCCAGGTCGGTGAAGGAAAACAGCATGCAGTCTTCCTCGTTCATGTCCAACGGTTGGCCGGCGACGATCACCAGTTTGCTGCCACCTTCGGGCAGTCTCAGTTCGGCCTGCATCTGCGGGATGGTCGCGCCTTCGCCCAGGCGCTGGATCGCCAGGTCCTTGCGCTCGGCCTGTTCCAGCACATCCAGTTCATACACAGATTTGCCGATGACCTGGTCGCGGTTGTAGCCGGTCATCTCCAGAAAACCCTGGTTGACCTTGATGTAGCGCAGGTCGCTGAGGCGACAGATCACCGCGGGCGCCGGGTTGGCGTTGAAGGTTTTCTCAAAGCGTTGCTCGGCGCTGGCCCATTCGGTGGCGTCGCTGAGGATCAGTACCAGCAACTCAGGTTCACCCTGGGCATCGGTCAGCACCAGGCTGCGCAGGCGATGTACCCAACTGCGGTGTTCGTCGTCGGCGGGTGTGACTTCCACCACCACATCGCTGAACTCTTCGCCGGCAGCCACGCGGCTGAGGGGGTAGCTGTCCAGTGGCAAGGGATGGTTGTTGCGATAGCGCAGGGCAAAGCGTTTGGCGTACGCCTCGGTATTGGCGCCCAGTTCCTTGACCTCGCTGACCCCATGCATGGTCAACGCCGCTTCATTGGCCCAGAGAATGGTCTGGTCGACCTCGGCCAGAATCACACCGTCGGACAGCCCGGAGATGATGGTTTGCAGTTGGCGGCGGTTGGTTTCTTTGGCGAGAACATCCTGGGTCATAACGTCTCCGATTAGGGCAGGGCAAGGCACATTGGGTTACGACATCCTGGCTTCAGGATAGTGCAGAGTAATTACCCACGGGGCAGTGCGAATGCACCAGACCACCTGGTGCATATGGGCCAGGACTGAACGTATGTCGTTTCGCCACACTCACACCCATCAAGGCACATTGCCTTGCTCCTCAATTTGAAAAGGACCTTTGTATGACCACTGTCTATGAAACCAATCGATCGCTGTTTCGAGTGTCGTGGAGCTCGGTATTGGCCGGTAGTGCAATCGCACTGGTCACCTACCTGGTCTTGAGTGTGTTGGGCACCGCCATTGGCGCCAGTGCCGTTGACCCGATGGAAGCGGGCAACCCGTTGAGCGGTTTTGGCACGGGTGCGGGTATCTGGTTGTTTGTATCGACTCTGGTCGCCATCGCGTTCGGCGCGTTCGTGGCCGGCCGCACCGCGCCGGATCGTGGCGGCCTGCATGGGGTGCTGACCTGGACCTTGACCACCTTGCTCACCACTTGGCTGTTGGCGGGCCTGGCTTCCAGCGTGGTCGGTACGGCCGGCAACGTGGTGGGTAAAGGTCTGTCTGCTGCGGGCAGTGGCATTGCTGCCGCCGCGCCGGGGATTGGCAATAGCATCAAGCAACAGTTGAACGAGCAGGGCATCGAGTTGGACTGGAACAGCCTGCAAGGCCAACTGGATACCTTGCTCAAGCAGAGCGGCAAGGCTGAACTGGACCCTGCCAATGTCGAGCAGAAAGCCGATCAGGCAGCTGTCGATGGCAAGCAGTCGGCTACCGATGCAGCGACCAATCCTGCCCAGGCCGGTGATGAGCTCAAGCAATGGTTCGAACGTGTGAAAGCGTCCGGCGAGCCAGCATTGAATGCAGCGGATAAAGAGGCGCTGGTCAACATCGTCGCGGCCCGCACTGGCAAGAGCAAAGAAGAAGCCACGCAGATCGTCGACAACTATGCCCAGGCTTATCAGCAAGCCATGCAAAAGGTTGATGAGCTGAAAAAGCAGGCTGAACAGAAAGCCCGTGAAGCCGGTGAAGTCGCTGCCAAGCAACTGTCCCGCGCGGCCTGGAGCACCTTGGCCATGCTGCTGTTGGGTGCGGCGTTGAGCTTCTTTATTGGTCGTATCGCGCTGACTACCCGTCGCGTGCCTTTGGCTTAAAGATGTCTGCGGCAAGGACGCCGCCGGTGTGAAGGGGTAAAATGCTGGCATTTTACCCTTATCCCACAAAGGTGACCCTTGAGCGCAGGCAAAGCCGTCGGACTGTTATTACTCACTTCCCTGTTGGCGGCGTGCGGCACCTCGCCGCCACGCACGCCCAACGACCTCTGCGGTATCTTCCGCGAAAAAGACGACTGGTACGACGCCGCCAAGGTCACGCAAAAGCGCTGGGGCGTACCGATCCAGGTGCCGTTTGCCATCATGTATCAGGAGTCGGGCTTTCGCCACGACGCCAAGACCCCGCGTAAATACCTGCTGTGGATCATCCCATGGGGCCGCGTCTCCACCGCTTCCGGCTATGCCCAGGCCAAGGATGAAGTATGGAACGACTACCGCAAAGCCACCGGCCGCAGCGGCGCTGATCGCGAAGACTTCGACGACGCGATCGACTTTATCGGCTGGTACATGGACAAGACCTACACCATCAACGGCGTCTACAAATACGATGCCTACGGCCAGTACCTGAACTACCACGAAGGCTGGGGCGGCTACCGCCAGCGCACCTATGCCAGCAAAGCCTGGCTGCCGCCGGTAGCGAGCAAGGTACAGGCGCGTTCGCAGATGTATGCGCGCCAATATGCCGGGTGCAAGGATGAGTTGGGGCGCGGGTTCTGGAGCCGGTTCTGGCATTGGTTGTAAAGGGTCGACACGGCGACCTCTGAATGCATGCAGATTCAATGTGGGAGCTGGCTTGCCTGCGAAAGCGGTCGTGCAGTCACAGGTGCATTGACTGACACACCGCCTTCGCAGGCAAGCCAGCTCCCACATTGGATTCTGACGCGGCTGTATGCATTCCAGCGAACGGTCCACCATCACGTTGGCCATTTCCCTGCACTTGCCAAACCCCTCCGATTCTGGGAAAACCCCAGCCTTTGACCCTTCAATGAGAACCCCATGAGCAACGACGAACTGCAGGTCACCGACATCCGCCTGGGCGACGGCAAAGCCGTGGTCAAGGGCGCGCTGATCACCACCCAATACACCGGCACCCTGGAAGATGGCACGGTGTTCGATTCCTCCTGGGAGCGGGGCAAACCGTTCCAGTGCGTGATCGGCACTGGCCGCGTGATCAAGGGGTGGGACCAGGGCTTGATGGGCATGCAGGTTGGCGGTGTACGCTCGTTGTATGTACCGGCGCACCTGGCCTATGGCGAGCGCTCGATGGGCGCGCATATCAAACCCAACAGTAATCTGCGCTTCGAAATTGAATTGCTGGAAGTGCTGACACGGGATGATTGAAGAGGTTGAACATGGACGTTGATCCACAGGTGTTGCCTGGCAGTTTCCTCGAAGGCATTCGGGTGGTTGAGCTGCTTGGCTGCGATGAAGCTGAGCTGCAGCAGTTTTTTGAACAGGCGCCGGCTTACTTCATCGCGGTGAATGGCGAACCGGCTACCCCGTCCGAAGCACGGGAAGAATTACGCGGCCAATTACCCGCCGGCTGGCATTGCAGCCGCCTGTACTGGCTGGGTTACCGAGATGCGCAGGGCCACCTGGTCGCCGTGGTGAATATCGCCGCGGATTTGCTCGCCACCGGGGTGTGGCACATCGGGTTGCTGCTGGTGCATGCGCGCTGGCACGGCAGCGGGCTGGCGCAGCGCTTGCACGCGGACCTTGAGGCCTGGGCGGTGGCGAAGGGCGCCCAGTGGCTGCGGCTGACGGTAGTGGTGGGCAATACCAGGGCCGAGCGTTTTTGGCCCAGACTTGGCTATGTACAGGTGCGTACCCGCGAGGGCATCACGATGGGTCGGCAGGTGAATAAGGTGTCTATCCAGGTAAAGGGTGTTGCCAGCGTGAGCATTGAAGACTACGTGGCGTTGGTTGAAAGGGATCGACCTGATACGCCATAGCCAGGGATGTACATCAATCCCATGTAGACGCTGATTAGGCGTGCCGCCGTATCGTTGCGTATGCAGAGTGCCAGGCAGTGAATTTGTAGCTGACACACCGCTATCGCAGCATAGGTATCTACACAACTTCGGCGCGACGCTGGACCTGTGGCGAGGGAGCTTGCTCCCGTGACGGCCTGGCAGTCGACGCTGATCGAGCTGACGCACCGCGATCCAAATGTGGGAGCTGGCTTGCCTGCGAAGACGGCCTGACAGTCAACACAGTTGGACCGTGTACATATCCATTCCTGCGGTAACGGCTACTCAGGGTTCCGCTTTTACAGCGGCTCACTTTTGAAAAGCCGGACTGCCGGCCCAGACAAAAGTAAGCAAAACGCTCTTTCCTGAACCCATCCTGAAGAATCTTCTTATTCACCAGCCTGCCACTTTCCTACGGTTTACTCCGCCAACATCGGGGCGTAAGCTTCGCGCGTTTTCATCAATAGCGGAGACCCTCAGTGGATACTTGTTCGAGTGACAGTCGTCGGCCGGTTTCGGTAACCGGCCTCTACTTGGCAAGGTAACGCGCATTTTCCAGATGCCGTTGTCTCGCCTCATAAAGCGAGAAGCGGCATCCCGGCGGTGGCCAGTCCTGGCACCTGCCTGATTCCCTCTCATCGACGCTGACCAGCACCTGGGTAACGCCTGGATGCTACGGACGCGCCTGCCTGTTAGGGCGGGCGGGCCAGGTTCGGCTGTGCCTGTGTGACGGGCGCGGTGTGGACGGGCAGTACCTGCACGACGGTTTTTCCTCGCGCAGGAGTTACACCATGAACCTCACTTTGCTCAAAGAGTTCTTCGCCGGTTTCCTGCGGACCCGGCATATCGCCCGGCATTTTCGCCGCCTGGCGATGCTGGAGACCGTGACCGATGCCAGCGTCAGCCGCGAAGTACCGCCCAGCCTGGCGCAGACACTGGTGGCCTCTGCCAACCGCAGCACTGTGCAATTGCTGGGCGTGCTGGGCAGCCACGCCGAGGGCTTGAGCACTCAGGAAGCCGACGCCTTGCGCGTGCAATACGGCCTTAACGAAGTCGAGCACGAACAGCCGCTGCCGTGGTGGGTGCACCTGTGGCATTGCTACAAGAATCCGTTCAACCTGCTGCTGACCCTGTTGGCGGTGATCTCTTGGCTGACCGAAGACATGAAGGCCGCCACGGTGATTTTCTCCATGGTGGTGCTCTCGACCCTGTTGCGCTTCTGGCAGGAGGCCAAGTCGAACAAGGCCGCCGACGCCTTGAAGGCCATGGTGAGCAATACCGCGACGGTGCTGCGCCGCGAGTCTGCCAAGCGCATTGAACTGCCGATCAAGCAACTGGTGCCAGGCGATCTGATTGTATTGTCGGCCGGCGACATGATCCCCGCGGACTGCCGCGTGCTCAGCGCCAAGGACTTGTTCGTCAGCCAGGCGGCGATGACCGGCGAATCCATGCCGGTGGAAAAGTTCGCCCACCAGCAGGACGCCCACACGCGCAACCCGCTGGAGCTGGAGAACATTCTGTTTATGGGCACCAACGTCGTGTCCGGCGCCGCCACGGCGGTCATCCTCGCCACCGGCAACAGCACGTATTTTGGTGCCTTGGCGCAACGCGTCACGGCGACGGACCGTGCGACCACCTCGTTCCAGCAGGGGGTCAACAAGGTCAGTTGGTTGCTGATTCGCTTTATGTTCGTGATGGCGCCGCTGGTGCTGTTCATCAACGGCTTCACCAAGGGCGACTGGACCGAGGCGTTGCTGTTCGCGCTGTCGATTGCGGTAGGCTTGACCCCGGAAATGCTGCCCATGATCGTCACCTCGACCTTGGCCAAGGGCGCGGTGTTTCTGTCGCGCAAGAAGGTCATCGTCAAGCGCCTGGACGCGATCCAGAACTTCGGCGCCATGGACGTGCTGTGCACCGACAAGACCGGCACGCTCACTCAGGACAAGATTTTCCTGGCGCGCCATGTGGACGTGTGGGGCCAGGAGTCGGACGACGTGCTGGAAATGGCCTATCTCAACAGCTACTACCAGACCGGCCTGAAAAACCTGTTGGATGTGGCCGTGCTCGAGCATGTGGACATCCATCGTGAGCTGAAAGTCGGTACCGCGTTCCACAAGGTCGACGAGATCCCATTCGACTTCAACCGCCGCCGCATGTCGGTGGTGGTGGCCGAGGAGCACCAACCGCACCTGTTGATCTGCAAAGGGGCGGTGGAGGAAATTTTGTCGGTATGCAATCGCGTGCGTCATGGTGACGTCGATGAGGCACTGACCGACGAACTGCTGGCGCGCATTCGCCAGGTGACCGCGGCCTTTAACGAAGAAGGGCTGCGGGTGGTGGCGGTAGCGGCGCAGCCGATGCCGGCAGGACGTGACACCTACACCCTGGCCGATGAAAACAACCTGACGCTGATCGGCTACGTGGCGTTTCTCGACCCGCCCAAGGAAAGCACCGCGCCCGCCCTCAAGGCCCTGAAGGCCCACGGCGTGGCGGTGAAAGTGTTGACCGGCGACAACGAACTGGTCACGGCGAAGATCTGCCGCGAAGTGGGCCTGGAGCAACAAGGCTTGCTGATGGGCAACGACATCGAGTCGATGAGCGACGCCGAACTGGCCCTGGCCGTGGAAACCACCAATGTGTTTGCCAAGCTCACGCCCAGCCACAAGGAACGCATCGTGCGGCTGCTCAAGGCCAACGGACATGTGGTCGGCTTTATGGGCGATGGCATCAACGATGCTCCGGCGCTGCGCACGGCGGATATCGGGATTTCGGTGGACAGTGCGGTGGACATCGCCAAGGAAGCGGCTGACATCATCCTGCTGGAGAAGAGCCTGATGATCCTGGAGGAGGGCGTGCTGGAAGGCCGGCGCACCTTCGCCAACATGCTCAAATACATCAAGATGACCGCCAGTTCGAACTTCGGCAACGTGTTCTCGGTGTTGGTGGCCAGTGCCTTTATCCCGTTTTTGCCGATGCTGCCGATGCACCTGCTGGTGCAAAACCTGCTGTATGACATCTCGCAGATTGCGATTCCGTTCGACAACGTCGATGACGAGATGCTTGCCACGCCGCAACGCTGGCAGCCGGGGGAAGTGGGGCGCTTCATGTTGTTTTTCGGGCCGATCAGTTCGATCTTCGACATCACCACGTTCGCACTCATGTGGTATGTGTTTGATGCCAACACTCCAGACCACCAAACGCTATTTCAATCCGGCTGGTTTGTGGTGGGGCTGCTGACCCAGACCCTGATCGTGCACATGATCCGCACGCCAAAAATCCCATTCCTGCAAAGCCGCGCAGCGCTGCCGTTGATGTTGATGACCGGCGTGATCATGGCCGTGGGGATATTCCTGCCGATGGGGCCTTTGGCGCACTACTTCAAATTGCAGGCGCTGCCGTCGCTGTACTTCGTGTTCCTGCCGGTGATTTTGCTGGCTTACATGGCGCTGACTCAGGCAGTGAAGGGCTACTACATTCGCAGGTTTGGCTGGCAGTAACAGGTTCCATGCAACATCGCAAATCCTGTGGGAGCCGGGCTTGCCCGCGATGACGGTGTATCAGTCGCCAGATTCATTGGTGGTGTACCGCTATCGCAGGCAAGCCAGCTCCTACAGGGGCCTGCGAGTTACCAATGTGCCGCTGCATTCATGGAGATTTCTTATGCAGGCAATCAACAACATCAACCTCAACTCCCTGGTCGACACCGTGGTCAGCCTCAGCGCTGCGTTTATTCTCGGTGGCCTCATCGGGTTCGAGCGCCAGTACCGCCAGCGCACCGCCGGCTTACGTACCAATGTGCTGGTGGCGGTGGGCGCGGCGATCTTTGTCGACATGGCCAACCGACTGGGCGGTGCGGAAGGCGCGGTGCGCGTGGTCGCTTATGTGGTGTCGGGCATTGGCTTCCTGGGGGCGGGTGTGATCATGCGGGAGGAGGGAAATGTGCGCGGGCTCAACACGGCCGCAACCCTCTGGGCTTCGGCCGCGGTGGGCGCCTGCGCCGGTGCCGACCTGATCCTCGAGGCGTTGCTGGGCACGCTGTTTGTGCTGGCGGCCAACACCTTGCTGCGGCCGATCGTCAACAACATCAATCGTCAGCCCTTGGACGTGGTGTCGGCAGAGGTCACCAATATCCTCTATGTCATTGCGCGCCGCAGTCAGCAACAGGCCGTGATGGTGTTACTGGAAGCCGAGTTGGCACGCTGCAACTACCCTGCCAGCGACGTCGACGTGCGACCGTTCGGCAGTGACGAAGTGGAAATCGAGGCCATCCTCGCCGCCACGTCGGTGGATGGCGACGAACTGGACGCGCTGGTGGCGCGCCTCTCAACGTCAACCCTGGTGGTGCAGGCCTTCTGGAGTCCGAGCACCACCGACTGATCCTTATGGGCTGGCCAGGATTGGCTAAGCTTGCATGTGGAAAAATCCTACATGTTGTCCGGATTATCCCTTCGGTTGAAACATCATTGCATTGCTAAAGTTGGGTACTTGCGGCTGTTGCGCCGTTGAGGCCCGGCGTCCGTCGCTCTGTTGAGTTAATTGAAAAGGCCAGACACTGCTTGGTTACCGCTCCAAGGAAGCAGTGCCGCTTGTCGGAACTGTCATTTCTCACAGGTACCCAGGTCCGGCGTGATGTGTAAGGGTATTTTGTCCACATAAGGAAGTTTTATGAGCAAAGCATTAATTGTGGATGACCATCCGTTTATCCGGGCAACGGTCAAACACCTCCTGCAATTGGAGGGGTTTGATGAGATTTTTCAGGCGGGGGATGGCGCTGACGCCATGCAGTTGGCGAGGGAGCAACGTCCCGAGCTGATTATCCTCGACCTGGCGATGCCTAAATTAGGCGGGTTGGAGGTTATCAGCCGCATCAAGGCGTTGGGCTTGCCGTGCAAGATTCTGGTACTGACCTCCTACCTGGCGGTATTTTTTTCTACCCGTTGCATGCGTTCCGGCGCGATGGGGTTCGTCGCCAAGACCGGTGAGCTGGATGAGCTGCAAAAGGCTATCAAAGCGATCATGTCGGGCTACAGCTGCTTCCCCAGTTTGCCGACCAGTTCGGTGCGCCGCGATGATCTGCAAGAAACGGAACGGCAGATGATCGAGTGCTTATCGGACCGTGAGTTAACCGTATTGCAAATGTTGGCCCTGGGGCTGGGCAACAAGGAAATTGCCGAACAGATGCTGCTGAGCCACAAGACCATCAGCACTTACAAGACTCGACTCAAGGAGAAGTTACGCATGTCTTCGGTAGTGCACTTATCCAAGTTTGCCCAGCGCAACCATCTGATCTGAATTGAGATGATCACCACCGCGTTTATAAGGTTCGCCATGATCTTCTGGATGAGCCTGTTACCTCAGATCGCGGTGGCCCTGGATGAGCCCCATGCTTTGCGGCTGTTGGGGCACTCACGTATTGACACCCCGCAAGTGGCACTGGACGAGTCTGATTGGCGCTGGCTGCGCGAGCGGCGCACATTGTTGATGGGAGTTTCTGCTCCCGATTACGCGCCTTTTGACTTGACCAATAACAACGACGAGCTCGAAGGTATCACCGCCGATTTTGCCGCACTGGTGGGTCAGGCCCTGCATATCTCCATAGAGGTACGGCGTTACGATACCCGCGATGAAGTGATCGAAGCCTTGAAGCAGGGGGGCGTGGATTTTCTCGGTTCCGCCAATGGCTACGAAGCGGCCGACCCGCAACTGCTTTTGTCTCGCTCCTACGCCAACGATCAACCGACCCTGGTGACTCGCAGCGGCGATAGCCAGGTGTTGAACGACGACCTGGCGGGCAAGCGTGTAGCGATGCTGTATCACTATATGCAGCCCGACGCCGTTCGGGCGTTTTACCCCCAGGCCCAATTGGAGTTGTTTGCCTCGACTTTCGAAGCCATTGGTGCCGTAGCGTTTGGTCGCGCCGACGTCTATTTGGGGGATGCTATCAGCAGCAACTATCTGATCAATCGCAATCACCTCAACAATGTACGTATGGCGGATTTTTCCGGCTTGGAAGTCAACCCGTTTGCGTTTGCCGTCGCCCGCGAAAATACACGTTTACTGCCCATTCTCAATGCCGCGCTGGAGGCGATTCCCGCCAGCGAGCAGATGGAAATCCTGCGCCGCTGGAGCGGAGGTAACCTGGGGATAATCGGCGTTGACCGGTTGCATTTGAGTGCCAGCGAACAACGCTGGGTGCAAAAGAATCCAAGGGTCAGAGTCGCGGTACTCAATGACTTTCTACCGTTATCTTTTATTGGTGATCAAGGCCAGTTCGAAGGGTTGAGTGCCGAGGTACTATCGCGTATCAGCTTGCGTACCGGCTTGAAGTTCGATGTGGTCCCGGGCGGCTCATTGCCGCGCCAGATCAATATCGTCAGTGCGGGTACGGCGGACATGCTGGCGGTCGTCACGCCTAGCGCGGAGCGTGCTGAAAAAGTGCGCTTTACCCGGCCCTACCTGACCAATCCCTTTGTGCTGGTAACCCGTAACGGTCCCCACAGCCCGCTCACGCTGGAGGACATGGTCGGCAAACGCCTGGCCATGGTGGTCGGCAATGGCCTGCATGAGGACATAGCGAAAAATTTTCCAGGTGTGATGTTTGTCGACGTGGAGAACCCCCAGCAAGCCATGGCGCTGGTGGCCAATGGTGACGCCGACGGCGCGGTCAACTCGTTGATCAGCGCACGTTATCTGATCACCCGGTATTACCGCGACCGCTTGCGTGTCAGCAGCACGGTTGGCATTGAGCCTGCACGCGTGACCTTTGGGGTAAATCGCAGTCAGTTGGAGCTGTATTCGATCCTCGACAAGGCGCTGCTGAGCATCACCCCTCAGGAAATGGACGAACTGATTGGCCAGTGGCGTAGCGAGGTCATCATCGAGGACAGCTATTGGTTGCGTTATCGTAATGTGATTCTTCAGGGCTTTGGGTTGGCGGCGTTGTTGTTGGCCATCACGCTGGGCTGGGCGATTTACCTGCGCAGCCTGATTCGCAAGCGCCTGCAGGCCGAGCGAGCGCTGAGCGATCAGATGCGGTTCATGAGCGTATTGATCGACGGCACGCCGCACCCGATTTACGTGCGTGATCGCCAAGGGCGATTGATGGCCTGCAATAACGCCTACCTCGACGTGTTTGGCTACAAACTTGAAGACGTGATCGGCAGGACCGTAGTGGAAACCGACATCGAAAACCCGCCACAGGCCCGGTCGTTTCATGACGATTACCTGCGCTTGATGGCCGGCGGCGAGCCGCAGATTCATGATCGAATCCTCAAGGTGCCCAACGGCGATGTGCTGACCATTTACCAGTGGATGCTGCCGTATCGCGACGGCGACGAGAAGGTGGTGGGCATGATTGCCGGTTGGGTAGACGTAAGCGAACGGCACCGGCTGCTCGGCCAGCTACAGGAAGCCAAGGACGATGCCGACGCCGCCAATCGCGCCAAGACGACCTTCCTGGCGACCATGAGCCACGAGATCCGCACGCCGATGAACGCCGTGATCGGCATGATCGAACTGGCCTTGAAAAATGCCGAGCAGGGACGGGTCGACCGCGATGCTCTGGAGGTGGCCTCGGTGGCTTCGCGGGGTATGTTGGAGCTGATCGGCGATATTCTCGATATAGCGCGGATCGAGTCCGGGCATTTGTCACTGACCCTGGAGCCCGCCAACCTGCATGAGTTGTTGGCGTCGGTCGCACGCGTATTCGAGGGGCTGGCCCGAGCCAAGGGGTTGGCACTGCAGGTTGAGCTGGACCCGTTGATTGACCAGGCGGTGCTGGTCGACCCGCTGCGATTCAAGCAGGTGGTCTCGAATCTGCTGAGCAATGCCATCAAGTTCACTCCCCATGGGCAGGTCAGTTTGGTCGCGCAGGCGGTGGTCGAGGGCGATCGCTTGGCCGTGCAGTTATGGGTGCAAGATACCGGCATCGGAATCAGCGTCACCGACCAGCAGCGGTTGTTCAGTGTGTTCATCCAGGGCAGCAATAACCAGCAATCGGCACGCAGCGGGTCTGGGCTGGGGTTGGTGATCAGCCGCAGCCTGTGCGAAATGATGGGCGGCCAATTGCACTTGAGTAGTGTGTTGGGGCACGGCACTCGGGTGGACGTGACGTTGACCCTGGTCATGACCGCCACGCTGCCAGCCCCGATTGAGCCTGTGCAAGAGGCGGCGCCTGAGGGGCGCGCGCTGAGCATTCTGGTGGTGGACGACTACCCCGCCAACCGCTTGCTGCTGGCCCGACAGTTGAGCTTTCTGGGCCACCGTATCATCACGGCCGAAGACGGTGTCCAAGGGCTTGAACAGTGGCGAACGGGGCAGTTCGACGGCGTCATTACCGATTGCAATATGCCGTTCAAGAACGGCTATCAGTTGGCCGAGGAGATTCGCGCACAGGAGCGTGAGCGGGGTCTGGAGCCCTGCCTGTTACTCGGGTTCACCGCCAACGCCCAGCCGGAGGAGGCCGAGCGCTGTCGGCAGGCTGGCATGGATGGCTGCCTGTTCAAGCCAACCGGGCTTGACGACTTGCGGGCGGCATTGGCGTCGCGTTCAGTTGGCACGAGCCCGCGCCCCTTGGTTACCTTCAACTTGAGCACCCTGGTTGCGCTGACCGGGGATGATCATGCCGCGCTGGTCGAATTGCTGGCGCCGTTACTCGAAAGCCTGGAGGCGGATCGTGCCTTGCTGCCACGGCTGGCAAGCCAGGCAGACTTTGCCAAGTTGCACGACCTGGCTCATCGTGCCAAGGGAGGCGCGCGGATGGTCAAGGCCAACCCATTGATCAGTGTATGTGAGGCATTGGAGGCGGCGTGTGAACAGCGGGACCGTCAGGCATTGGGACCAGCGGTTGAAAGCGTGGGTGAGGCGATCGATGTTTTGCATCATGGCTTAAGCGCTTATTGCAATCAGCCATGACTGTGGTTGATCGCCTTTCGGAGGATTTGGGAAAGTTCTTACATGAACGGGGAATAAGCCTGATTTTTTCGTCGGCATATGTCTGGAAAATGGGCGACGCTCACTGTCGAGCACTGCCTGCCCAGGGGTTTGCCATGCCGAACAAAGCATTGACCATCCTGATTGCCGATGAACAGCATCTGCAACGCCTGTACATCGAGAAAATGCTCAACCAGTTGGGCTATTACCGGATCGTGCCGGTGCAAACGTTCGAGGAGTTACGGATTCTCACCGCTATTCCTGCCGACCCATTCGATGTGCTGATTATCAATGCGGCGCTGATGGCCCAGGCTTACGAAGCTCAGCCTCAGGTGCGTCATGTGCTGGTCTACGATCACCTGGATCTGGGTGCGCCTTGCGGTGTAACGCCGGTAATACGGGTGCGCCTGCCGGGCGTGCCGGACAACGTCAATCTTGAACATTTCATGGGCATCGTCGACCCCTCGGAGGTCTTCCACGACCTGCGAGTGTTGCCGTGGCTGCGGGAGTTATCCCGCATGCCGGTGGCCAGGGCCTAGCCGCGTCCCTTAGGGAGCTTGCCCCCGCTGGGGCGCGAAGCGGACCCGCTTTTTGTCTAAAATGACGGGGGCTGCACCCCGTCCAGCGAGAGCAAGCTCCCTCCCGGATTTTGATTTTCACCGATCAGTCGGCTTTGCGGTGTTCCCGCAACTGCTCAGCGGCACTGCGTAACAACTGCTCGGTCCCGTCCCAACCCAGGCAACCATCGGTCACCGAAACGCCGTATTTCATCGACGCGCTCAGCGGCTGGCAGCCTTCGAACAGGTGACTCTCAAGCATCATGCCGACCAGCGAGGTATCACCTTGCAGGCGCTGCTCCAGCACGTCATTGAATACCGCCGGTTGGCGCAGCGGGTTCTTGCCGCTGTTGGCATGGCTGCAATCGACCATGATCCGTGCCGCCACCTTGGACTTGGCCAGGTCGTGCTTTACGCCGGCCACGCTTTGCGCATCGTAGTTGGGCCCACGGTGGCCGCCGCGCAGCACCAAGTGGGTGTCGGGGTTGCCGGGAGTCTGGATGATCGCCGGGTGGCCCTGGCTGTCCACGCCGAAATGGCGATGCGGGTGAGAGGCTGAGCGCATCGCATCGCAGGCAATGGCGACGCCACCGTCGGTGCCGTTCTTGAAGCCCACGGGCATGCCCAGGCCGCTGGCCATTTCGCGGTGAATCTGCGACTCGGTAGTGCGTGCGCCAATGGCGACCCAAGTGAGCAGGTCATCGAAGTAGCCGGCGGCCATGGGTTGCAGCAACTCGGTGGCCACCGGCAGGCCCAGGCGCAGCATTTCACGCATCAGTTCGCGGGACAGGGTCAGGCCGGCGGCCATGTCATCGCTGCCGTCCAAGTGTGGATCGTAGGCCAAGCCTTTCCAGCCCACAGTGGTGCGCGGTTTCTCGACGTAGGCACGGATCACCAGCAGCATCTGGTCGCTGACTTCAAGCGCGAGCTTCTTCAGATTGCGCGCGTATTCCATGGCCGATTCCGGGTCGTGGATAGAGCACGGGCCGACAATCACCAGCAAGCGTGAGTCTTCGCCATTGAGGATGGCGCGCACGGCTTGGCGATGGGCGTGGACTTGTTCGTTGAGGAACGGGCTGAGCGGGAGTTGGTGCTTGAGTTCAAGAGCGCTGGGCAAACGCTGGGTCAAGGCTTCATTGGCGCTGTTGAGGGTAGAGACGGGCAAAGCGGCGACGGAGGAGTTCATATTCAAGGCTTCCTGGGCAAGCGGCGGGCGATTCCCGCACGCTTGGCCTACTGGGGTGTTCGACAATTGGCCGTATCGGCTACGTGTGTTGGCTTGCCACCACGGGGTGACCGGTCGGAGGCGGCAGGCTGTCCCGAACGGAGCTGGCTAAATCGCCATGCAGTGCAAGTGTCGTAGCGGTAATAGGTGGCGTAGTTCATGGTGTGATTCCTTTAAGTGAGCGTGAAAAACAAGTTATCAGGCGCTGAAAAAACAAAACCCCCGGTCGGGGAGCCGACCGGGGGTTTAGATTTCTCTGGTAGGCGACCCCTTGAGTAGTGGGCGCCGATTTCAGGTATCAGGCGCGCCAGTGGCTAAACCAATACCCAAAATAAAAGCCGGCCAGTGCGCTCGAACCGTTCACACGGATAGCCGACACCGAGCGCAAGGCGCTGGCAGCAGGGCAAACCTGAGTGTGGGTGAGTGGCAACATGGGGCTCTCCAAATGATGAGGGGAGCTTACTAGAGGCGTGCGGGTGGATTCAATCAGTAATTTCTATTGCGTGGTAGTACTTACCGCTATGGGGTAAGTGTGGATATGCTGATAACTCTCAACCAGTGATTGCCAGGACGCGACCATGACTGCCTTGACCCTTGCTGCGGCGCAAACCGTTTCCATCCCGGGCGATGTCGCTGCCAATATCCAGCGGCACCTGGCGTTGATGCGGGCCGCGGCTGAACAGGGCGTGCAATGCCTGGTGTTTCCAGAACTGTCACTGACAGGCTACGAGCCGTTCCTGGCGGTCGACCTGGCCATCGACCCGCAAGACGCCGTGTTGGCCCCCCTGCGTGAGCTGGCGCGGGAGCTGCGGTTGATGGCTGTGGTGGGCATGCCGGTGCGCTTGGCGCCAAAAACAGGTGTGCTGATCGGCGCGCTGGTGCTTGAGGCGGACGGTTCAGTAGGCGTCCACACCAAGCAGCATCTGCACCCCGGCGAAGAGCTGGCATTTGCTGCGGGGCAGGGCGGCGAGCCTCTGGAATTGGCAGAGGAGCGCATCGCGCTGGCGGTGTGTGCGGACTTTTCCCAGGCCAGCCATCCACGTCAAGCGGCGGCAGCGGGCGCCACGGTGTATGCCGCCGGCGTACTGATCAGCGAGGGAGGCTACGCGGCGGACAGTGCTTTGCTTGAAGGCTATGCGGCCGAGCATGGCCTGTTGGTACTGATGGCTAACCACGGTGGCCCATCTGGAGGCTGGGCTTGTGCCGGTCGCAGTGCGATCTGGACCGCCGATGGCAACTTGCTTGTTGCCGCCCCCGGTGTCGGCGACGCGCTGGTGATCGCCCGTCGCGATGGCGGGCAGTGGACCGGCCAAGTGGTAGCCCTCTGAATGAGGTTTCATTTGCGCCGGGCCATCGAGCAGGACCTGCCGTTTGCCCGCACCCTGACCCAGCAGGCCATGAGCCATTACTACCGTCAGAACGGCTTGTTGTGGTCCAACGACGGCTTCGACGTGGCCTGGGCGGGCCGCGAGAACTGGCTGATCTGCAACGATGACGGCGTCATGGGCTTTATCAGCCTGAGCCGCGATGGCAAGGCCCTGTATATCCGCGAGCTGCACCTGCTGGAATGCTGCCGCAAGCAGGGCGCGGGCACATGGGTGCTGGAGCAAATGGCGCTCAAGGCACGCGTCGAGGGCCTGGGCTTTCTACGTTTGACGGTGTTCAAGACCAACCCGGCAAGAAGGCTGTATCAGCGCCTGGGGTTGAGCATTGTCGGTGAAGAGGATGGCTTCTGGCGGATGGAGCGTGAGTGTCGCGCACTCACATCGGACTAAAACAGGCACGTCCTACAAATAAGCGCATACTGCTGTCAGCTAGTGCTTTGTTCGTTGTGGGATTGAGCTCCCGGCTCATCCACGATAACGCCCTCTTTCATGCCCAGAAGTACCGCCACTTTATGGGCTTCTCCACGCCGTCCCTTTTTGCGCCCGGAGAGCACTTGATACGTGGTTGCCGGGTCTACGCCATGCTCCCGGGCGAACGCTTGAACTGACTTTCCTTGATGTTCCAGCCAGGCCTTGGCTTGTGCAGCAGTACGGATTCCGGGCATAGTTCAAAACCGTTCAAGTTTGTTTAACGAAGTGATGGTGTGACACCTCTTGGGGTGTGCCAATTTAGGATCATACATCCAAATGAGTGGAATCGGTTCGCGCTTAAGGCAAGAAAGAGAGCGACTTGGCCTGTCGCAGAAAGTTTTTGGAGAAATTGGAGGCGTTGAAGCGAACGCCCAAGGCAAATATGAAAGCGGTGGTCGTGCACCCAAGGCCGACTATTTGTCTCGCGTCGCCGAAAAAGGAGTGGATATCCTGTACGTATTGACCGGCAGCCCAACGCCGATCCAGCTGGATAACCTGAGCAAGATCGAAGAAAAAGTGTTGGGCAATTACCGAGCGATGTTCAAGGAAGACCAGGACGCAATCCGTCGCTTGACCAGTACCTTGGCTGAGCATTCATCTGTGGTGAACGGAAAAGCCAAGTCGCCCCCCCCGGAATCCTGACCTTTAGCCCAGGAAACAGGGCTGTTTGCCAGCCGGCGAACAGCCGCAGCACGTTTAATCTCTATATATATGACACTTGCAACTAGGTCTGCGCCTTGGTTTTTTGCTAAGGTGTTCAGCAACCTATAAGACCATATCGCGAGGTGTCTGCTTGATTAGGGTGCTAGTAGTCGATGACCATGATCTCGTTCGTACAGGCATTACACGAATGCTGGCTGACATCGACGGCCTGCAAGTAGTCGGCCAGGCGGAGTCGGGGGAGGAGTTCCTGATCAAGGCCCGGGAGTTGAAGCCCGATGTGGTACTGATGGACGTCAAGATGCCTGGGATTGGCGGTCTTGGTGCCACGACCAAGTTATTGCGCAGCCATCCGGACATCAAGGTCGTGGTGGTCACGGTGTGCGAGGAAGACCCGTTTCCCACCCGTTTACTGCAAGCCGGTGCCGCCGGCTACCTCACCAAGGGCGCAGGCCTGGCCGAGATGGTGCAAGCCATTCGCCTGGTATTTGCCGGCCAGCGTTACATCAGCCCGCAGATTGCCCAGCAATTGGCGATCAAGTCGTTCCAGCCCACCAGCGATTCGCCATTTGATGCGCTGTCGGAGCGGGAAATCCAGATCGCCCTGATGATCGTCGGTTGCCAGAAGGTGCAGACCATCTCTGACAAGCTGTGCCTGTCGCCCAAGACCGTCAATACCTACCGTTATCGTATCTTCGAGAAGCTTGCCATCAGCAGTGATGTTGAATTGACCCTGCTCGCAGTGCGCCACGGCATGGTGGACGCCAGCGCCTGACATGACCACACCGTTTGATCCGAGTGCCTTTCTCTCCACCTGCAGTGGCCGCCCCGGCGTGTACCGCATGTTCGACAGCGAGGCGCGCCTGCTTTACGTGGGCAAAGCCAAGAACCTGAAGAACCGTCTGGCGAGCTACTTTCGCAAGACCGGCCTTGCGCCGAAAACCGCCGCTTTGGTGGCGCGTATCGCCCAGGTCGAAACCACCATCACCGCCAATGAAACCGAGGCGCTGCTGCTTGAGCAGACGCTGATCAAGGAATGGCGGCCGCCTTACAACATCCTGCTGCGTGATGATAAATCCTACCCTTACGTGTTTTTATCGGATGGCAACTTTCCGCGCCTGAGCATTCACCGCGGGGCAAAAAAGCAAAAGGGCAAGTACTTCGGGCCTTACCCCAGCGCTGGGGCGATTCGTGAAAGCCTGAGCCTGCTGCAAAAAACCTTTTTTGTGCGTCAATGCGAAGACAGCTTCTACAAGAACCGCACCCGGCCGTGCCTGCAATACCAGATCAAGCGCTGCAAGGCGCCCTGCGTGGGCCTGGTGGAACCTTCGGAGTACGCCGAAGATGTGCGCCATTCGGTGATGTTCCTCGAAGGGCGCAGCAACGCACTCACCGACGAGCTGTCCGGGGCCATGGAGCAGGCCGCCAGCACCCTCGATTTCGAAAAGGCCGCCGAACTGCGCGACCAGATCTCCCTGCTGCGCCGTGTCCAGGACCAGCAAAGCATGGAAGGCGGCACCGGTGACGTCGACGTGATCGCCGCGTTCGTCAACCCGGGCGGCGCCTGTGTGCACCTGATCAGCGTACGAGGCGGGCGGGTATTAGGCAGCAAGAACTTCTTCCCGCAGACCGGTATCGACGAAGACGTGGCAGAGGTCATGGCCGCGTTCCTTGGCCAGTACTACGTCAGCAGCCCTGAGCGCGACCTGCCGTCTGAACTGATCGTCAACGTGGTGCACGAAGACTTCCCCACCTTGATCGAGGCCATCCACGAGCTGCGCGGCCGCGAGCTGGACATCAGCCACCGCGTACGCGGCACCCGTGCCCGCTGGCAGCAACTGGCCGTCACCAACGCCGAACAGGCCCTGGGTGCACGCCTGGCCAATCGACAGCACGTCGCTGCACGCTTCGACGCCCTGGCCGAGGTCCTCAACCTGGACGAGCCGCCCCAGCGCCTGGAGTGCTACGACATCAGCCACTCCAGCGGTGAGGCCACGGTGGCCTCTTGCGTGGTATTCGGGCCGGAAGGGCCGATCAAGGCCGACTATCGGCGCTACAACATCGAAGGCGTTACCGCCGGCGATGACTACGCCGCCATGCACCAGGCGCTCACGCGGCGATTCAGCAAGTTGAAGGACGGGGAGGGCAAGTTGCCCGATATCCTGCTGGTAGACGGGGGCAAGGGCCAGTTATCCATGGCCCGTGACGTGCTCAACGAACTGGCGGTGCCCGACCTGATCCTGCTCGGTGTGGCCAAGGGCACCACGCGCAAGGCCGGTTTCGAGACGTTGTACTTGAATGATGCCGCCCATGAGTTCACGTTGAAGGGCGACTCACCCGCACTGCACCTGATTCAACAAATTCGCGACGAAGCGCACCGTTTCGCCATTACCGGCCACCGCGCCCGCCGTGGCAAAACCCGGCGAACCTCAACCCTGGAAGGGGTTGCGGGGGTTGGCCCGACGCGGCGTCGCGACTTGCTTAAACATTTTGGTGGCTTGCAGGAGCTCTCCCGTGCCAGCATTGACGAAATAGCCAAAGCACCCGGTATCAGTAAAAAGCTCGCTGAATTGATTTATGCCAATCTGCATAGCGAATAGAATGCCTTCTCACCTCGTAGCCAGTTGTGCCGATGAATATCCCTAATCTGATCACCGTTCTACGCGTCCTGCTTATCCCGATTTTCATATTGTTGTTCTATTTGCCGTATGAATGGAGCTACGTCGCCTCCAGTTCGGTATTCGCCTTCGCAGCCGCCACCGACTGGCTCGACGGCTACCTGGCGCGTCGCCTGGAACAGAGCACGCCCTTCGGCGCGTTCCTCGACCCCGTGGCCGACAAACTCATGGTCGCCGTCGCCCTGGTCCTGCTGGTGCAGGAACACGGCAACCTGTGGCTGACCCTGCCGGCCGCCGTCATCATCGGCCGCGAGATCGTCGTCTCGGCCCTGCGCGAATGGATGGCCGAAATCGGCGCCCGCGCCCACGTGGCCGTCTCCAACATGGGCAAATGGAAAACCGCCGCGCAGATGCTCGCGCTGGTGATCCTGCTGGCCAACCCGTCGGACTTCTCGTTCTGGGTCCTCACAGGCTACGCCTTGCTGCTGGTCGCCGCAGGCCTGACCCTGTGGTCCATGCTGCAATATCTGCGTGCGGCCTGGCCCCATCTGCGAACCACCGTTGAAAAGAAATAAAACTTTTTTGAATCAAGGGGTTGACGGGTGCTGAGGATTCTATAGAATGCGCATCACCAAGCGGGAATAGCTCAGTTGGTAGAGCACGACCTTGCCAAGGTCGGGGTCGCGAGTTCGAGTCTCGTTTCCCGCTCCAAGCATAAAAGAAAAAGCCACTCTAACGAGTGGCTTTTTTTTGCTTGTGATTTACGGAATAGACGCTTAGGCGTCTTTTTTGTTTGTGCGCACAACCGTAGGGGACGCGCTCAAGTTCGTATGTTACCAGATCCGCTCAGTTCGCCTGGGTCGCCAGGCCAACTACTGTTCGCTCAACTTCCCGATGCGCCTCGACGCCTTGGGAGGGTGTCACTTCTGGCACCGATAATCCTGAGTAACGGTGGTTTCCAGGCAGTGGAATTGCCCCATCGTGCGGCACACGGATTTTTGCGCGCCTGCGCGCTCAGCGCGCGCGTAGTTCCAAAACTGGCAGCGCCCCGTGGCAATCGCCAACCCTTGGGACTCCCGGATCTGCGCGTACTCAAACGGCGTCCGTACGTAGAAGAGTTGCACAAGGCCGTCGGACGGGTTGCCGCCGGTGGCCTCCCAATATTTCGGCGTTGCGCAGCCTGCAAAGAGCGGTAGGGCGATGGCGACGATGATGGATTTCATTGTCGAGGACGATCCTTCATGGAAATGACATTTGTCAGGTGTTTTTTTGTTAGCCAGCCTTAGCGTAGGTCGCCTTAAGGCGGCCCAAATTTGACCGACTGGCAGCCACTGGACAGCAGCAACTCGCCTTCATCGGCTTCAAACCCGACAATCTTTCTGTCCTGATCGACGATGATGGAAAGGATGCAGCGATTCGGGTTATTGACGGTTGCCCAATAGTTGGTGTGCACCATCACGTTGCCCTGCCTTTCCGCGCTTTGTGCCACCACCTCATTGCTGTTGTAGGACGTGTCGCGGTACCACTGCATCACCACATGCTGGTCGTCCGCGGTGCGGTCCATTTTTTTGGGTGGACCAAAGAAATTGATGGCGTCCTGCGCCGGGCGGCCTTTCCATTGGCTGCGCGCGTACATTTCCGGGACGGTGTCAAAACTGACGCAGCCGGTCTGCAGCAGTACGAGGGCCAAGGCCAATGCGCCTGTGTATTTCATGTTGATCACTCATTATTCAAGCGTGCCGGTTGGCGCCGGAGGTCATTTTTTCTCAGGTGCGCCCAAGAGGAAATTGAGGTCGCGCATCACGTCCTCGGTGCTGCTCTTCTTGGACTCAATGCGGATCGGCTGATTACCCGGCAACTGATTGAATAGGCCTTGCTGCGTGATCGCTACCAGTTGTGCGTTGTCGATGGAGCCAACGCCCATTGGCATCATGGCGTTGGACTTGCGTTTGCCTGGTGCGCAGGCGAAGTCATAGCCATGCTCCAGCCAGCTCTTGGGCACCGGCACCCAGCGTTTAGGCGCCGGCAGCACCGTGGTGGCCCCGGCGCGCAGGTAGGCGGTGGCCGAGTTCACCCTGAGCTGTCGTTGCGCGCATTGCAGCTCCAGCGTGTAGCTCACGTAGTTGGGGCTGTTGGGACTTTCGAACACCTGCACGACCGTCAGCTGTGTGTTTTGCGGGTCTTGTTGTGTGGCTTTTACCGACTGTGCATCGGCGAAGAACAGGTCTCTGTTAGGCGTGTCGCCGGTGCCAAAGATCATCCACCAATCGGTGGCCAGCGCGGGGGCTGCGCTTAGCGATAAGAGGGCGAAGGTCGAACCTGCGAGCAGGCGCTTTCGCAAACCGAGGGTGATGTTGTTGTACATGGTCAATCGACTCCTGTCGTGGACGCTGGGAGGGCCAAGGCTCAATCAAATGAGCGAGTGGGCACATCCTAGGCAGTGTCATCCGTGGGCTTCAATAACGTGGGCGCAATCAGGACTCGTCCTGCGAGTCCATGCGTTTGGTCTGTAAGAAATATCTGTCACGGACGCTTTCCATGGCATGGGGCGACCGCTGGGCGCCCGCTTGCATCTATCTGCATCACCGGTGCACGAGGTGCCCGCACCGGAGTATCGGGCTTACTTGGTGCAGGTCAGTCGCGAGTACGTCGGCGGCTCAAGCAGGATGCCCGGGGTCATGAAGGTCGAGCAGTTGAATACGCGCCCCTTTGCTGTTGTGGCTTTAAACGTCAGTTCAGCACCGCCCAGGAAGTCTTCCTTGCCTTTGGTCACCGGGCCCATGGTCAGCTCATCCGTGGAGGCGAGGCCAATCGCTTCGGCGGTGACTTTATGCATCTGCAAAACATTGGGAGTGGTGGAGCAGCCTGTTAGCAGGCTGGCCAGTGCGAGTAGTAAGAGGGGCGTCGAGGACTTGGTCATGGGTGTGGCTCCTTGCAGTGGCGGCGGCAGGGCGAGGTGCGACGTGCCGGCCGTGGGAATCTTCGAGGGGCAGGGGATTGCCCTACGGCTGCGGAGTCTAGGAGCGCACAATTGCTCTCACAATCACCTGGAAGAAATCGAGATGGAACCCACGGCAGGCTGTTCTGGGGCTGAAGGAAATCGGCTACAGCAGGCGTGGCTGTCGCGTCGGGGTGGGCTTTGCGGCATAGGAACTGGACCTGATGGACGCCATGTTTATACTCAATGAGTCCGCGTTGTGAATGGGGCGAAGAAAGATATGGCGTTACACAAGGAGCAAGGAATGGTCTTTGAGCAAGGGAAAGAAGCGTGTGCGGGGCGTCGATCAATGACGCTTAGGGCGGTCAGCGCCGAATGTTCCGGCGTGCGTCTGCGGATGTTGTTGAGGGAGTGCAAGATCTCGCCAATGGATTTCGCCCTGTTCTTGAAGGTCACCCCTCAGCGGTTGACCAATTGGTTTTCGCGGGGCATTCCACATGCGTGGCTCGATAGGATTGCACGGTTGCTGAGCGTCAATGCCCAGTGGCTGGGGACGGGACTGGGGGAGAAATTTCGGGCGACAATCGAGTAGCGATGCTCATGCGGCTGGGGGCGGCAGGCTCTTTGGCAGCGTGCCCAACACCGCAGGTACCTCATCGTTCGCAGCTCCATGCTGGCGTCATTGTTCAGGGGTGAGGGTGTTCGGAGCGGCTGGTTTCCCTGACCGCAAACATCAGGCAGCGCACCGCTTCACGATCCTGTTCCGACAAGCAACGGTAATAGCGCACCAGTCGCTCTTCCTCTCGGCTGAGCTGTCGAGGACGCAGGGGTGTACCCGGGACGGTAGGTAATGAAGGAAAAAACGAAGTATCCAGCATGATGGTAGTTCCTCATGAGATGAATGGGGACGTGGGCTTCTTGCCCTGAACAACCGAATACATAACGTTAATTGCTGAAAAGGGCTCGTCATTTTTCGTGGCTGTTAGGATTTTCAGAAGGGGCCGTCGGAAGTAATTGGCAGCGGCGTAGGAGCTATCTCTCCAGGCTGACATCCATCTTTCGATTGGCGGTTGGCGTGCGACAGCGTGCTCAAGTGTTCAATCAACCCAACTGATTCGTCCGCTGTGGGCTGATTTGCATTGACGAAGTGTCAGGAGGCTGTGCGTGACTCCAGGTCTAGTTCGGCTGGCCATCGCACTTTGGGGGCCAAGCGACGCGCGAGATTGAAGGTCACGTCTTCGTTGTTCCAGTCACGAGGTGGGCGGGGAAAAGCGGGCAGGGCTTGCGGGCCTTGTTGCATGAAGAGTTGGGCCATGGCCCAGTACATTTCGCCTTGTTGAATTTCGTGGGCGAAATGAAA
>NZ_JALJRP010000010.1:0-126390 GCF_024519715.1 Pseudomonas sp. Pse35 | reverse complement strand
GAGTTGGGCCATGGCCCAGTACATTTCGCCTTGTTGAATTTCGTGGGCGAAATGAAAGCGATCTATGACCTGATGGGTGCCAGGTTTTACCACGGCAAGGGTGACGGTTTCGATGAGACCGCCGCTGCCCATGGGGCCGTACACGCTGCAGGCTTCGGCACGCAGGTTATCCCAATCATAGACTTCGGCCCGAACGCCCCAGGCGGTGCGGCTGAAGGGGCTGAGGCCGTCGTGGTGGAAGCGGTAGACATAGACTTTGCGTCGGAAACGGTTGAAGCGGATGGGTTCGTCGCGGGGGGCTTCAACGTCCATGCGCCAGAAGTAACTTCCTAGCCATAAGCCGATGCCTATCGGGATAAGCTCCAATAATTTGGATAACAAAGACGAAGGTGTTGGAGAACTGGCGTGAATCATTATTAGGAACATTGTTAAGGACAGTGTCATTGCAAATAGGAATGCGGCACACCAAATGCCCACGCCACGCATTCTCACTGTAGCGCGTGCCAGTTCGAGATACACATCGTCAACATGATTGGGCGGATTCGAAAGTACGGGAGGATACGGCTCATTGGAGGGCGACTCGTTTGGTCCCGGCAGATCGTGCTTCCAGCCAGGAGCAGGTTTGTCGAGTAAAGGTGTTTTAAATACCATGATGAGCAGTTCCAGTTCGGGGTGATCGCCGCTTGTATCTTTAGCCGTTCGTCGTATTAAGGCTGCTTCGGTTGATGGCTTGTATTCAAGGCGCGGTGCGTGACTCCAGGTCTATTTCTGCTGGCCATCGCACTTTGGGAGCCAGGCGACGCGCGAGATTGAAGGTCACGTCTTCGTTGTTCCAGTCGCGGGGTGGGTGGGGGAAGGTGGGCAGGGCTTGCGGGCCTTGTTGCATGAACAGTTGGGCCATGGCCCAGTACATTTCGCCTTGTTGAATTTCGTGGGCGAAATGAAAACGATCAATTACCTGGTGGGTGCCAGGTTTCACCACGGCGAGGGTGACGGTTTCGATGAGACCGCCGCTGCCCATGGGGCCGTACACGCTGCAGGCTTCGGCACGTAGGTTATCCCAGTCATAGACTTCGGCCCGAACGCCCCAGGCGGTGCGGCTGAAGGGTCTGAGGCCGTCGTGGTGGAAGCGGTAGACATAGACTTTGCGTCGGAAGCGGTTGAAGCGGATGGGTTCGTCGCGGGGGGCTTCGGTGTCCATTCGCCAGAAATAGACGCCACCCCACAGTGCAGCAGTAAATGCCAAGACCAAGAAAATGCTTGGGATAATCGGTGGCGCCCCCTCCTTTGATATGTAGGCGATACACATGACGGGGGCCGCTATTGCAAGCGAGAACATAAAAGGAGTTAACCAAACACTAACCCCGCGAACCCTTAAAGTGGCACGCGCCAGTTCAAGGTACACATCGTCAACATGATTGGGCGGATTCGATAGTACGGGTGGATACGGTTCGTTGGAGGGCGATTCGTAGGGTCCCGGCAGATCGTGCTTCCAGCCAGGAGCAGGTTTGTCGAGTAAAGGTTTTTTGAATAGCATTGGAGTAGTTCCAGTAGGGGGGTGAGGGCTGCTTTTAACCTTTGGCGTTTCAAGCGGGCAGCAGGCAACCAATAAGCAGGCACACTGTTGATGATCACCAGCGATTGTTGCCATGGGAAAAGTAGGCAAATGCCCATGTCAAGTTCATCCAAGGCTGTGGTTTACAAGCTATCCATCAAGATGAGCTCGGCGTAGGCATCGTGAATGTCGCGATCGGGCCAGTAGGTTACCGACAAGGTCGCCGCTTCAATGTTGTGCCGACGGCGGTCGGGCAACAGTACAACCGCGCCTTTGATATCGTGGACCTGCGAGGTACGGGCATCGGCCAACGAGACGGTGCGAACTTCCTGCGTGGGCAGGGTGCTGTCGGCCCGGTAGTCAGGCTTGTTCGGACGTTTGGGCACAGCCAGCGCCGCTCGGCGTTCGCTGGCGGCGGTTGCCAGGGTGGGGGGATTCAACTCGCCTTCGGCCAGCACTTCGCCGCCGGTGTACTCGTTGGCCGAGCCATCGCCGTGACGATGAACCGTCAGTGACCAGCGATAGGCCGACCGGTTGGCATCGAAGAACGGCAGAACCAGGCGATATTCGACGTGCTGTTCATGGACCTGTGCGCCCACACTACCCATGGGGCCGCCCCAGCCATGCGAGCCGCTATCGACGATTCGCAAGCGGAAGTTGACGCCCGCCTCTACACCCAAGGTTGCGGCATTCAGTTCGGCGATGGCGATGTGTGCGTGTTCAGGTTTGTTCCAATGAATGGGCGGATCTTCATTGTGTTTACCGAAATAACACCGGCGTGCCCAGCGATCGAGAGGTGTTGACTCTTCCCCCTCTGCCCATTTGTACACCCCATATCCAGCTAGACCGAGAAATATGGCTATGCCAAGTGGACCGAGCAGCGTGCTGGCTGCGGTGGCGGCAGCCCAGACACCAAACCCTGAGCCAACTGCTGAAAGCAGCGTGGAGATTCCATATCCCCAAGCAGCGGAAGTATCGCCGCCCTCCCAAGTACGATTAGCAGCAAACCCCGCTCGCGTCGCATCGTACAGCCCTGCCACAGCACCAATACTCCCCCCGGCCCGTACGAATACGTTGCCCACCCGTGCAGTCGCTCTTGCTGCAGTCATCGCCTGGGCAGACAAGCTGCCCGCCTTCTGCACCTGCACCGCCCCTTTTTCCAGTGAAATACCTACAATTTCCACCCCTCCACCCAACACCCCCAAACTACTGCCATACACCGCCAACCTGGCCTCAACGGCCTTTTCGCCCATGGCTTTCTCCGCTTCCTTGAGACTTTTGTTCAGCGAGTCGCTAAGCAGGTACATCCCGCCCATCGCCATCAATAACTCGCTACTGCCGACCGCGCCACGCAGCCCGGTAAAGCCGGTGCGAACCCATCCAGCCGCCAGGTATGAGGACACCTTGACCCCCTGCAGCACCTTGCGCGCCTGCGGGTCCAGGGTGCCAACCCCGACTGCGATTTCGACTAGCGCAGCTTGGGCACCTTTGCCCAGCTGATCCACGCCGAGGTTGGCCTGGCGCATCAGGCTGTCCTGCAGCTCGGTGACCTGGCCTTCCACCCAGACGCTGAGGGTCACGCTGAGGTTGGCTATTTTGGGGTCCAGCACCGCCAGGCTGAGCAGGCCGCCCTGAATCAACGGGCGCACCTGTTTGCGCACCTTGCGGGCCTCTTCGTCGGTTTTGCCCAACTCGTCCTTGAGGCCTTCCCAAGTGCGGTCGATGGCATCCGCGGCCTTGCGTTGCAGGTTGCGCAGGTGCTCGCATTGCAGGGCGTAGTATTCACCGAGCTTCATCTTCACCTTGAGTTCGGTCAGATGAATGCCGTTGTAGAGCAGTTGGCTGGCACTGTTGAGACGCGAAACCGCCCGCCCCACGCCAGGGCCGAGTGACGGTTGCAAGCGGGCGGCAGCGGCATTGAGGGCGCCGAGAAGCTGCGCCATGGCGTGCTGTAAACGGGGGCGGACATGCTGCTTGAAGTCGTCGTTGGCGATGAGCTTGGTAAGAGTGGAGTAGAGCTTTTCGCTGTCGTTCCAGTCGCCATCACCTGTTGCATTGAAACTGGGCAACAGATCCGCCAGCAAGCCTTTGTCACGCAAGAGAAGGGCGCGGTAGATCGGGCTCTGTGGGTCGTTCAGCCATTCACTCCACAGGGAGGCGGTATGGCCGTTATCTTGAGTCGCGGGCGCTTCACTGATACCACCTTCAAGGCACAGCGCCATGGTCTGGCTGTAGGCCCGTCCTGATGGGCGGTCATTACCGTCGTAGTCATTTTGCTCGACACACACGAACAGGCTGGAGCGGCACGCTGCCGCGTAGGCGTGTGCGCTTTGGTCGATATAACGCTGATAGTTGGCCCACTCCTGCTCATACAGTTGGTGAAACAGGGCGCGGCTCTGTTCATCGTAGCGTTCCTCCAGTTTCTGGTTGTGGGCGAGTGTGCGCTTCTGGACGATTCGCTCGCGTTGCTGCTCAGGGCTGGAAAATACCGGTGGGCCATCGCCGGTCATGGGCTCGACAGACGCCGCTAGGGGCGTCTGGCCTTCTGCCTGTTCGCGATGAACTTCGCGAATGGCCAGCAGTAACTGAGAGGTCTGGTAGCGATAAGCCCGGTCCGGGTCGTTCATCCAGGCCTGGCGCTGCTGCACCCAGCGGTTGCGCGTGTCGTTGAGTTCCTGCACCAGGCCAATGATGTCATCCAGTACAAACGCGAGGACGCCTTGTTGGAGCTTGTGCTGTGGGATGGCGCTGCGCAGGAAGCCCTTCAGCGCGCCCAGGCGATGGGCGCGGCTATGGAAACCGTGCACGCTGTCGAATCTTGGCGCTGCCTCTTGCGGGGGATGCTCATAAAAACGCCAGTCGGGTTCGGTAGGGATGGGCAATGGGCTCGTCGGGTGGTGTTGGTATTCGTAAACCTGCTTGTCCACCTGCAGGTTTTCATCGGTCATGGCCAGGCCAACGCTGGCTGGGTTGTCGCGTGCGCTGGCGAGGTCGAGTGTCTGGAACCGCTCTGAAGCCTGACCGGCCTTGTAGGCGTCCAGCACGCTGGCGGGCCACGGGTCATTGGCAAAGGCCAGCCACGCTTGGGTATGTTTGTCGGTGTCGATGTTGAGGAACGAGGCCGGGCAGTCGTGGTTGGCCGCGACGCAAGCATCGGACAGCGGGGTCTCGTTGGCAGGCGGCGGTGCGTAGGGGTTGAATTGACGTAGATAACCGTCCGGGCTGATCTGGTAAGCCTGCCAGATTTTGCGATCGAGCAAGACATACAGGTAGCCGGCGCGCAAGGTGCGCAAGCCCAGGCGCGTATCGATATGCACGGTATCCGGACGCACTGGCTCATTCGGTGAGCGCGGCACCAGTGCGTGGCGCAATGGCAGGATGGGCAACCCTTTACGTTGGCAGGCTTTGCATTGATCGTTTGAAACGGCGGTTTCGGCTATAACGATGCCCAGTTGTGTGCCCAAGGTCATTGAGGTGCTCCGGCATAGGTCAGGTCCGACACTGCCCTTTGCAAGGCGATGTCGTTGTAGGGGACCAGCAGTTGGCTGAGCGGCGCTTGCCCCTGAACCGCTTGTTCAATCACGGCGCGAAAGCCGGTGTGCTGGTGCAGATGCGGATGCAGCATCAGGCGATGCAAGGCGAGTGTCAGGATGTCGTCCTCGCGGCTAAGCCCAAGCTCACGGGCTTGCTGGATATGGATATAGGCTTGTGCCGCCGCTTGGGGCGGCAGCGCAGTAGGGCCGCTCCAGCGAGCCGGGGCATACGCCAGCGGCAAGTTGAGCGCGCGACGCCAACAGTTCAGCAAGGCTGCAACCATGGGGGCGTCCTGCTGTACCGCCGTCGTGTAAGGGCCCGGAACGCTACGACGTTCGGGCCCGCCCACCAATACGCTGCCGGCACCGCTGCTGGTGGGCAGGAACCAGCGTCGAATGGGCCACCAGGGCCCCTCATTGTTGCCAAAAGTGCCAGCCAACAACTCCAGCCGAACGGGCTCATGGATCGGGAAAAATATTCGCCCTTGCTCCAAGGGCAACCACCCGAGCGAAACGATGTGGGCACTTAGCGCCTGGGATGGGGCGCTGCTACTGAGCCAGCCGCACACGTAACGCTTGTGACGATCCACCTCCTCATGAGCGCGTAAGGCAGATAGCGCCAATAGCGCCTGCGACGGTGAGCTTCCAGGTGTTGCGAGGGTCACCAGCACTGGGCAGGCCGACGGCGTATGGATCAGATCGGGCCGATGCACAGGCGTGACGGCATCGTCGCCGAGCGTTTGGCGCAATACCTCTATGCGTAATGGATCGTCTGCGGCGCAGTCGGCCAAGGGGTCGAGTAATAAATACAGGGTGGCATCGGGCGCATGCTGTTCGGCCACGAACGCCTGGACGCTGGCCGGCCTCATCGGTTTTTCTCCACACAGGCCTGACCTGTTTCGGGCTGCAGCTGCAGCTTCAGGGCTTGGCCGTTGCCTGGGTTTGTGGCGTTGACCGGGCCACGCAGGGTTATCGCTATGCCATTGAGGTGAATGCCTTGCGCGTCGAGCGTGAGGCTACCTCCCGGGCTTTGGAAGACCACACGCTCACTGGCTTGCAGTTGGTAGACCGTGGTGGTGTGGTGTATGCCTTGGCCGGCAGTTAGACGATGTTGCCCCGAGATCGTTTGCTGGCAGTGACCGCCCACTTCGCTGTGATGGTTGGCCGTTGTGGTGTCGTAGCGGTTATTGCCGACCCGCTCACTGCGATCCCGACCGACAGTTGTCTCATGGTCACGTCCCGACGAGAGCGTGTGGTCCCGGCCGATCACGTGGGACTGGTCGTTCCCGATAGTGATCTGCTCGTCATTGCCTACTTCTTCTTTGCGGTTATTACCTACAAACGTTGTGTTGTCATGTTTGACATGAACGTTCTTGTCCTTTTCGGCATGGATAAACACCTCCTGATGGCCCAACTCATCCTCAAAGCGCAGCTCGTTGAAACCTGCACCCTTATGGGTTTGGCTCTTGATGGTCATCCGCGTCTTGTGTTTGGGCAGCTCATACGGCGGCAGATTGGTCTCGCGATAGGTACGGCCTGTGGCGATGGGCTGGTCAGGATCGCCATCCAAATAGCTGATCACCAGCTCTTGACCCACACGTGGAATGGCCATGGCGCCCCAGGTCGCACCGGCCCAACCCTGCGCCACTCGAATCCAGCACGAGCTCTGATCGTCGTTTTTGTCCGCACGATCCCACGGGAATTGCACTTTCACCCGGCCCCATTCATCGCAGTAAATCTCTTCCCCTGGCGGCCCGACCACGGTGGCAATCTGCGGGCCGTCGATGCACGGTTTGTCGCGCAGCGGGGCTTTCCAGTCGGAGGTCCAGCGGATGGCGGTCGCGGTCATTACATAAGAGGTGCCGTGGTCGCTGCCGAACGCCTCTTCCTCCAAGCTGGTGTGCTGTTTGCCTTCGTGGGTGATGGCGATGGTGCGCCAGCGGTCGTTGAAGTCTTCGCGGGGATGTTCGTTGAGGTCGAACGCCAGCCCCGGTTGCAGGCGCGCGTCGTCACCGGCCAGGTGCGCCAGTTTGGCGTCATTGCGCAGGGCGGTGAGCCGAGTCTTGGTGAAGGGCTTGCCGGCGATGTCGCGTTTGTAGCGGCCGGGGTAGTCGTAACGTTCGTAGTCCTTGTGCTGATTTTTCAAGTCCTGGTCGCCGGTGGCGGTGTGCTGTTGGTCGTAGCGCGGGTGGGTGAAGGTGTAGTCGCGCTGCACCTGGCGTGCGGTGCGTACTTGTTCGGTGTAGTGGAAGCGGTTTAACGCTGGTTCCTTGGAGTCGCCACCTCCCATGGGCTGGTAGATCACCGGGCAGTCGGTGTGGGTGCCGATGGTGCCGAGGCCGCCGACGCGGTCGGTGAGCACGAGGGTGTGGCCGTCGGCGCGGTGTTCGAAGGTGTAGAGCAGGCCTTCTTCGGCGGCGAGGCGGGCGATGAAATCGAGGTCGGTTTCGCCGGCCTGTACGCAGTATTCGCGGCGTTGGTGATCGAAGCAGATTTCGCGGCGGATGTCGGTCAGCCGGTGCTCGGCAAGCACGTTGGTGATGATGTCGGGCACGGTCTGGCCCTGGAAGATGCGCCAGTTGGAGCGCAGGTCGAAACGCGCCAGGGTCGGTTCGATGACGGCGGTGTAGCGGGTGCGACGGAAGCCGGTGTCGCCCTGAGTGAATAGGCTGACAAGGCCGTGTACGTAGCGCACTGGGGTTTCGTCGCGCCAGATGGTGAACAGCCCCGCCAGGTCGAGCACGTTATTGAAGTCGATGGCCGCGTTGTGGCTTGCCAGTTCCAGTTCCAGTTTGAACGGCTGGGACAGGCCTTCTTCAAGCGAGAAGGACACCACGTCGAAGGCATCGCCTTTCAAGGGAGCGAAGGTAAAACGCAAGTCGCATTGGCGGGGCATGGGGCCTCCATTTCAATGTGTAAGTGTCAGTCGATCAACCAGCTGCTATCACCGTTTTCCAGTTTTCCATCGTGGTCGGTGGTGTCGCCAACCCGGGCCACGGCTTTTCCTTCGACGGTCATAGAGCGTGAGCCGCTGGTGATCACGGCGCCGCATCCGAGGGTGTCGCCGACACGGGCGACGGCTTTGCCATTGACGGTCATGTTGCGGGCACCGCTGTCGACGGTGGTGGGGCCACATAAAGGGCAATCATGGTCGTGTCCGACCAGTACGACGGCAGGCATAGAGCCTCCTTATAGGTTTCAAGTCAGTGAAGGCTCCGCCGCTGCGCGAGCCGCAGCGGCGGAGCCGGGTACGCGCTTAGCCCGCTGCTGCCGGCTTGCGCCAGTCGTCCGAGGCTTCGGTACCGGCTACCACATGACTCCAACTGACTTTGCGGTAGGACAGGCTGGTTTTGATCAACTGGGTGTAGTTCTGGTTGTCGCTGTCCTGGGCGTGGGGCAGCACGGTATGGATATCAACGACGGTGGCCTCTTCCAGCTTGGTGGTGAAAAAGTGCTCCTGCTTGCCATCGAGGTTGGTGCGGAACCACTTGACCTCGACGGTCGGCAGCATTTCGCCGGTGGCCAGGGCTTGATAGAGCAGTGGCGAGGCTTTGTTAAGCGAGCTGGTGAAGGTCAGCGGTTTATGCACGCGCTGTCCGGTGGGTTGGCCGCTTTGCGGGTCGGTTGGGGCACCGATTTGATGGTCGATTTCCTGGGCGAGGATTTCGTCTTCGTGACCTTCCACAAAGACGTTGCCCACCGATTCAGCGGTGAACGCGCCTTTGGTGATATGCCCTTGATTTTTGCCGTGGATGCTGATGTACGCGGGTGTTGGCATGACAAGCTCCTTGTCGCGATGATTGAGCGACCACGCGGTCGCGGTTTATGGCCGGCGGCCATGGCTTTGCAGGCGCTCGACATGAGCGCGCTGAAATTCGATTACAGGTGCAGCACCCGCTCCAGCGACACCAGCACCTGCTGGGTGATGGTGTTCAGGCGGATCGAATAGATCGTGTAGGCGACGGTCAGCACGACGGCGGCCATGGCCCACGGCGTCCACAATGGCCAGGCGCGTTTGATTCGGTAGTTGCGCGGCGCGACGTTGGTCAGCGGGTCGGTAAGGCGCTTGGGTGTTTCGCCGCGAAGAGGGCGTAGTAATCCGTGCAACTGGTCGATGATTTTCTGGATCTCTTCATCGCCCTTGGCGTGGGCGCCGTATTTGCCTTTGAGGCCGGAAATCAGGCACTGGTACATGAACTCCAGCACATGCTGGTACCTGGCTGCTTCGGGGATCATGTTGTTCATGATGGTGAAGAACTTTTCGCCGCCTCGGGTCTCGCCGTGGAACTGGCTGAGCAGCGAGCGGGCGCTCCAGGTGGAGAGCCTGCCCCAGGTGGTGCGCATGACCACCTCGTCCACCAACAGGCACAGGCTGTAGGAGTATGCCTTGAGCATGCCTGCGTCGTAGTCGAGCTGGCGGACTTCTTCCATGATCGCGGTGATCTGGTTGCTGACGCTTTGGTACAACGCAGGCACGTCATGGTGGTGGTCCAGACGGCGCAGGCGGATGACCAGACCAATCAGCGGCGTGGCGGCATCGCAAAGTGGGTTCCAGGCTACGCCGCGTATGTCGAACTCTGGATCCGCCAAGTAGGTGCGGTTGCTGACAGTGATCGATTTGCCGCTAACGTCGATGGCGCCGGAGACTTCCTCGTGACGCCATGAATCTAATGTTTCCTTATTCATCTCTCTCACTCCTGATCGCCCAGAACTGCAATTCCAGCTCCGGGAATTCACCGGCAATATGGAAACCGAACCCGCTGCCACTGCTCAGGCTTTGCCAGGCGGGGTGATGGCGGTCGAGTTCGAAGTAGCTGAAACCTGCATGGAATGGCAGGTGCCGCGGCGCCACTGGCAGCGGCCGCAGTGGAATGCCCGGCAGTTGCAGGCTGACCAGTTGCTCAAGGCCTTCGGTGGAGCTGATCTTGATCTGTCGAGGCAGTTGCTGACGCAGGGTCTCCGCCGGCAGTTCGGCGCGCACGGCAAGGATGAATTCGGCGTTGTCCAGCAGACGCTTGTCGTTCAATGCGGCGTTGCGCACACCGTACTTCTGATCGACGATCGGCAACGACACCGCGCGCGGTTGCAGCACTGTGCCCAAGGCGCGGCGCAGGGTGTGCTCCAGGACCTGGAAGGATTCGCGCAGGTTGTCGTGCTGGTAGGCCGGGTATTCCTGGGGCAGGTGGCCCTCATCGGTGAAGGTCACCAGCTCGCCGCAGGCTTGCGCCAATGCGATGTACAGCCGCTCCGGGTGAACCTGGCGTTGGCGGGCCAGGTGCTGGAACAGCGGGAACAAGCGGTTGAGGGTTTGCAGCAGGTTGAAGTCGGTGACATCGGCCACCCCCGACTGCCCCGGTGAGCCGATACGCTGGGCCAGGTTCTTGGCGCGCTCGCGCATCAACCCGGCGATTTCGCCCAGGTAGCGATGCAGTGCTGGCACGGCTTGCAAGGATAGGCTGGTGGGGTAGAAATGTTCGTCCATCACCAGGCTGCCGTCGGGGCGCTTGTCTTTGATTCTGCCCAGGGCGATGCCGGTGAAGGCGCTGCGGTCGCTGCGTTCGAGCATCAGTTGCAGGTTGGGCACGGCCAGGTCCATGCCGACCTGATCGCCGTCATCGCTGTGTGTATCGCGGATTTCCTCGCGGCGGGCGATGTAGCGGCTGTTGCCATACTGGTCGGGCCAGCGCACTTCGAGGGCGCCGTTGGACCGCAGTGGCAGCGCCAGGTAAACGATCTGGTTGACCGCGCTGCTGTCGGCGATTTCCAGCGGGGAGGGTGGCGCCAGATCGTGGGGAATATCGAAGACACTGCCGTCGGGCATGATCCCGCGTGCCAGGGTAATGGCGACTTTCCCGAAGCTCAGGTATTCAGTGTTCAGCGTCAGTTCGCTGAAGCCGTAGAGGGCGTCGTTGAGGCTGTGCAGGCGCTGATGCACGGCGGCTTCGGCGGCGCGGGCCTGTTGCTGGAAGTGCTGGGGTTTGACGAACAAACCTTCATGCCAGATGACGGGGTTGCGTGAACTCATCAGTAATTACTCGGTGCAAAGGCGGCTGAAAGGGGCGTCATCGGGTTTCTCCCTTGAGGCTGACCTGGGTGGCGTCCAGCTGCACCAGCACTGCGTACTGGCGGCCTTTGGGCTCGACGCGCAGGCGCTGTTTCCACTGGCCGACATCGCTGCTGTGGTAGTTGGCGATCACCGCGATAAAGCGGGTGTCTTCATCCAGGGCGCGCAGGTCGATGAATTTGAATTGGCCGGGCTGGAGCAGGTAGTCGTCGGCCCGAATATAGGTGCTGCCCAAGGTCTTTTTCAGGTCCTCGGCCAGGGCTTCGGGGCTGGCGTTGACCAGCAGCGAGTCATCGGTGAGTTGCAGCACCTTGAAGGCGATCGGCGTGGCGACATGCTCCAGCGCCGGGCTGCCCCATGGGGTGGTCAGGCTCACGCCCTGGGCGTCGTAAGCGCCGAGCAGCGCATCTTCGATGGGCGACATTTGCTCCGCAGGCGTGGGCTCAACGGTCAGTAACGATTGCGCTGGCACGGCTTCGTAAAGATGGTTGAGCAGGGTTTGCACTTTGTCCGTCAGCGCCTGCGGGCTGGCGGCCTGAACGTTAAGCGTGTAAGGCGAGCGGTTTTCGTCCTCTACCGGTGCGGTGCCGGTGCTGATCAGGCGCGGGTTGACGTTGTCGCTGGCGTGCAGGCTGAGAGAGTAGCGGCTGGGCTGATCGTCGGGGCCGCCGACCGGGATAGAAGGGGTCCAGATCACCTGGCCGATCTTGCCGAGCATGGTGCAGCCGCCAAGGGCCAGGCAGGCCAACAACAAGGTGCATAGGCGCAGGTTGCTGAACAGGCTGAAGCTGCGCTTGTGTGCGCGCGCGCTAATATCCGCCAGCGGTTTGGGCGGCGGCGCTTTATGCATCGCCCGCAGCGGATCGCCTTGCTCGCTTAAATCAACGGGTTGGCAAAGGCGTTCGAATTCCGGGCAAACCACAGGTGCAACTTCGGCCGGCGGAAGGTTCGTTACGTCCTCCAGGTGCCACTCCAGCAGGCCATCCGGGCGACCACTGAACAGCGCTTCGAGCGAGCGTTGTCCTGGCGCATACTCGCCAAACTGCACGGTCACTCGATAGGCGCCCACTTGCAAGAAGTCGCCATCGTTGAGTGCTACCGCACTGTCGCAACCCACCGGCAGATCATGGCCATTGACGTAGGTGCAGCCACTGCGGTCGATCACACAAAAGCGCCCCTCGACCACGCGGATATCGCAGTGGTTAGGCCGCACACTGTTCTGACGATCCACCAGACGCCAATCCGCTGCGGCACTTCCAATGCTGCCGCCCTGCGGACCAAAGCGGTGACTGGGTAGATAGCCGTGCAGCAACTGCGCGGGATTACTGATAACCAGGGTCAGCTTCATGCGCGCCCCCGAATCCGCACTACGGCGCGATGGCGTTGTTGCTGGTGCTCGATAAAGCTGGTCCAGCCCAGGTGAGTGCCACTGGCGCGTTGCAGGTTGAACGGCGGTACATCTTCTTCGCGCAGCCCCAGTTCCAGGTCGTAGGCGGTGGCATCGCGCAGCAGAAAATCCATCAACTGGCGCAAGCGCCCGAACTGATCGCCGCTGGGCAAAAACTGCCGAAAGCGTGCCTGGGTCAGGTTGGGAATCACCAGGGTGAACTTGCTGGCGCGGGTATTGCTGCGATCACCCACCACAAAGTTGCTGCCCAAGGTGCCGTTGGCTTTGCCCAGCGCCAGGCGCTGGCGTTGTGCAAAACTCACCGAGCGGGCCTCGAACTCACGGATATGCACGCCGTGCAGGTCGAAACAATGTTCGACGATACCGGACACCACCGACGGCGAGCGGCTGCGGTTGGCGATCAAGCCGGCAAAGCTCAGCAATCGGCCCCATGGCAGCGGGGTGGCGCCGCGCAGGTCATTGTCATTCAGGCCGACCATCGAGAAGACGTAACGCGAAAAACGATCAGTGGCCTCGGCCTGGAAGCGAACGTAGTAGCGGTACTTGCGCCAGCTGATGTGCAGCAGCGTCAGCAAACGATGATTGAAAAAGTCCATGAACGCGGGTCGAATGCCGCGCTCCTGAGCCTGCTCGTAGGCCAGGCGATCAAGGTAGTAACCGGGCAGTGGCGAATCCGTACCGTGCAGGCCAAAGAAGCTGGTCTGCAAGCGATAGCGCACCTCTTCGTGATCTTCCTCAATGCGTGCGGCCTCCACGACGTCGGATGCCGGAAACCCCAGCCCCGCATGGCTTTGCAGACGTACGCGACGGCGCACCGCATCACTCGGGGGCCGTGCTTCCAGGTCATCGCCATGCAAGGCGTGCAGGTGCTCCAGCAGACGGTGAAACGAATAGTTTCGCGCGTCGGCCAGCAGCAGGTCAGCTAGATCACAGGTTGTCTGCCGGTCAACAGTGGCCATTCGTAGCGCTCGTTGTTAGTGGTATTGATCACTTCCAGGCGATGGAAGGAGTTGATGCTCGCGTACAGGGCGAAGAAGTGCGAAAGCACACTGGCGAACAGGTACAGCTCGCCCTCGCAGAGAAAAGCCTTCTGGTCCAGTTTTAAGCGCGTCTGCACGCCGCGTACCGGCAGGCCTTTCATCAGCCAGTCGATGGGCGTGGTTACCGCATCCTGGATGCCGTTGAGGCGTTTGCGCGTGGCGCGGGCCTGTTGCAGATCGTGCAGTGCGGCAAAGTCATAGGCACGGATGACCGCCTTGAGCGGCTCGGCCGACAGCAATGACAGGTAGTTGAGCGACAGGTTGGAAATCAGCGTCCAGTGCAGGCTGCTGTCCAACACCGGTCGGTAGCTGCGCGTTGGCGCAATCAGATTGGTATATGTGGCAAACGAGGGGGTGGCCTCGGTAGACCGCGACACATCCCCGACACCGAGCCTCTGCGGCAGGTCGCGGTTGGTACAGGTCAATTCGATCGAAGCTGCTTCGTTTTCGCCGATATTCAAGCTTTCATCGCCGCGCACAAAGGCGATGCGATGACGCAAGCCTTCACGCCCGTGGGACTCCTCGATATGCGTGCGGAAATACAGCGCCGTGCGGCCCCGGGCATGTTCGATCTCATGCTGGAACGATTCGAACGGAGTGAAGCGCCGCAATGGATCGCCTTTACGCTCCTTGTCAGCGGCGTCCCAACCGGCCACGTGGTCGACACTGAAAATTTCATACGCATCCTGGCGGTTGCCAGTGGTGCTGATACGGCGTTCCTGGCTGCGCCCATCCAGCATGATGGGCTCGGCATCGTGGCGAAATAGATTGACTGCCGGCGCGCAGAACAGGTGCAGGTCGCTGGTGCGCAGGTGTGTATTGACCGGCATCGGCCGCGAGAACTGAAATTCGAAGCGAATCTGCCCGGTGGTGACGGCCGGCCAGACCTTGGCAAGTCGGGTCAGGCTGAAAAAGTGGAAGCGCTGCGGGAACACAAAATATTCCTGCAGGATGCGGTAGCCATCGAACACATTGCGCGGGTAGGGCAGCAGTGCCTCGTTTGGGGTGAAACCGGGAAAGCCCAGATCGTCGGGGTTCAGGCGATAAGGCGTGTTGTTGATGTACAACGTGATGCTTTTAAGGTAATGGGCCAGCCATAGGTACAGGGTCAGCGCGGTGGCATTGTCGCCGCCCAAGTGAAAGTCCAGCTGGTCGCACTCAAGATTGTCGAGCGGTTGTTGGGTCAATACGTTGAGGTCAATACGCAGTGTCGAGGCTTCGCGGCTGTGGGCATCGCTGACGGCGTGTAACGCCAAGGGGTACAGATTGACGTCGGTGCAGGTGCGAAACTCGCAGGAAATGCCGTCCACTGGGTTGGCAAACAGCCGCGTCCCTTTGGGAATCACCTTGCGCTGACTGATTGCATTCGGCAGCGGTGTAAAACGGATGATGGTCGCACTGGGCAGGGGCCGCAGGTAATTGGGCCAGAGCATCTGCAACAGCGGATGGGTCAGCTCCGGCAAGTCGTCGTCGATCTTCAGCCCCAGCTTGGCGGTGAGGAAGGCAAAGCCCTCCAGCAGCCGCTCCACATCCGGGTCACCGGCCTGATCGCCAAGAAACTGCGCCAGTTGCGGGTTGTCCTCGGCAAATTCGCGGCCGAGTTCGCGCAGGTAGCGCAACTCCTCGGCAAAGCGTTGTTTCAAGTCCATCGCATCCTCATCTCACGCGGGTGTAGCCGTCGCGGCCGTGCATGGCCACTTCGATCTGCACCTGTTCTTCCTTGTGGTTGACCTGCACCTGGCAATCCAGCCGAAAGTTCAGCTCCAGCGGCAGGTCCGGGTCGGGCTGATAGCGCACGCCAGTGACCTTGATGCGCGGTTCAAACGTTTCCACCGAACGCCGGATATCAGCGCTGATGGCCAACACCAGATCACTGCTGGCCTGGGTGACGCCGTTGAAGTCGCGCAGGCCCAGTTCAGGGCTGCTTTGTGAGCAGCCCTGGCGTGAGTTGAGCACCTGCTCCAAGTGACGTTTGATCGCCTCGACACGCTGGTGTGCCTGCTCATCCGCGCAGCCTTGGCGGTAGCGCGGTGCATCGGGTTCCAGGCGTTCGAACAGGCTGGCGCCGCGCATTTATTGGGTGTCCAGCCGACCGACCAGGGAGATTTCGAAGTTGGCGCCCATGTACTTGAAGTGCGGCCGTATCGCCAACGACACCTGGTACCAGCCCGGGTTGCCCTCGACGTCCTGCACTTGGATTTTTGCGGCGCGCAAGGGGCGACGGCTGCGTACATCGGTCGACGGATTTTCCTGATCGGCGATGTACTGCTTGAGCCAGGTGTTCAGCTCGCTTTCCAGGTCCTGGCGTTCCTTCCAACTACCGATCTGCTCGCGTTGCAGCACCTTGATGTAGTGGGCCAGACGATTGACGATGAACAGGTACGGCAATTGGGTGCCGAGCTTGTAATTGGTCTGGGCTTCCTGGCCTTCGCGGGTCTTGGGGAAGTTCTTGGGTTTCTGCACCGAGTTGGCCGAAAAGAACGCTGCGTTGTCGCTGTCTTTGCGCATGGTCAGCGGGATAAAACCGGCTTCGGCCAGCTCGAATTCCTTGCGATCGGAAATCAGCACTTCAGTAGGGATCTTGGCCTGCAACTGGCCGAAGGATTCGTACAGGTGCACCGGCAGGTCATCCACCGCACCACCGGACTGCGGGCCGATGATGTTCGGGCACCAGCGGTAGCGGGCAAAGCTGTCAGTGATGCGTGAGGCCATCAGGAACGCGGTGTTGCCCCACAGGTAGTTATCGTGGTTGCCGTCGACGGTTTCGTTGTAGCCGAAGCTGCGGGCCGAATTGTCTTCAGTGCTATAGGGCGTGCGCAGCAAGAAACGCGGCAAGGTCAGGGCCAAATGGCGAGCATCCTCGGACTCGCGCAAGCCGCGCCATTTGGTGTGGCGGGGGCCGTCGAAAATATCGTTGATCTCCTTGAGGTCGGGCAGGCCCTGGAAGCCTTCGAGGTTGAACAGTTCCGGCCCGGCCGCCGACACAAACGGCGCATGGGACATGGCACCGATGGAGGCTACATAGCTGAGCAACTTGATGTCCGGCGAACTGGGACCAAAGGTGTAGTTGCCGACAATGGCACCCACCGGCTCGCCGCCGAACTGGCCGTAGCCGGCGGTGTAGACGTGCTTGTACAAGCCGCTGCGAGTGATATCGCCGGCGTTGTCGAAGTCATCCAGCAACTCCTCCTTGGTGACATGCAGCATTTCCAGCTTGATGTTTTCGCGAAAGTCCGTGCGGTCCACCAGCAGTTTCAGCCCACGCCAGGCCGATTCCAGTTGCTGGAGCTGCGGCTGATGCAGGATCACGTCCATTTGCTTGCTCAACGCGCGGTCGATCTCGGCAATCATCTGGTCGACCCGGTGCTTGTTGACCGGCTGCTCGTGATCACCGCTTTGCAGAATCTCGCTGATGAACGCAGCCACGCCTTGGCGGGCGACGGCATAGCCTTCGTGAGACGGGCGAATGGTGGTGTTGGCCAGCAGTTGATCGAGCAAGGACGGCTGTTCATCGGCGACCAGCACTTGGGCGGCGGCACTTTCCCTAGGCATGAGGGCTACTCCATATGGAAGTAAAAGAAATCAGTTATTTGGCGCGTCAAGCACCAGGTTCAGTTCACTGGCTAGGCGTTGCCGGGCGGTTTCATCGGTCAGCAGATTCTGCAAGTGCTTGCGAAAGGCGGGTACGTTGCCCATTGGTCCCTTGAGTGCGACCAGTGCTTCGCGTAACTCCAGCAACTTGTTCAGTTCGGGGACTTGGCGAGCAATGGCGTCAGGGCCGAAGTCATTGATGGTTTTGAATTGAAGTTGCACATTCAAGTCGGTGTCGTGATCGTTGTTCAGTACCGACGGGACGGCCATGTCCAAGGCAACTTTTGCTTTGGTAAGGACTTCATTGAAGGTGTCTTTATCTATCCGAATGGAGGGTCTATCTTCAAGAGCGCTTAGTTCGCCGTGGCCTTTGAAATCGCCTGTGACCAGTAACTTCAGCGGTAGCTCGACTTCGGCTTGTTGGTCGCCTGTGGCCGGCACGTACTTGATATTGATGCGTTCTTTAGGCGCGACAGAACTTTGAGACTTCGACATGGGAAAAATCCTTTTTTGAAGGTGGCGCTATTTAAAGGCCATGTTTCGTAAAAAGTCATGTCGGACGAAGTCGATTCGTTTCGTGGTCTCGAGATGTAAGAAAAATCCTCGTTTAATGTTTATTTTGTTGCGTGGAAAATTCGTACGATAGTTGGTTTGAATGTCCGAAGGGTGTGTCTGGTATTTGAGTTTTTTTGCAGAAAATTGATGTCTGTAACTTGTCTCTTGGTTATTTATATTAAGTTCATGCCAAGTTGCTGCGTTCGAAGGTGAGCGCTCGCCTTGGTTCAATAGTAAAAGTTGAATTTATTAAATCTGGGGAGGCGTTGATGCGCAAAGGATGGCAACGTTGGTGCTGGGTAGGGGGGCTATGTGCGGTGCTGGCTGCCCCGCACATACATGCGCTGCCGATGGCGCAAGATTGCCCTGCGATCGTCTCGCCCTTGAAGCGCCTGGAGTGCTTTGATCTGGCGGCCGGCACGCCCATTCATCAGCCACCTGCGCCGTCACGTGCCCTGGGCCAAGTGTTGCCGATTGTCGATCTGGTCCAACGTAATGAGGCCAAGCGCCCGCCCGAAGACCAGCGCTTTCTGTTGTCGTCATTCCCGGCGCCGGACAACGACCAGCCACCACGGCTGGTGATCTCGGCGCCGGCCTTGGGAGCACTGCCGCCAAGGCCCTATTTGGCCATCAGCTGCGAGTCGAAAATCTCGCGCCTGCAATTGGTGCTGGATGAACCGGCCAAGCCCAACAAAATACGCATTCAACTGTTCAAGGATGAGCGCCCCGTCTCCGCAGCCTATCAATGGCAAGTGCTGGACGACGCCGGCCTGGTGGTCGATGCCGGGCGCGGGCTGCAGGCGATTTCCCTGTTGCGCAATATGGGCGGTGGCCAGCGCCTGCGGCTGGAGAGCGACTATCCCAGGCTGCACGGTCTGGTATTTGATGCCGAGGGGCTGGGCGAGCTGATCGAACAGGAGCGCCAGGCATGTCGTTGGTGATCGACGTTCCGGTCGACATCGTCGAGCGGCTGCTGGCCCCCATCGACCCCGGGCAACCTGCCGGGGATTTCGATGTAGAGGACGAAACCTACCAGGCCATCGACCAGGAGATGGTCAAGCTGGGCGGCTTGCGCGAGAGCGATATCGACTGGCCCTACATCGATGAAGCCTCCCGCGACTACCTGGCGACCCAGTGCAAGCACTGGCGCATTGTCGGCCATCTGCAAGTGGTCTGGTTACGTACCCGCCAGTGGGTGCGCTGGGCCGATGCCCTCGGGCTGATTGCGGGTATGGTCAAACAGTATTGGGACAACGCCTACCCCAAACCCGGCCCCACCGGTTACTTGAACAAGCGCAAGCAGGTGCAGCGGCTGCTGGAGGACCTGGGCCAGGTGCTGCCGGCCCTGGAGCGCAGCAGTTTTGAACCGGCTTACCAAGCAGCGGCGCAACGGGCGCTGGCCAGCCTGCAACAGTGCGTCGACAGCGCCAAGCTCGACCCCGCAGCGTTGGATGCCTTGCAACGGCAGTTGGATAAATACAGCGAGCCGGCCGCGGTGAACGCGCCTGCCCGTACGCCCACCGCCAGCGGCGCTCTGGACGCAGCCTTTTTCAGCCCGCCTAAACCGCAAGCGCCCAGTAACGAACGTGAACAACGCCGTGCGGTGTTGAACATGGCCGAGCAGATCAACCAGCAAGACCCTTACGACCCTACCGGCTACCAGTTGCGCCGCTTCGGTCTGTGGTCGCATCTGCGCACCGCGCCTTCAATCGTCCGAGACCGCCGCACCGAACTGACCGCCGTGCCCAAAGACATCGTCGACGGTTATCAGGACGCGCTTAACCACAACGCCATTGAGCCGAACCTGTTACTGCGCATCGAAAAAAGCGTCTGCGCCTCGCCGTATTGGCTGCGCGGCAGTTACCTCGCCGCCCATGTCGCCTCGCGTCTGGCGATGGAAGAGGTGGCCGGCGCCATTCGCCAAACCTGCGAACGTTTTGTCTGCCGTTTACCGGCCTTGCTGGAGTTGTGCTTCAGCGACGGTACGCCGTTCGTGGATGCGCAGACCCAGGCTTGGATCACCGGCGCGGACCAGGCACAAACGGCGGGCAGCCCCGTGCAGGAATACGCTGGCCTGCGCGACGAGCTGGCCGCTCAACTCAACACTGAAGGCGTCGAGCGGGTGCTGCTGCGCCTGCAGGAACTGCACGCCGCCCATAACGCCCCGCGCCAGCGCAGCTACGCCACGGTGATTGCCGCCGACCTGCTGGCATCCCGTGGCCTGTCGTGGCTGGCGGACGACCTGTACGCCAACGTTGCACGGTTGATGCGCGAGACCACGGCGCAGGGGTGGGAGCCGGAGTTGTATCAGAAGGTGGCAACCATTATCAGTGAACGTAAGGACTAGTCACGTGCCCCGCCAAAGCGACTTGCGTTTTACCTTCGAGCCCTTGAAAGGCGACACCTTCGACGTGGTCTCTTTCAAGCTCGATGAAAGCCTGTCCAAGCCGTTCAAGCTCACCCTGGAACTGGCCAGCCACAACGCCGCCATCGAGTTCAATAACGTGCTCGACCTGGCGGGGCTGTTCACGATCTGGCGCGGCGAAGCCCCAGTGCGCTACGTGCACGGCCTGGTCAGCCTGTTCACCCAGGGCGACACCGGCTTTCGTCGCACCCGCTACACCGCGGTAGTCGAACCGACCCTGGCGCGTTTCGACCTGCGTTCCAACTGGCGCATCTTCCAGGGCCAAACCGTACCCGAGATCATCACCAACATACTTACCGAGCATCGACTGACCGACATCCGCAGCGACATCTGCTTTGAGCATCAACGACGTGAATACTGCGTACAGGCCGGAGAAACCGACCTCGCCTTCATCAGCCGCCTCGCCGCCGAAGAGGGCCTGCTCTACGCCTTCGAACACCGCGCCGACGGCCACACCCTCGTCCTCACCGACCGTGTTGGTGGCCTGGGCACCATTGGGACCCATACCGATTGCCCAGTGATCTATCAGCCAATGGCGGGCGGTGACGCCACGGAACCGGCGTTAACCCGCTTCCACTACACCGAACAGGTACGCACCGCCGTGCAGGTACAGCGCGATTACACCTTCACCCACCCGCGCTACAACCAGCAACACACCGCCAGCGGCGATCAGGAGTTGCAAAACCAGCACAAGGACTACGAACGCTACGACTATCCCGGCCGCTACAAGCGCGACATCGCCGGCAAGCCCTTCACCAAAACGCGCCTCACCGCCCTGCGCAATGACGCCAAACTGGCGCACCTGGCCGGTGACGATGCACGCCTGCAACCGGGACTGGCGTTCGACCTCAACGAGCATCCCCGCGAAGACTTCAACGACCGTTGGCGCACCATCGCCATCACCCACGAAGGCAAACAGCACACCAGCTTGCAGGAAGAGGCGTTCGGCAGCGACCAAGGCACTTCTTATGAAATGACCGCCAGCGCCATCCGCTGGACCGCCGACTGGAAAGCCCCGCTGCGTGCCAAACCCTGCATCGACGGCCCGCAGATTGCCACGGTGGTTGGGCCGCCAGGGGAAGAGATCTATTGCGACGAATGGGGCCGGGTCAAGGTGCAGTACCCGTGGGATCGTTCGGACGAAAACAACGACCACAGCTCGTGCTGGATCCGCGTCACGCAAGGCTGGGCTGGCGCTACCTGGGGCTCCATGGCCATTCCACGTGTGGGTCAAGAGCTGGTGATCAGCTATCTGGACGGTGATCCTGACCAGCCCATCGCCACGGGCCGTACTTATCGCGAGACCAATTTGCCGCCCTACGAGCTCCCTAAGCTCAACGCCGTAGCGACAACCAAAAGTCGCGAATTCAAGGGGACCCGCGCCAATGAGCTGCGCATTGACGACACCACGGCGCAAATCAGCGCGGCGTTGATGAGTGATCACGAGCACAGCGCGCTGCATCTGGGTTACCTCACTCACCCCCGCCATTACGGTGGCGGTAAACCCAGGGGGGAGGGGTTTGAGTTACGTACGGATGGGCACGGTGCGTTGCGCGCAGCAAAAGGTTTATTGCTGACTGCTGAAGCACAACTGAAGGCCGCTGCGGGCCACCTGGAGCGCCAGCAAGCCATTGAGGTGCTGCAAACCGCCCTGGCGTTGGCCAAGCAGCTAGGCAGTTCGGCGGAGGTTGCCCAAGGCATTGCCCAGGATTGGCAACCGCAACAGGCGCTCACCGAGGCCGTCAACACCCTGGGGCAGGGCGCCAATGACCAGCCCAACGTTACGGGCACTGGCGCGCAGCCCATCATCGCTCTGAGCGGGCCCGCGGGTATTGCTGCCGCCACATCCCGCAGCATTGCCATAGGCGCAGGCGAACACATCGACAGCGTCGCGCAACAGAACCTGCAACTGACCGCCGGTAAAAAAGTGGTGATTAACGCGGGCGACGAGCTAGGCCTGTTCGCCCAGGGCGGTGACATGCGCCATATCGCCCAGAACGGTCAACTGCTGCTGCAGGCCCAGCACAACAGCATCCAGGTGCAAGCAGATCAAAGCGTGGAAATCAGCGCCAGCCAGCAACACGTGCTGGTGGCGGCGGACAAACACATCACCCTGCTGTGCGGCGGGGCCTACATCAAGATGCAGGGCGGCAATATCGAGCTGGGCATGCCCGGCGATTTCATTGTGAAGGCTGCGAACAAACACTTCATTGACCCCAGCCATGCCGCGACGCAACTCAACAGCTGGCCCAGCACCTCGTTCAACGAACGCTTTCAACCCTTTTTCAACGGTCAACCCATGCGCAACCGTGCCTACGCCTTGGTTCGCAAAGACGGCGCACGCTTCGAAGGCCGCACTGATGGCGAAGGCTACGTCACCCTGCAACAGGGCATGACGCTGGAAGGGTTGACATTGGAATGGCTAGAAAACGGAGACCCCACATGACCAATAGCCCGACGACGCCCCGTGTCGCCCCCATGCACTACAACGCGCGGGGCAATCCTGTGCATACCTGGACCCTCACGCCCAGCCATATGACCGACCCGGTGCACTGCATATTGCCGCCGGATGGCGTGCTGCCGGTGATCTTTGTGCCGGGGATTATGGGGTCGAATTTGAAGAGCAAGCCGGAGAAAGGAAAGGGAAATAAGAAGACGGGTCCCATCTGGCGGTTGGATGCGGGGTTCATGGGTAAGAATATGTGGCTCGCGAAAAATTGGATTTTCAAAACAGCAGGTGAACGTCAGAAAATCCTGCACCCACTTCGTGCGGAGGTTGATAGAGACGGGGCAGTGCCTAAGCTCGCCGTAGGCACGGTCATTACCCAGCCAGAATTGGACAGGAAAAAGGCCGCCTTGGCCTTGACCAAACGTTACAGAGAGCGCGGTTGGGGCGAAGTCAGCGAAACCAGCTATCACGCGTTTCTTCTTTGGCTGGAAGAAACCCTGAATAACCAGTTCCTGCCTCACCAATGGCCGCAATTCGACGTTCGGCCTGAGCACCTGCATACCGTCGCTGTCGAGCCTGGGCCGACTCATATCACACGGCTAAAACCCGAAATTCCCATTGCTATGCCGGGATTGGGGGCAAACCTGGCGAGTCAATTGCCGTCGATTATCTCGGATGAGTTGTTAGCGCGCGGTGACTATCGAATGCCGGTGCATGCGTGTGGGTATAACTGGCTGGACTCCAACAAAATCGCTGCACAGCGCCTGGCCGAACGCATAGACGAATTGATGCACCAATACGGTCGAAACTGCCAACAAGTCATTCTGGTCACCCACTCCATGGGCGGATTGGTTGCTCGACGATGTGCGCAGCTGCCCGGCATGAGTGCCAAGATTGCCGGTGTCGTGCATGGGGTCATGCCCGCCACTGGGGCTCCGGTCGCTTATCGCCGTTGTAAGGTCGGTATGAGCGATGAAGATCCGATTGCCGGAGCAGTGATTGGTCCGACCGGCCAGGAAGTGACCGCCGTTTTTGCGCAGGCGCCTGGCGCTTTGCAGTTGTTGCCGACACAAGATTATGCCCCAGGCTGGCTGAGGTTGATTGACAACCACGGTGTTTCGGCGATGCCGCGCCAGCCTGTGAAAGACCCTTACGAAGAGATCTATCTGCGCCGCGACCGTTGGTGGGGATTACTGCGTGAAGAGTGGTTGGCACCTAAGGATGGTGATCCGATTACGTGGGAAACATTTGCGGAAAACATATTGGAAGCGAAAGAGCTTCATCAGAAAATTTCAGGCTCTTATCACCCTCAAACTTACGTCTATTACGGCAGCGAAGCTAAGTACCCCAGCTTCGAATCCATCACTTGGCAAATGGAGCGCGGGTCTCGCCTCAATGGTCCTCATGGCTCATACCCCGATAGCTTCACAGTTTCCAATCTCGAGATGCATCAAGTCAGAGATGATGGCCGCAGCCCTGTGTATGTCGGCGGCCACGAGCAACCCATACCACCCATGCGTGGCGATCCCGATGCGCCCGTCAAAACCGTGAAGACCAGTTATTGGGAACTGCATTGCAAGATGCAGGACGGCTCCGGCGACGGCACTGTGCCGGTCAGTTCGGGCAGCGCACCGATAAAACACGCGCGCAACGGTGGCGTTCGCCAGCAAATCAAGGCGCCTGGGTTCGATCATGAGGCGTCCTATGCCAACCCGTTAACGCAGCAATTCACTCTCTATTCGATTATCAAAATTGCGGCGAAAGCCAAGAGGCCTCTATGCGCCGGTTGATCATTGTTTTTGTCTGCCTGGTGCTGGGCTCCCTTACTGCATGTACTGCGCTCAAACAGCCTAGCGAGAAGGAGAAACGTAACGTGAGCGAGATGACAAGCAACATGCGCACCTGGGCCTTGGGCCGAGGTTTGATTGACTTGCCGGCCAATTGGAGTGGTGGCGGCGACGTGAAGCTCTACTACGGGCTGGGCGCCGATCATGCGTCTGTTGAAGTACGTGTGCTGGGAGAGGGCGTGACGCGGGAACGTTTTGACGCAGCTATACGTGAGCGAGCCAGTAGAATCGCGGCGGTCAAGAATGATGAGATGAACGATATACCGATGTTGGTTTCGGCCAGGGCTGATACACCGCAAAGTGCCATGTTGCAGTACTACATGCGTAAAACCCAGCGCCAGACCTTCGTCCACGAACTCCACCTGCTGGTCGATGACGCTTACGTCATGCTTCGGGCTGACTCCTTTAAAGGAAACACCGCACCGGTTGAAGCGCGCCTGTCAAAGCTGTCCAGGGAGATATTCAAAATTGCACCTGAGAAAGCCGGTGCAGGCTTTGCCCTGGGGCCGATTGTGATCCGAAGTCACCACGATCAGGAGATCGCAAGCTTTGAGTTCAGTCCGCCTGCCTCTGATATTTCGCTGGAAATTTACATCAATGCTTTATCGCCTAGTCAAACGAAGAGCATAAAGACCCGGACCGAGGAAGGCGCACGGGTTTTCCTCGCAGGTGATTATGAAAATCTGCGCACGAAGAAGATCACTCTTGCGGGAATGTCGGCGGAAGAATCCCTGATTGGCTTCAGCGACGATACTCATCGTCAACTCCTCTTCGGGGCCGAAAACTATCGTGAGGATCCATCGCTAAGTCGCCCGAGCATGAACTTTCGCATGTCGGCTGGAGGTATGAAAGCCGAACCGAGCGGCCCCGACGAACCAGAGGATTTGGTTCGCTGGACCCTGCCCGAATTCGCGAACAAAGGCTACGAACTCCCACTCTGGCAACAACCCGCCTCACCAGACCCCGTCAACCCCTCCCTCACTGACTACGAAGCCATGGCCGTGTGGGACGCAATCCTCAAATCCGTACGCATCCGCTACGGCTCGGTCGCGCCCAAGCCGGACCCGTGGGCCAACATTCGCGGGCCCAGTGCCGAAGAAGCTGCCGAAAGCAAGCGCATCCTCGATGAGTTCATTGCCAGCTTGGAAAAACGAAGGTCATTGCCAGGGGATAGCGATCAATGAATAGCGCCCACCGGCTTTCTTTTGGCCGCCTTCATCCTAAAGCCTCCCAGCTTCTTTTCATGTGCTTGACGCTCGCGTTGCTCACGGGCTGCGCCGCCTTCAAACAACCCAGTGAACAAGAGAAACAAACCGTGCACGAATTGACCAGCAACATGCGCACCTGGGCGCTGGGCCGTGGGCTGATAGATTTGCCCGCCAGCTGGACGGGGGGCGGGGATGTGAAGTTGTATTACGGGCTGGGGGCTGATCATGCATCCGTTGAAGTGCGTGTGCTGGGCGAGGGGGTGTCACAGCAACGCTTTTCCGCTGCCTTGCAGGAACGGGCCAGCAGGATCGCCGCGGTCAAAAACTATGAGATGGATGACGTATCAATGCTGGTGTCAGCCAAAGCGCAGACACCGCAAAGTGTCATGTTGCAATACTATCGGCGTCCCACACCGCGTCAGACTTTCGTTCACGAACTCCACCTGCTGGTCGATGACGTTTACGTCATGCTCCGAGCTGACTCCTTCAAGGGTAATACCGCCCCTGTTGAAGATCGTCTGTTAAAACTCTCAAAAGAGATCTTCAAAGTCACCCCTGAAACCGCAGGAGCGGGCTTTGCGCTTGGGCCGGTTGTCATTCGCAGTCATCACGACCATGAGATCGCCAGTTTCTATTTTCGCCCCCCTGCTTCAGACGTATCGCTGAACGTCTACTACAACGCCTTATCACCTGATGATGGCGAACGTTTGCATGTTCGAACCCAAAAAGATGGGAAAATATTCCTCGCAGGCGATTATGAACAACTGCGGATGGGCCAAATCACATTAGCCGGAATGCAAGCCGAAGAATCCTTGATCGGCTTCAGTGATGACACACATCGTCAAATACTGTTCGTCAGCGAGAACTATCGAGATAACCCATCCCTAAGCCGTCCAGCTATGAGTATTCGCCTATCGGCAGGCGGAAAGAAGCGTACCGCCATAGATCCTGATAAGCCCAGGGATCTAGTGCGCTGGACCCTTCCCCAATTCGCCAACAAAGGCTACGAACTCCCACTCTGGCAACAACCCGCGTCACCAGACCCCGTCAACCCCTCGCTCACCGACTACGAAGCCATGGCCGTGTGGGACGCAATCCTCAAATCCGTACGTATCCGCTACGGCTCGGTCGTGCCCAAGCCGGACCCGTGGGCCAACATTCGCGGGCCCAGTGCCGAAGAAGCTGCCGAAAGCAAGCGCATCCTCGATGAGTTCATTGCCAGCTTGGAAAAACGTAGGTCATTACCAAGGGATAGCGATCAATGAATAGCGCCCATCGGCTTTCTTTTGGCCGCCTTCATCCTAAAGCCTCCCAGCTTCTTTTCATGTGCTTGACGATCGCGTTGCTCACGGGCTGCGCCGCCTTCAAACAACCCAGTGAACAAGAGAAACAAACCGTGCACGAATTGACCAGCAACATGCGCACCTGGGCGCTGGGCCGTGGGCTGATAGATTTGCCCGCCAACTGGACGGGGGGCGGGGATGTGAAGCTGTACTACGGATTGGGAGCTGATCACTCAAGCGTTGAGGTCTTGATCTTGGGGGAGCGCGTGACGCAGGAGCGATTTGATGCAGCCTTGAATGAGCGGTCACGTCGGATTTCGGCAGTCAAGAACTATAAGAATTCAGATGTGCCGATGCTGGTGTCGGCAAAATTTGTCTCACCCAGGGAAACGTTGCTGCAGTACTACAAGCAGGCAACGCGCCGCCAAACATTCGTTCATGAGTCTCATCTGCTGATCGATGATGTCTACGTCATGCTCAGGGCTCAATCATACGAAGGCGATACGGATCCCGTTGAAGCCCAACTCTTAAAGCTGTCGAAGGAAATCTTCAAAGTCACCCCCGAAACCGCGGGCGCGGGCTTTGCGCTTGGGCCGGTTGTCATTCGCAGTCATCACGACCATGAGATCGCCAGTTTCTATTTTCGCCCCCCTGCTTCAGACGTATCGCTGAACGTCTACTACAACGCCTTATCACCTGATGATGGAGAACGTTTGCATGTCCGAACCCAAAAAGACGGGAAAATATTCCTCGCAGGCGATTATGAACAACTGCGGATGGGCCAAATAACATTAGCCGGAATGCAAGCCGAAGAATCCCTGATCGGCTTCAGCGATGACACTCACCGTCAAATACTCTTTGTGAGCGAAAACTACCGGGACAATCCTTCGCGGGCTCGGCCTGGCATGAGCATCCGTTTGTCGGCGGGTGGCATGAAAGGAGAGCCAGTTGATCCCAACGAACCCGAAGACCTAGTGCGCTGGACCCTTCCCCAATTCGCCAACAAAGGCTACGAACTCCCACTCTGGCAACAACCCGCCTCACCAGAACCCGTCAACCCCTCCCTCACTGACTACGAAGCCATGGCCGTGTGGGACGCCATCCTCAAATCCGTACGCATCCGCTACGGCTCGGTCGCGCCCAGACCGGACCCTGAGGCCAACATTCGCGGCCCCGTGTCAAGGAGGCTGCCCAAAGCAAACGCATCCTCCATGAATTCATCGCCAGCGTTGAAAACCCAAGCCATGCCCCTGGGCGTGGTTCAGCGGGAGCAACAGGGATGCGTTCACCGTGTGTAAGCAACGAACTCTAAAAAAGCGTTAGGAGCAATTCATGAAAACAGTCTGGGGTTACCTCAAACGCTGGGGCTTGCCGGTGCTGCGCCAATTCAATCAGGCATGGCCGGTGTTGGTGCTGTTGGGCGTGATGTTCTTGCTGGTCGCCATCTGGTGGCTGGGCGCGCAGTGGACGTGGCGTGAGCGCCAACCGTTGGGCGAGTGGGCGATGCGGGTCTCGGCCAGTGTGGCGGTGATCGTGGTGCCGCTGCTCATCTGGGCGTGGCGCGTGCGCGAGCGTTATCAGCGCTTGCAGGTTGAACGCCAGCATGAGGCCGCCGTGCAAGCCGACCCTTGCTTGCCTTATATCGAGGCTCAAGAGCGGGCGTTGGACCGCAGCCTGGGCAGCCTGCTGAATAATATGGAGCGCCGCCGTTCACTGTATCAACTGCCGTGGTACCTGGTGCTCGGTGAAGAGAATGCCGGCAAGACCAGTCTGATCACCCGCTCCAACCAGAGCTTTTCGTTGTCTCATGTGACCAAGGCTGGGGTCAGGGCTCAGGAAGAGCAACTGGCCTACCCGGTGGATTGGTGGATCGGGGACGAGGCGGTGTTGATTGACCCACCGGGTGAATTTCTCAGCCACCCGGATTCACCGGCTGAAAACGTCGAGCAGCAGGGCAAGCACAAACCGGTGTTGCCTACCGGCACTCATGCGCGCCTTTGGTCGCATCTGCTTGACTGGCTGACGCGCAACCGCAGCCGTCGCGCCTTGAACGGCGTGGTGCTGGTAATTGATATACAGGCCTTGTTGGCGCAGTGTCCCGAGCAACGCAAGGCCCACGCCAACCTGCTGCGCACCCGGCTGTTTGAGCTGACGCGGCAATTGGGCACGCGCTTGCCGGTGTACGTGACGCTGAGCAAGTTCGACCTGCTTGAAGGCTTCGAAGAATTCTTCGCCAGGTTATCGCGCAGTGGTCGCGAAGACCTGCTGGGCTTCACGTTCAGCCTGGCCGCGGTGGATGATTTTGATGCCTGGCTGGCGGAACTGGCGCGCCAATATCAAGCCTTTGTCGATTGCCTCTGCGAACAGGTTTTCAACAGCACCCGGGAGGCGCGCACGTTGGATGAGTGTGATCGCTTGCAGGCGCTGATGCATCAGATGGCGGGTTTGCGCCGCGCGTTGTTTGGCTTCCTGACTGAAATGCTTGGCAGTGATCGGTTCACCACACCCGCGTTGGTGCGCGGGCTGTATTTTTCCTCGGTGTTGCAGCAGGGCACTCTGAGCAACGCTTTCATCAAAGAAGCAGGGCAGGCGTATCAACTGCCGCCACCGCCACCGGAGGTCAAACCGGCCGGTGGTACGGTCATCTATTTTGCCCAGGAACTGTTCCAGCGGGTGATCTACCCCGAAGCGGGCCTTGCAGGCGACAACATCAAGGTGGCTCGCAGCAAACGGCGGCTGTTGATCGCCGGGTTCAGCGTTGCGTGCCTGGGCTGTCTGGTGGCGATGGGTACCTGGCAGTTTTACTTCAGCATCAACCGCGACAAAGCGGCCAACGTGTTGGCCAAGAGTCAGGAGTTCAGTGAGCGAGACATCGACGCCACGGTCGACCCTACGGGGCGCAACCTGTTGCTGCCTCTGGACCAGATTCGCGATGCGGTGTTGGTCTACGGTGATTACCGTGAAGCCTGGCCATTGCTATCGGATATGGGCTTGTACCAGGGCAGGGCGATTGGCCCGACGGTGGATGAAGCCTATTTGAATCTGCTGTCCAAGCGTTTCCTGCCGGCCATTGCCAGCGGGGTGCTGGAGGCTATTAACACCGCGCCCGCCGGCAGCAACCAGCAACTGGCAGCCTTGCGCGTGTACCGCATGCTCGAAGAGCGCCCCAACCGCCGCCCAGCGATTATCGAGGAGTGGGTCGCCAAGCAATGGCAGCGTGCCTATCCGGGCCAGGGCCAACTGCAGGCCGACTTGATGAGCCACCTGGGCTACGCGCTGAAATACGCCGATGCCGACCTGCCGAACTACCGCGAGCGCATCACCCAAGTGCAGCAGCAACTGCGCCAGTTACCCATGGCCGAACGGGTCTATATGAGCCTGAAACAGGATGCCCTGGAGCGTATGCATCGGCCGCTGGACCTGCGCACTGAGGTCGGCCCGGCGTTCGATATCGTCTACCGTCCGCTAAACACCGATCAAGCCGGCAGCGGTCTGCAATTGCCGCCGCTGCTCACCGCCAAGGGTTTCAAGGACTATTTCGAACCCGGCACCAAGGGCATTATCGAGCTGGCGATGATCGACCAGTGGGTCCTTGGCGAACGACAACGCCTGGACTACTCCGACGAAGACCGCAAAGTGCTGACCCAGCGTATCCGAGCCCTGTACAGCGCCGACTACGTCGACAGCTGGCGACGTGCGCTGAACCAGTTCGCGGTCACCGACTTTGACGACCTCAGCCACGGCGTGGCGGTGCTGGAACAAGTCACCGGCCCGGCTGCGCCGCTACGGCGGCTGTTGGAAACCCTGCGTGACAACAGCGTGATCTACCCGGCCGTGCCCCTGGCTGAGGGGCAAACGCCGCTCAAGCTGGACAAGGTGCCCGAGGAGCAACAACAAGCAGCAGGGATTCGGCGCGCATTCTCAAGTCTGTCAGAGCTGATCACCGCACGAGGCGAGCAGCCGTCCTATTACGAAGAAACCCTGCGTTCGGTCAGCGCCGTCTATGACTACGCCAAAGCCGTGCACGACAACCCGGACCCCGGTAAAGCCGCCCTTAAAACCGTGCTCAACCGCTTCTCCCTGGGCGGCGCCGATCCCATCGCCAACCTGCAACGCGTCGCCGTGGGGCTGCCCGAGCCGTTGAATCAGCAGGTCAGAAAACTCGCCGACCAAACCTCGCAAGTGCTGGTGATCGCCGCCCTGCGCGAGCTGGAAAAACGCTGGGACAGTGAAATCTACAGCTTCTACCGCGAGCGTCTGGCGGGCCGCTATCCGTTCAAGGCCAGTGGCGAGGACGCCTCGCTGGAAGACTTCGAAGCCTTCTTCGGTCCGCAGGGGCGTCTACAGCAGTTCCACGACCAATACCTGAACGTGTTCCTCAAGGACAACCTCGACGCCCTGTACTCCGACAGCCTCGGCGGCTACCTGGTACGCAGCGACGTGCTGGAGCAACTGAAAACGGCCGAGCGCATCCGCGAGACCTTCTTCAACCATCGCGGCCATCTGGCCGTGCAGCTCACCATCGAACCCCTGGCCCTGAGTGCCACTCGCCTGAGCAGCATGCTCAGCGTCGACGGCCAACTGATCCCCTACCAGCACGGCGCGCCACAGCGCACCGGTCTGGTGTGGCCCAACAGCCTGGGCAACAGCAATGGCAGTCAACTGACTCTGGTGCATAGCACCGGCAACACCGCCAGCCTGAGCTACCGCGGGCCGTGGTCGTTGTTCCGGCTGCTGAGTCGCGGGCACCTAAATGGCCGTACCGACACCAGTGTGGACCTGACCTTTTCAGTCGCCGATGGGTTGATGCGTTATCGGATTGGAGCGGAGAAGGCTAATAACCCGATTACACAGCGCAGTTTTGAAGGGTTTGTATTGCCCAGGACTCTGTTGGAAGAACGTCAAATAAAGAAAAAACCGAACAAGGTCGAGAGGCTCGCCGCAACAGCTCTCACCTATGAACGCCCATAAGTCAGCGATGACTGGGTGCGAAATAATCACACGCGGAACAGGACTGCTTACATGGCAATCAAGCTGCAAATGTTGACCGAAGACCCTAAAGAAATTGAGTTGATCGAGCGGTACTGGGCTGTCGATGAGTCAGGGCAGTACCTTGAAAAAGTGAGTGCTCTGACGGACGTTATTGAAATGGCCCCAGGCGTTACACTCGCCAGCTTCGTACGGCAACGTTGCAATGCATTCGATGATAATCAGGTCTGCTCCAAGTGTGCGGAATTGATCGAAATCAAAAATCGCTCAGAGGCCAAAAAGGTCCCTCAACGGTCCACGAAGCTTTGTACGCTTTGTCAGAACGACCATGACGCCATTGCGCTTGAGGCTAAAAAGACCAAAGCCGCAGAGCTTGAACGGCAGTTGGCCGAATACGTACGCAAGCAGTTAACCCGTACGGTGGACTACTCAGCGGTCCCGGATAATCAGGTGGTGCTTCTGCTGGCGTTGGACAGGGCTGTTACCCCGAGGTTGACCAATGGCGGCTTCAGACCGGGTGATTGTCGAGGGCTGGCGCCTCGATATGTCGATGACTTCATGCTGCAATTGCGTGAGGCTGGGCTCGTCCTTGATGACCCCAGTAAAGCAAGCCCGGGCACCTACTATTGGGAGGGCGATGAGATTTGGGTGTTGAGGGACCAGGTTGTCTATCGTTTGGCGCCAGATGTCGCATCAAGGCGTGCGGACGAGGTCATTCGTAACCTGTCGGATAGGGTGTATACCGATGCTGACGGGCTGTTCAACCTGTGGCTTGATTACGCAGTCGCCGATGTCATGCGCTATCTGGGCGCTCAGTGCGAACTCTATAACCATGATCTGTCGGAACAAGAGCTGGCAGAAATCAAAAGTACTATGCGCGCAGCTTTGCATACCTACAGTGTTTCACAGCTTTGGTCGGTGGCCTGGAAGGTTGTCAGGGATGCCGCAAGTTTAGCTAACCGCGAGTACTACAATCGCCCCAAAGCGGCGGCGACCATTCCTGGAAAGATTCGGCGGAACTTGGAAAAGGTGCAGCGAGAGTCAATTGAGCTCAAGACTTGGAGCCGCCCGGAACAACATCCTGCAGGCACACTGGGAATGGTGTTAGGCGAGATTTTGGGTGTTGATGAAGATACCCCTGGCCATAGGGTCTCGTCCCTTGTTGCCTGGCTCACAGGGCAGGCGTGTTCTCCCAGCGTCGAAGCAGCGCTTGATGAACCGATACGCGAACTGATGACCTTGGCGCTGTCCCACGATGTCGGCTCTTCAGTGATGCTGCGGTTCGCGGAGTTGATTCGTGCGGGGCATGACGTTGGTTTTGCTATTGAAGAAATTGGTGAGGCGCTGCGCTCGTAAAGGGGGCAGGGTGCTCCATCTGGGGCTGCTCAATGAGGCCGCGTTCTGCCTGCCCCCCCCATGGTGGTGAACAAACCGATCGCCAGCGTTACGCTGATGGCGGGTGAACGTACCTTCATGAGGGAAAGCTCAGGCAAGGCGTGGCCGCAGTTTTTTGGTCATGCGCGCGCACCTTGTAATCTGGTTGAACTGCACGTAATGGGCTTGCGCCGTCCATTCCTCGACCAGGATCAAATACTCGGCCGGCGGATTGATCTGGCGCAGATACCCGCACAGCAGGCGTGTGCGTCGCGCGTTCATCGGCTGCTTTAATGTCAAGATGACGTTGTCTGCGGCGCGGCATTCAGTGATCTCCATGACTGAGCCTCTCATCGAGTGCTGGCGGCAAACGTGCAGGCCCAGGATCAGAGGCTGGGATTCTTGCCGCGTGGCGTTCATTCTCAGGTGAGTCGTCGCAGGCGTCTACTGTCATACTTGACAGTCCTTTAGCCGGTGTTGCACTGCCGTGACCCATTACTCGACGTAACGGGCGTTAAATGATTCAGAGGCACAGATCGTCGACTACGTGCGCTCAGCGTCAAGTAACAATGGGCTGCCTCACCTTGCGACTTAACCCCGGTGTCTTGCCCGTAATGCGTTTGAATGCGCGACTGAAAGCGGCCTGGGATGTATAGCCCAAGCGCTGTGCTACCTCTTCAATCGGCAGCCTTTCCAGGGTCAGCCACTGGCTTGCAAGCCGCATTCGTAGTTCGGTGACATAGCGCAGCGGCGTCATGCCAATCGTCACCTGGAAGCGATCCGCGAAGGCTGAGCGTGAGGTATTGCATTGCTCTGCCAACTGGGCAACGGTCCAGTCGCGGCCCGGTTGTTGATGGAGCGCTAGCAGCGCACCGGCCAAGCGTGGATCGCGCAAGGCGGCGACCAGGCCAGAGGCATTACCGCAAGCGCACTCCACCCAGCCGCGAACGACCATGGCGGCCACCACGTCGGCCAACCGGGCGAGGATACCGGCGAAGCCCACACGTGCGGCGCTGACCTCGCGTTCCATGGTGGTCAGGATAGGCACCAGTCCAGGGTAGCGCTGGCCGCCGGCATCAATCAACATCAGGCCCGGCATCAGTTTGCCAAGGCCATGGATACTGCCCAGTTCAAACTCCATGCAACCACTGAACAAAATTGTGCTCGGCGTTGGGCTGGCATCGGTTCCGGTGTCAACCGCGCATACGGTGTCACCGAGGGGGACGCGGTCTAGGCGTTCGATGTCCTGAACGGGTGCGTCCGCATGGGAAGACAGTTGATGGGCCGCGCCATGGGAGATGAACACGGCGTTGCCGGCAGACAGCGCGTAGGTGGTACCGTCCGCCATTCGCAGTACCGCATTGCCGACCGCCATGAAATGGAACCAGGCATGCCCAGTTTTTTCAGCGAAGCCCAAACCGAAAGTCGGACTCGTTTGTATACGCCGGTATTCGACGCCACGCAGGCGCATGCCGCGCAACAGCTCGTTGATGAGATCCGAGGAAAGAGCAAACTGTTCTGCAGACATTGTTCAGGTGTTTTAGTCAAAAAGTAGAGGTTTTTGATCATAGATCATCCAGTTTCCGGCGCCTAGACTGCGGCCTGAAATGAAGACTGGAGATCCCTGCAATGACTGACTGTATATGTAGTGCCGTATCCAACCGCCATCCCGGCGCCTTCTCGGAGGCAGAGCCTGCGGCCCCCGCGTGGATGGCGGTCTTCTCGCTGGCAATGGGGGTGTTCGGATTACTGACCGCTGAGTACCTTCCGGCCAGTTTGTTAACACTGATGGCGACTGATCTGGGAGTGTCCGAAGCACTGGCTGGCCAGGCGGTAACGGTGACAGCAGTGGTAGCGCTGTTCGCCGGTTTGTTGGCGCCAGGCCTGACCCGCGGTATCGACCGACGTTGGGTGTTGCTGGGGTTTTCAACGCTGATGGTTGCCTCCAATCTTCTGGTCGCCGTTTCCTCCAGCTTCGCGGTGCTGTTGTTGATGCGCATCTTGCTGGGGATTGCCCTAGGCGGGTTCTGGAGCATGGCTGCGGCGGTGGCGATGCGCCTGGTGCCGAGTGCTTTGTTGCCTCGGGCGCTGTCGATCATTTTCAGCGGGATTGCTATCGGGACGGTTGTTGCCGTGCCGCTGGGCAGCTATCTGGGTGGGCTATACGGCTGGCGCAGTGCGTTCTTTGCAGCGGCGGCGGTAGGCATGGTGACCCTGGCTTTTCAGTCATTGACTTTGCCGCGCCTCGCGCCGCGCCGGCCGACACGTCTGCGCACCGTTTTCGAAGTGTTGCAGCGCCCGGGCATCGCCATGGGGATGTTCGGTTGTGTGCTGGTGCATAGCGGTCACTTTGCGATGTTCACCTATGTTCGGCCATTCCTGGAAGGCACTACCGGCATCGGCCCGCAAGGGCTGTCGCTGATGTTGCTGGGGTTCGGTGTGGCGAACTTCTTCGGCACGCTGTTGGCTGGCAGGCTGCTGGAGCACCACCCGCTGGCCACTCTGGTGTTAATGCCTGCGCTGGTCGGGGTTGCAGCACTGGCGTTGGTGCTGTTGCCACCCTCGTTGCCGGGGCAGGCGGTACTGCTGGCAATATGGGGCTTGGCCTTCGGCGGTGTGCCGGTGGCGTGGTCGAACTGGGTCGCCAGCGCGGTACCTGATCAGGCGGAAAGCGCCGGGGGCATGGTGGTGGCCTCTGTGCAGTCCGCCATCGCCACGGGCGCCGCCGCTGGCGGAGCAGTGTTCAGCCTCGGTGGCAGCGCTGGCGTATTCATAGCGGCAGCGATGCTGATGCTGCTGGCTGCGTTGCTGATTGCGCTGCGTGTCCGGGTTCCTTCTGTCCATGGCGTTCGCGAGTCCACGCCCGCATTGCACCTTTGATTCGGTTTTCCAAACTGCCTCGTTGCGCTTTGGGTGGATGTCACATTTGGCACCGATAATCCTGAGTCACGGTGGTTTCCAGGCGAAGCATAGGCGCCCCTGCGCGAGCGCATAGCAGAAAATATCCGCAAGGCGGTATCAAGGGCACCGCGGGATTGCCGTGTGGGATACTCCTTTGGGGCCCAACTCGGAGCCAGACTCCACTGAGTGCCTCAAAGCTCCCCGGTTAGAAATTGTGCCCGTCCATAACCAAAGCTCCAGTCCGCATCTGTATTGGTTACTATTGAAACCACCAGTTCGGAGGCGGCAATTCCACATTTCTCCCGCAGGCCTTTCGCTAGCAACTGATAGAACAAGACTTTGGATTCCTCAGTCCTAGGACGACTGATCACAGTGATCACCACTACATTGTCCGTTCGATCGATACCGAGCCCTGTATCTTTGACAATCAATCTACTTGGGCGATGTTCGTTGACGATTTGATACCTATCCCCTTCGGGTACTTGAAATGCCTCCACGACTGCGCAGTGGGCAGCGTCGAGCAAGGTTTTTACTTGGTCATCAGAACGCCCATCTATAAGGTCGATTTTGATCAATGGCATGTCTTGATTCTCACTAGTCAAAGGTGCGTGCATTGCAGGAAGGATTCACACGATAAAGCTTTGGACTGTTCATAAAAAGGCCATATATTAAAATTCATTGTTTTCTTTTTAGAACAATTCACTTTCAAAAACGTTGGAAATTGATCGACTTAAGCCTCATGAATCACCCGCTCATTCTCAGCGGCATCGACGTCTACGACTGGCTTTGAGGCGCTGGCCTTCAACGGGCACAGCGCGCACCCCACCTCACTGGCTACATCCTTGTAGCCAGTGAGGTGGGGTGAGTTGCATCAGACGGGATATCTCGATGCTATCCACTACGGGTTTGTCATCGAATTCAAACCCGTTGTCTTACAGCCTCCGTTTACTTGAGCGTAACGTCGAGCATCGGCGGGATGTAGCCGTAGTCATACTCCGCGACTACGAACGTTTGCTGCCCTTTGATCTTGATACCCACCGTCGGTGCCTCGGTGCCGCCGATACGGATCTGCGTGCCGGTGTCGTCGGTCGGTACGCTGTCGATGAAGGAGGTCACCAGGCCGTTGGGCATGACGCAGTGCGAGTAGGTCTGGAACGGTTGGGAGGACGGGTTGCCCAGTACCAGGCCAGAGCCGTTCAACGGCACATACGGGCCGAACAGCGAATCGGCGACGAAACCGTACACCCCGTCTGGGCCGGTTACACCGTCGGCGTAGGTGAAGGTGTGGCTGATGGTGAACAGGTAGTACTTGCCGTCCTGGAACACGAAGTGCGGGCGTTCGGTCTGGTCGTTGACGCCGACCGCGGTCAGCAGCGGTGGCAGCATTTCCCAGTCGTCGCCGTCTTCGTCGCGGGCCACGGCGATCCCGACGCAGGCGGTCTGGAAGCGCGAGTTGCCGACGTCTTCATAGCCGGGTGGCACGTCGCCGATTTCGGCTTTACCGACCTTGTGCGAACCGCGCTCGCCGGCCACGTTGCCTTCGAACAGCATGTACAGCTTGCCGTCTTTCGGGTCGCGGAATGGCCATGGATCGCGAAAGCCCCAGAAGGCGTTTTGCGCTTCGGTCTGGTACATCTTGCCGTCCGCCTCGAACAGTGGCTTGACCTTCTCGAAGCCCACCAGGCTGACGCCGTGCTCGGTGGTCACCACGCGGCCACGCACCTTGACGATGGTCGCGCCGGGCGTGACGGCGGTGTAGTACAGGTCCACTTCGCCTTGTTCGTTCAGCAGGATCGGTGTGCCAGCCCATTCGCGCACGGTGGGCGAAACCCCTTCAGCCATTACCCGGCCGCCGAGTTTCCAGTCTTTGCCGGTGCGGGAGAACCAGTAGTACATCTTTGCCCGGCCATGGCGATCGTTCCAGTCGCGGATGACGTCGTAGTTGCCATTCTGATCGAGGTATTGCGGGTCGTTCGGATGGCGATCCGCGGTGAGGGTGAAGATCACCGACCAGCCGTCGACGGAGGTGATGTTGCCGTCGATATCACGCAGCGGCATGGTGTCCCAGATAAAAACCTCGTCACTCAATACCGGGAAGTTCGCACTGACCAGCGGCTGGGTGGTGGTGGGGTCGTCCGCATGGACTTTGAGCGCATCGGCGCGGGTCCACAGGCTGGGTTGATGGGGTGTTTTGCCAAATTTCGAAGGGGTGCTTTTCATAGTAAGCCTCGTCCATGAAGGGATTCAAAATACTGTATTCATATACAGTTATTTGAATTTAGAGGACTCGTCGCTATGGGTCAAGGTTAAAAATGCAGTTGTGCATAATTCGTGCTTTTTCCAAAGCTGATACGTTTCAGCGTGTCTTGTTTAAAGAGGTTCGTTCCTGAATGAATCGGCGAAGTTGTCCGCATGATGGCGGCAAACCAAGCGCCAGGCAGAAAGCCCAAAAATAATGAACCCTGCCTGCGCCTGCGCACCCAAAGTTACATAACCTGGAGGTGCATCATGCAAACCACTTACTTCTGGATAGGCCTGGCAGTGATCCTCGTACTGCTCGACGCGTGGATCATCAACAGCATCTGGCGCAGCGATAACGCATCGGCCAGCAAGGCAGGCTGGAGTGCTGTCGTCGTGGTACTGCCGTTCCTGGGCGCCGCGATATGGGCGATTGCCGGCCCAAGGGGTGTCACCAAGGGGCCGTCTTCTCCCGAGCACAGCAAGGGCTGAGTCCGGGCCGCGCTATGAACAACCCAGACCCCGACGACTTACAGAGCCGCAACTACCCGGTACCGGAAGATATGGCCTTGCAGCGCAAGGTCTGGCGCTTTGAAAGGGTGGGTTGGTACGCGCTGCTGGTGCTGATGGGGCTGAGCCTGGCGGGCCTGTTTTCCAGCGGGCCGCTGAGCACCCGCGAAGTGCGCAGTGCCGATGGGCAGTTGCGCGTGGAGTACCAACGCTTTTTACGCAATGGCGCCTCCGATGGGCTGGTGATTCATGTGCAAGGCAAGGCGCAACAACCCCTGGAGGTCGAGCTGAGCGGTGAGCTGCTGCGCGGTTTCAATATCGAGACGCTCCAGCCGCAGCCGCTCAAGGCCAGGGCGGCCGGGGAGGGTGTAAGCGTCTGGATGCTGAGTGACAGCGCCGGCCAGGCCGTGTTGTACCTGACCTTGCGCAGCGACACGGTGGGCAGCGTGGATACCCAGGTGTCGCGACTAACAGGGGCGTCCGTGCGCTTCTCTCAGTTCATCTACCCTTGACCGTCAGCCCAAACCCTAACGGCGTGAGCGGCACAGTTTTTCGATCAAGGAGATCAACGAGTCATGGCCCACGGGTTTGCTGACATGCGCATTAAAGCCCGATTCAGTCGCCTTTTTCTGGTCATTGCCAGCGCCATAGCCCGTTAAGGCGATGGCGGGAGCCTGTCGAAGGTGGCTTACTTTGCGCAGCTTCTGCATCAGCTCATGGCCATTCATTTTAGGCATGCCGATGTCCGAAATAATCACGTCGTACTGGGCATCCCGGGCTGTTTCAAGTGCGCTTAACGGGTCGCTGAAGGCGCTCACTTGGGCGCCTTCCATTTCCAGCAGCATGTTCAGCACCTCAAGGACTTCGGCTGAATCATCGACCAGTAAAACCTTGAGGCCATTGAGGCGCTGATCTTCGTTCTGGGTAGCGCCGCTATCCAGCAGATGATCCTGCTGTTCGCACAGCGGCAACCAGATCGAAAAGGTGCAACCGAAGCCCAACCCTCGCGAATGCACGCTCACCGAACCGCCGTGGGCCTCCACCAGCTGCCGCACCAACGACAAGCCAATCCCCAGGCCTTCGCGCTGGTGAGTCTGGTGCTGGTTTTCCGCTTGCCCGAACAGGTCGAAGATTTCTTCCAGGCTTTCTTGGGCCAGGCCCGCGCCGCTGTCGATGACGTCCAGTTGCGCGCGCCCGTCCGAGCGGCTGACCACCAACTGCACCTGGCCGTCTTCGGGGGTGAATTTCAGGGCGTTGTTGACCAGGTTCCAGATCACTTGCTCGATGCGCGTGGGGTCTACGTCAACGATCAACGGGCCCGGCACCGAAGGTGTCTGAAGGCTGACCTGGCGACGATGACCGTCGGCAAGGACCACGCTGTGAATGTCCTTGAGGGTGCGAATCAGGTCGATCGGTTGCTTTTTCAGCTTCAGTTTGCCCGTGCGAACCCGGGCGACATCCAGCAGGTCGTCAATGATCCGCGCCTGGCTGGACACCGCTTCGCAGATGGTATTGACCGCCTTGATGGCCGGGCCCGCGACCTTGGTGGCTGGCAAGCGCCGCAACAGTTCGGCGTTCAGCTGGATCAGGTTCAACGGATGCTTGAGTTCGTGGGACATCACCGCGAAGAACTCATCCTTGAGATGGCTGTTGGTCTGGGTTTCCTTCAAGCGCTGATTCTGTTCGTCCTGGGTGCGTTTGTGGCCGGTAAGGTCGCGGGCAATCTTGACGTAGCCGCGCAAGCTGTCGCTCTTGAGCTGCGTCACCTCGCCACTGCAATAGAAACGGCTGCCATCCTTGCGCACATGCCAGCGTTCATCTTCGCCACGCCCATGTTCGCGGGCGGTGCGCAGTTCGCTCTCCGGCACGCCAGCGGAGCGGTCTTCCGGGGAGAAAATCAGGTCGTAGTAAGCGCCCAGCACCTCGTCCTTGGTGTAGCCGAAGATCAGTTCGGCACCGGTGTTCCAGTCGGTGATGGCGCCGTGGTCATCGAGGATGATGATGGCAAAGTCGTGGGTGCTCTCGGCAACCAGACGCATGCGCTCCTCGCCCAGGCGCAGTTCCTCTTCGGCCTGACGCCGCTTGGTGATATCAATGAAGGTCAGCACGGTGCCATCAATGTGGTCTTCACTGGAGCGGTAAGGCAGCAACCGCGCAATGTACCAGCGGTCGTCGTTGCTGCTGATTTCCCGCTCGATCAAGCTCAGGGACTCAAACACGGTGGCGGCGTCTTCGGTCATTTGCGGGTAATTGAGGCGGTGGGTGATGTCCAGCAATGAGCGTCCGGTGTCCACCGGCAACATACTGAAAATATCCGTGGCCCGTGGCGTGAACCAACGGATGCGCATGTTGCGGTCGACAAAGACCGTGGCGATGTCGGTGGACGCTATCAGGTTGGTCAGGTAGTCGTTGACCTTGTCCGTCTCTTCCACCTTGGTCTTGAGCTCGAAATTGACGGTCAGCAATTCTTCGTTGATCGACTGCAACTCTTCCTTGCTGGTTTCCAACTCCTCGGTGGCCGAGCGCAGTTCTTCGTTGACGGCCTGCATTTCTTCGTTGGAGGCCTTGAGTTCCTCGCTGGAGACTTCCGCCTGTTCGATGGTGTCCTGCAGGTGCAACTTGGTGCGTTGCAGCTCGCGCTCCAGGTTGCTCATGATCGCGTTTTCGGCCTGGCTGACGGTGTCGATGTCGGGCAGCTGTGGGTCGACGGCGGTTTCCTGGAAGATCACCAGCACGTAGTCGTTTTCGGTCGCTTCATCGCGGTAGGGGCGGGCGCTGATGTCCACCAGGAAGGGGCCTTGCTCGCGTTGGATGCGGATCTTGCGCGAAGACACCGGGCTATTCGATTGCTGGACCTGAAACAAGGTGGTGCGGATATCGAGGCGTAAATCGGGATGCACCAACGTCAGCAGGTTGTGCGTCACCTCGCCGGCCACGTAGCGCAGGAATCGACCTGCGCCTTCGCTCATGTGCAGGATATCGGCCTGCATATTCACGATAACGCTGGGCGGCGCGGCTTTTTCCAGAGCGCGCAGATGGATGTCCGCGAACGAGACCTTGCTGGGCGCCTTGGTTTCAATCGCCAGCGTCGTGGCGCTCGGGCGCAGGTAGCCGCCTCGCGGCATGGTCGGGGCGCGACGCACGGCGGACGAGCCGGCACGCACCCTGAAAATGCGGTTGCGCTTGTCCACCGGTACAAACAGGTCCAGGCAGCCGTCGGCCGACTCCGAGGAGCCGAGAAACAGGTAACCTCCGGGGCGCAACGCGAAGTGGAACATTTGCAGGATGTCGCGTTGCACTTCGCGGTCCAGGTAGATCAACAGGTTGCGGCACACGATCAGGTCGATCTGCGAAAACGGTGGGTCGGCCAACAGGCTGTGCTTGGCGAACAGTACCTTTTCGCGAATTTCCTTGCGCACCCGGTAGTGCTGGTTCTTCTCCTTGGCAAAGTACTGGCGCAACCGTTGAGGCGGTACGTCGGTGATGATCGCTTCGGGGTACACGCCGTTGCGGCCATGGGTAATGGCCCGCTCATCAATATCAGTGGCAAACACCTGCATCTTTGCACCGCTGGCGTCCAGCGCCAGTTGCTCGGCCACCAGCATCGCCAGGCTGTAGGCCTCTTCGCCGGTGGAGCATCCTGCCGACCAGATACGCACTTCCTCACGGTGCGGCACGCTGTCTTCCAGTGACTTCACCAGGTTGGGGATTACGTCTCGCTCAAGCGCTTCGAAGGCCTCGCGGTCGCGAAAGAAGTTGGTCACGCCAATCAGCATGTCGCCCAGCAAAGCCTTGGTTTCGTCCGGGTTGGCCTGGAGGAAGTTGTAATAGGTGGCGAGGTCGGGTTGGGCCGTGACCTGCAAGCGCCGCTCGATACGACGTAACACCGTGGCGCGCTTGTAATGCTTGAAGTCATGCCCGGTACTGGCGCGCAACTGGATTAGAATATCCAGCAACAGCTGCTCGGCCACGGCGGCATCGCGTTCGGTACTGGGTGGGGTGGTCTTGATCTCAGGGTCGTTGGCGGTGGGCAGCACAATCGACTGGGCATTGCGCCACAGTTCCAGCAGCTTCTGCGGCATTTCCACCACAGGCAGCACCAGGTCGACCATCTGGGTTTCGATGGCCGCCAGCGGCATGCCATCGTACTCGGCGTCTTCCGGTGCTTGTACCAGGGTGATGCCGCCTTGCTCTTTGATGCGTGACAGCCCTACCGCGCCATCTGAGCCGGTACCAGACAGGATCAGACAAAACGCGCGTTCTTTATGGGTGTCTGCCAGGTCGCGAAAAAACAGGTCGATGGCAATGTGCGGTCCACCTTCGCGCACGGAAGGTGAGACCGCGAGGTAGCCATCATTCATCTTCAAGAGCTGTGCTGGCGAGATGACGTACACGTGATTCTTTTCGATGGGCGTGGCGTCATTGACCTGCGACACCGGCATGCGGGTCGTTTCCTGAATGATCTTGCCCGCCACACTTTGATGGTCGGGCGAAAGATGCAGGATCACCACAAAGGCCATGCCGCAGTCTCTGGGCATGTGCTCGAAGAACGCTTTCACGGCTTGCAGCCCGCCCGCCGACGCGCCAATACCCACCACCGGGAAATTCAAGTTGCTGGGGGTCAGATCTTTGCGTTGCGGAACGTTGGGGGACCGCGGGGGGGCAGACTTCATAAATACCAACCTTGGATAACGGCGCACAGGAAGACGGGTGTAGAGGTAAGAACTTGAGGAACGAGGGCGAGGGCTGAACCGACAGTGAAATATAGCTGAAAACCTGCCGCCAACAAAAAATGCGTTTAGGCCACCCGGTCATTCGACCGACCACTTACACCCGGTTGAGGCGCGCAGCCTGCGGAAGGTTTAATCAAACTGACGAGTGGCCATCGCGGTAGCACGGCTGTCCGATTTTCTGAAAATCCGTCTGAACTTCGCTTCCTGGCGAACCCTCGCAAAGAGAAACCCACCCAGGAGACGTTCTGATGAACAGCTATCCAAAACCACCCTTCAACGCCCAGCAACAGCCCGTACCCGGTGAGCAGCGCAAGATGGACCCGATGCCCGATTGCGGTGAGCAGTCGTACCAAGGCTCGGGGCGGCTCGCCAATAAAATCGCCTTGGTCACCGGGGCCGACAGCGGCATCGGACGGGCCGTGGCCATTGCCTTCGCACGTGAAGGCGCGGACGTGGCGGTGTCGTATCTGGATGAACATGAAGACGCCAAGGAGACCGCACGCTGGGTCGAGGCGGCGGGTCGTCAATGCCTCTTACTGCCCGGCGACCTGGGCGATGCGGCGCAGTGCACGGCCATCGTCAACGACACCGTGGAGAAGTTCGGCCGCATCGATGTGCTGGTCAACAACGCAGCGTTCCAGATGACCTATCAATCGCTGGAAGACATCCCCGACGAGGACTGGGTGAAAACCTTCAACGTCAACATCACCGCGATGTTCCGCATCTGCAAGGCCGCACTGCCTCACATGGCCGAGGGCAGTTCGATCATCAATACCAGCTCGGTCAACTCCGATATGCCCAACCCCAGCCTGTTGCCCTATGCGGCCACCAAGGGCGCGATTGCCAACTTCACCGCCGGCCTGGCGCAGATGCTCGGCGAGCGGGGGATTCGCGTCAACAGCGTGGCACCCGGGCCTATCTGGACGCCGTTGATTGTCTCGACGATGACGCCGGACATGGTGAAAAACTTTGGCGGCAACACCCCATTGGGACGCCCAGGCCAGCCAGTGGAAGTGGCGCCGATCTATGTGCTGCTGGCGTCGGATGAAGGCAGCTACATCTCCGGCGAACGCTACGGCGTGACGGGTGGCAAGCCGATACTTTGATCAGTGATTGAGGAGGGCGGTATGAGCGAAGCCTCGAAGCACCACGAACCGAATCCTTCTGAGCGCAAGGTGCGCCCGGCGGCGGCTAAGCGAAACGATAAGTCGCAGGCACCGGCAGGCGGGCAACAGGCACAGAGGCAAGGCGGTGTCGCTCCTGGAGGGCCTTCAACAGACCCTGAGTCAGGGGCGTGAACGCGAGGGGATATACACTCGGCCTGACATCCTGATGGGTTGTCAGGCCGCTATCGCAGGCAAGCCAGCTCCCACAGGCTGACGTTAGTTGCGCTTGGAACGATGAATTCGCATCCACTCCCGATAGGCCACTGTGCGCTGCGCATCCGCACGTTTCTTCGCCTCGGTAAACCGCGCCCACGTATGCGCATCGCCGCTGTAGGACTCAATGATCTCGTACGCCAACGCATCCAATCGATCAGCTTCGAAAAACATCTCGGCATTTCGCACGACTTCGTCGTCCCGCCTGTTTGTAGTTGTATAACCAAGAGTCTGACTGTTCATCCTCTGAGGCCCTCCGCCCATTGAATCTGTGCCGCGCCACTCCAGCGCACCTGGGTAATGCCGTATTTCTCCGCCATCGGTTTGGACACACGCTTGAACGTGTGTTGCCCAAATTTGGGGATGACCGCCACACCAGCGTCACAACTGGCCCAATGCCAAGCCTCGGCATTGTCCATGCGCGGTGCGCGCACGATGAAGGACTTGGGCTCGCCGTGCAGCTGGTACTCGATAGTGAAAAGGTCGTTGTGTTTCATGAGGCCTCCTTGATACTCATGAACTACAGATATTTGACGTCAAAAAAAATTCAAATAAGTTGTCCGACAATTCGATGATTGGGCGCAGGGCGTGGACGAGACCTAATCGTCTACCGTAAAGGTGACCCATCCAGGCCCATCGGCCGGGCGTTGCAGCTCGGCGATGACCCCGCTGACAGAGGAGCCGTCGGGCAAATTGACGGTGATAAAGTTGGGATTGCCGGGCCAATCCATTGGCGTGTCAAAGTCCAAGCGCGCGATGGTCGGTTTACCGCTACTGGTCATTTGGATGTTTTTTGATTCGTTAAGGTGTTCATCTGAGGGTGTTCCAAGATGGCGCGAGGCAGTGATGACACTGGCAATACCTTGGTAGTCGTAAGACATGCTGGGTTACCTCATGTAAAGGGAACAACGAAGATCAAATGTGGGAGCGGGCTTGCTCGCGAAGACGTCCGTCGATTAAACATTGACGTGACTGATCCACCGCCTTCGCGAGCAAGCCCGCTCCCACAGAGGAGTTGTGCTTGACTGGCTGGTATTCGGGATTTGCCCCGTTTTCATTTGTGACGAGCCGAATATTTGCGCGCAACGACAACGCCGCCCACTAGCAGCGCTGCGCCTATTGCAACCATCCCATAGGGCGTACGGCGGGTTTGCCGCCAGCCGCCTTCGACACGACGTTCACCGCTTGCCGGGGTGTACAGATTGCCCGCCGACGTGGCGGCGCGCTGGCTGCGCTCCAGGCCGAGGCGGGTGAGCCAACCGGATAACCGGGCAAAGCCGGGCAGCAAAAAATGCGCGACGCGGGCCACGGTGGCAGCGCTGCCTACCGTGGTGCTGTCCCTCGGTTGCAGCGCACAGGCCACCATCGCTTGCGCGACTTTATGTGGGTCGTAGACCGGTGGCGGTGGCGTCAAGGTGTGGCCGGTAAAATTGCCGCCATCGCGAAAGCCCGGTGTGTCCATTACGGCGGGATAGATGTCGCACACATGAATATCGGGGTAATCAGTCAGCTCCCCACGCAGTGCTTCAGTCAGGCCGCGCAGGCCGTATTTACTGGCTGAGTAGGCGACGGCATAGGGCTGGGCTACCCAACTGCCCAGCGACAAGGTGTTGATCAGAATGCCGCGGTGCTGGGCTTTGAAATAGGGCCACACCACGTGGGTGCCGCGCAGGTACCCGAGCAGGTCGGTTTGCAGCACCTGTTCGTGGGCTTCCAGGGGCGTGTCCTCGAAACTGCCGACGGCGCCTACTCCGGCGTTGTTGATCCAGATATCGATGCGGCCATTGCCGAAGGCCGCCGCCTGTTCGGCAAGGGCGCGCATCTGGTCGCCCTGGGTTACATCGGTTTTAACGGCGATGGCCTCGGCGCCACGCGCAGCGCATTCCTCGACCACCTCTTCCAAGGCTTTTTCATCTCGGGCCGCCAATACCAAGCGGGTACTTTGCTCGGCAAAGGCGTGAGCAGCCGCGCGACCAATGCCACTGGAGGCGCCGGTGATCACCACGGTCTTGCCGTGCAGTTTCCCCTTGGCCTGCATGACGCCAGGCGAATCCTCGGGCACGTGGACGGGCACCGGGTGCAGTTGCAGGCGGGTACCGTCAGTCAGTATCAGGGTCAGGTTTTCGACGGTGCCAGCGACGCGGTCGGGAAACACCGGTTCGCCTGTGGCGTCGAGCTCATCATAGATAAAAGTCTGGCCTTCAAGCCATCCGACGGCCGTCATCAATTCAGGGCCTAGGTAGTACTTTCCGTCCAGGAAAAACCCGCTGAAGTTCGGTGTGCGCTCCAGGTTTTCCACGGCGTATCGCTCGCCAGGCCTCATTCCGGTTGCGGTATCAATCATCATGACATCCTCCTTTGGCTGGTCTTGGGTAGAGAAAGGCCCGCAAATGATCGTTCAATCCAAATGACTGAATGGCGGTGTCAATGTTGATGGGCCTTCAGGGTCGGGTCGGCGATCTGGATAACCGTGCCCTGGCGCCACGCGTCCGCCCCAGGGGCGATGGGCGGCGCGGGGATATCGGTACGCGTCTTTTTCTTGTCGGCACTGTCGATGCCCAGGCGTTTATCTCGCTCGGCGACCATGCGCGGGTCAGCCTGGCCGTCGGCGGTAAAGCCCATCATCAGCTGAGGCACGCCTAACGGGAGGCGTTTATCCAGATCGGTATGCCAGGTGTGCCAGGTCTTGCCGTAGGTGTGCACCAGCTTCTCCATCAGCGCATGTTCCGCCACCTCAGGAATTCCCGGCGCGACCAGTTGCCCTGACTTCACTTCATGCACATGGCTGTGCCACAGCGCCTTTTCAGGCGCGGGCAACGTGTTGAACTGCGCCTCGCTGATGATGTACTCCACGCCCATCAACTTCGCATCCTTGCGGTTGCCGTCGTAGATCACGCACTGGATGACCTCTTCATTGAGGATTGCGCAGTAGTGATGGGCTTCCATTTGTACATCGGGATGGCCGTTGTAGAAGTGAAAGCCGTCCAGGTAGGCGTTCAGGGCATCAATCGGTGGGCGTGATTGCAGCAGGGCGGCGCCGGCTTCCAGCGTTCGGGTCGAAGGCGTTGTCGGCTTCCCAGGTGCCTCGACATTCGAAGGTGAGTTGTTGCCAGCGCAGGCGCTGAGCAGGGCCAGCGTCACTGCTGCGGCCAGGGATTGGGTCACTTGATGGATGGGGTTGTCAGTCATGGTCGGCTGCCTCCTGTTGCCGGTGTGTTCATGCGCGATGATCAAAGCCAGGTTTGATCCTGTTCTCGTTGGAAAGACGCGCGTACGGGGCGTTCAAAATGCTTTGAGTTGAACACTCACTCATTCATCAGGTCGTTTTTTATAGAGGCGCTGACAGCGCAATTGCTTACCTGCCAGTGAGGTGTTCATCCCATGCACAAGACTGAAAATCCAGCGTCGACGCTGCTTACCCAATTGCTCCAGGCACGCGGGCCGGGCGGTCAGGAGGACGAGGTGCGCGCCATATGCCTGGAAAGCCTGACGCCGTTGTGCGATGAGGCCTGGGTCGATCCGGCAGGTAATGTGGTGGGTTTGATCAAGGGCAAACCCAGCGATGCCGAGCCTGCCGGTGCGGTTAAAGTCATGGCGCATATGGATGAAATCGCCATGGTGGTTAAACGCGTCGAGGCGGATGGCACGTTGCGGGTGACGGCGTTGGGTGGGGCCAACCCGGTCAACTTTGGTGTGTGCCCGGTGGATATCCTGGGGGACGCACGCATCCTTCCTGGCGTGCTGTCTTTTGGCTCGATGCACGCCACCAGTAATACGGCACAAGGGGCTGATGTGCTCTCGGGCGATGTGCACTGGAACGACGTTCATGTGATCACACGATGCACTGCCCAGGCATTAGGCGAGCACGGCATTCGGCCAGGAAGCCGTGTGGTGCTGAGCCGTCATTGGCGTGAGCCCTTCCAAGTGGGCGATGCCATTGCCGCGCATTTTCTGGATGACCGCGCCCCGATTGCTGCCGTTCTGCATACAGCCCAGCTGCTGGCTTCGCGCCGGGAGGCGTTGGCCAGGGATGTCTATCTGGTATTCACCACGCTCGAAGAGGAGTGCAATGCCGGGGCAATGTATGCCGCGTCGACGCTACCCGGCGACACCACCATCGCGGTGGAGGTGGGGCCGGTCATGCAGGAATACGGCACGCGCCTGGCCGTCGACCCGATCATCAATACGGGGGACCAGAAAGGCTATTACACCCGGGCGGTGGTCAACGACCTGGCGGCTGCCGCAGAGCGCTGCGGCTACAGCCCCCAATATGCGCTGTTGGTGGATTTCGCTTCGGATGCCAGTGCGGTCATGAGTAACGGGACCTGTGCCCGCGCCGGCTGCCTGGCCATTCCAACGGAAAATACCCATGGTTATGAATTGATTCTGGATGGGGCGGTGCAGGCCTGTGCCGAGACATTGGCCGAGTACCTTGCAGCCTGATAGACGGTGCAAGGTACGCTGACCGGCGTGGGGCTCAGATTGGGCCGCTTGGAGAATCTGTCTCCTGCCTGATTTCATCGGCCGCATTGGGTTGCCCCAGCTTGCTGTATTGCTCGCGCAATTTTTGCAACTCACGCGACCCAAGCTTATCCAGGCTCAACGCCGCATTGTGAGCTTCTTTGGTGGCACGAATCAGCTCGTCCAGTTTCAGATGAAGAATATCGTTGTCGCGGTTCTGGGTATTCTGGATCAGGAACACCATCAGGAAGGTGATGATGGTAGTGGAGGTGTTGATGATTAACTGCCAGGTGTCGTTGTAATGAAAGTAAGGCCCGGTGAGCGCCCAAACAGCAATCAAGCTGACGGCTGTCAGAAAGGTTTTTGAGCTGCCCGCCTGGTTGGAGAGTTTTTGGCAGAATTTCGCGAACTTCATGGTGCTGTCTCCTGGGGGATGTTCCTCTGTAGACCCCAGCAGAATTTCGAAATTCTTTTTTACAAATCGTTTTTTTTGACAAAAATCAATGAGCAAATCCCTCTTGCAAAGGAGCACTCAGCATGTCGGTCGCTGCTTCTATCGTTGAATACCTCAAGCACCATCAGTTGGTCATCACGACGGCGGAGTCGTGTACCGCAGGCAAGATCATCACCTTGCTTTCGCAGGTCGACGGCAGCGGTTCGTGGATCGAAAGCGGGTACGTGGTGTATTCGCCAGAAGCGAAACAGCGGCTGTTGAACGTGCGTCGCTATACCATCGATACCTTCAATCTCACCAGCTGTGAGGTCGCCCAGGAAATGGCCCAAGGCGCGCTGCGCGACAGCACCGCTGATGTGGCGGTCGCCACCACTGGCCTGCTGGGGCCGGATGGAATTGATGGCATTCCCCCAGGCACTGTCTGTTTTGCCTGGGCCTATCGAAACGGCGGGGCACTGAGTGTGTTCAGTCGCAAGCAACGCTTTATGGGTTCTCGTGAGCAGGTGCAGTTGGCCGCGTCTCTTCATGCATTGAAATGGCTGCCGCATTTTCACCAACGGGCGATGGTCGGTGAACGCGCCTAACGCGCCTAATGCTGCCAAGTGTGCGCGTTTACGGCTGCGGTTCGATGTCCATCAGCAAGTCGCCGTTGGTCAAGGATTCAGCCTCCTGCACCACGCCACGATAGGCCTGACCATTCCATTCAAAGCTAATCCAGTGGGCCTTCGGCAATAGCTTTGGCCATGGCGGTGCAAGCCGCAACTGCACGCCGGGCGCAGTGCGCACAAGTTGCCCCATGCATTCGCTGGCGAGCGTGTTCACACCGAACAGCGTGTCATGCAGGTATTGAATGTTGACCGGTTGCAGCGTTGCGTCAGTAGCGTCTGGCATATCTGTTACCCCACCGATGACAGCCAGAAAGACTGTCTGGCGATGACCATTTCTTCACGTATTTCCCGCACAAGCCGGTTGATCCCCGAAACACCGTGGTAGTGGGCGCGGTTGATGTTGGCGATGGTGAATTGGTCCATACCGTGCGCCGTTACAGTGACTGAAAGGCTGCCGTCCGCGTTGAGTGCGCACTTGACCGCGCACTTGGGAAGGCGAGCGGACAGGGCCGTTTCGATTTCGGCTTTCGTTAGCGTATCCATGAGTTCACCGCATAAAGGACTCAGCGCGTTAAGGCTAGCTCAGAATCAGTTGGCGTAAATACTGGCAAGGTAATGGCTGCTGGGGCAGATGTTCTACCTTACATATTTCTGGCCCTTTCTAGGAGCGTTCCTAAATACGCCGGCTGAAGGTCTGCCGATAATTCGCACATCCCCACTTATGTGTGCTCTGCCATGTCCTTCCTACCTATTCGTGTTCTGGTCATCGAAGAACACCCGTTCAAGCGGCTTGTTGCCACCCAGGTGTTCCGGGAGGTCGGGTGTGAAGAGGTGGCCGCCGTTGCCGATGTCGTGGCGGCCGTTGAGTTGCTCGAGCGTACCGGGCCTGTCGATATCGCCTTGTGCAACTTGAAGGACGAGGGCGCACACGGCTTGAGGGCCATCGAAGTGCTCGGCCGTGGCCACTTGGCTAAAGCGCTCATTATGTTCAGCGCCCATGGCACGGACCTGCACGATGCAATTGATCGCATGGCAGGCCTGTTGGGCATCAGTGTATTGGGTTATGTGGACTTCCCGGTGCCAGCAAGCGCCATTGCGCCTATGCTCAGCCGCTACTTGGAGAGAATTGGCGCGCCGACAAAGCAGGCGCGCCGAAGCAGCCGGTCTGGGTTCTTGAGCAAGGCCTGCGTGGCTGGGGGTTTTTCAAGGCATGAGTTCAAGGCGTTCTTCCAGCCCAAGTTCAATTTGAGCACGGGGCACGTGCGCGGTTTTGAAGTGCTGGCGCGTTGGCAACATCCACAGTACGGCCTGTTGTATCCGGCAGATTTTTTGCCGCTGCTCGCTCAAGTTGGCGCATTGGATGAACTGTTCTTCGCGCTGTTGCAACAAGGCCTTGAGTTCTTGCAGCAGTCGGCAGAGCAGCAGCAGGTCTTATCGCTGGCATTCAACCTGGAGTCCGACCAGCTCGGTCGTGGCTCATTATTGCCGCGTCTTTGCGATTCACTCCAATCCCACGCCATTGCTGCGTGTCGTCTGACGTTTGAAATCACTGAATGCGGCCTGCTGGAAGTTTCTCCCGCCGTGCTCGACACCCTGATACGACTGCGCATGATGGGTGCCGGCCTGTCGATTGATGACTTCGGCACCGGCTATTCCTCGCTGGAGCGCCTGTGCCAGTTGCCGTTTACCGAAATCAAACTGGACGCCGCATTTACCCGCGATCTTCAAAGCAGTGCGCGCAACCGTGCCGTGGTCAGTAGCACATTGGCACTGGGCGAGGCACTGGGCATGCGAGTGGTGGTGGAGGGCGTCGAGAACGAAAACCAGCGCCAGGGATTACTGAAGCTGGGATGCAACGAGGCCCAGGGCTATCTCTGTGCTCGTCCCATGAACGCTGCGCGCGCGTTGGCCTGGCTGGCGACCCAGTTGAACTCGCGCAGCAATATTTGATGTCAATCAGGAGGGCTTTTATGTCCAATCCACGTTTGCGGATCGCGTTGGTAGATAGCGATGCCACCCGGCGAATGAGTATTGAAAAAGACCTTGGCCATTTGGGATACCACCGCGTTGTGCCTGTCGATTCCCTCAAGGTGTTGATTACGTTATTGGATAACGCAAGGGATGTATTTGATCTGTTGGTGATCAATGAAGAAACCGTGCACGCGGCGGGCGCACAGTTTAAGCAAATGCTTGAGGAGTACGCGTGTGTCAGACACTCATTGATTTATCAGGGCGTGACCCTGCAAGCGTTTCCCGATAATCCAGTCACGGCGCAACGCTGCGGCTTTATTGCCTCCGGTGTTCCGGACCGATCGATTCTGGCGCGCGTCATGGATCGGGTGGATGTGCAAATAAAACAGCGCTCGGGCAGACCGTTGCTGGAATCCAATTAATCCTGATGTGAGCTATTGCACGCTTTTCGCGGGACCCGCCACCGCCTCAGTTTTATGCTTTTAGTCCCATTCCTATTTGCTTCTTTTTAGGCACTGATAAGCTTTTTCGCTGAAACAATCTCGGGAAATTCTTTGTCATGATCTTAAATGCCGCCGTGCCTAACGAGTTCAGCGCCCTGCGCGTGATCACGTTGGCAACCGACCCTGCGTGTGTCTTGCGCCTCGCCTCTGCGTTGGGTGGCATGGGGGTCACGCCGCTGGCCACGGTCGCCTCGCTGGAGGCGCTGCAGGCGTGGTTAAGCGCGCACCGCGTGGACATCATCGTGTGCGAAATCCGCTCCGAGTGTGGCGATGGCTTGATGTTGCCAAGTGTGCTCAAAGCACTGCATGACGCGGGTACGTTAATGCAGTTTCCGAGTATTTTCTGGACCGGCGAAACCACCCTGAATGTGCAGGAAAATTTGATCGAAGCAACAGTTACACCGGCGTGCGAAGCGCCCGCTAAGCAGTTGTGGGTCAAGCACATGGGCGGCGTAGCCATCAGCGCACTGGAATCCCATTCGCGCCTGGCGCAGTCGGCGGGAATCAGCGTGCAGATCTTGCGTGACGGTGGCCCGCTGGAGCTGGGCGATGCCTTGCGCACGGTGCTGCTGACCCTCGCTCAACCGGACCCCAAGCTGCAGGCCATGACGTTTGAGTCGCTGGCTGAGGATGAAGTCATCAACGCCCTGACCACCGGCGAGGGATTGCGCTTTGTCTTTCAGCCACAGTTCGAGTTGCTGAGCCGGCGCATCGTCGGCGCTGAGGCGTTGGTGCGCTGGAAGCACCCGCGCTTTGGTGAAATTCCGCCTGCGGTGTTGATGCCGCTGGTCAACCGTCTCGGCCTGGACCTGTTGCTGTTCAGCCTGGTGGAGATGTGGACTCTGCGCGTGATGCTAGCGTTAAAGCGCGAAAACATTACGATCCCTATCGCGGTGAATGCGTCGGCCAAGACCCTGTGCACCCCCAATTTTGCCGAGCGCCTGGCCTTGCGCATGCGCCAGGCAGATCTGCCGAGCCGCTTGCTGAAAGTCGAACTGACCGAAGATGTGCAGGAGCCGGATGAGCTGCATCTTTCGGCGTCATTGACGACTATTCGCGCCAAGGGTTTTCAGGTTTCGCTGGATGACTTCGGCAGCGGCGCAGCCACTTTCAAGCTGTTGGCGAACCTGTCGTTTGATGAAATGAAAATCGACGGCTCGTTTGTGCGCGGTGTCGAGCAGCACGCCTCGTCACGCAAGGTGATCGCAGGCATTGTGAACTGGGCAGGTCTGCTTAACCTGAGCCTGGTGGCGGAGGGGATCGAGGACGAGTCCACGATCCCCCTGCTGCACCGCCTGGGTTGCCGGGTAGGGCAGGGCTATGCGCTGGCGCGCCCGATGGAAATAGACGCCTTCTTGAACTTTGTGATTGAGCGGGAAAAGAACGGCTGAGGCTGTAAAGTTTGGCGGGCAGGTAAGTATTGGAACTTGATGTGTGTAGGTCAGCTCTTGGTTTTTAGGAGTTTTCTTATATTAAGTTTTTCGCAGATCTATTAAGTTTTATACCGTTGTTATTGTGAAGAATTGGCGCATTTTTTAACTGCGATGGTGAGCCTGTGCGCGTTAAGTTATAGGGAGTGAGCGTGTGGCGTGTGATGTTCAGTTGCACGGATGTAATTGATGAAATGGATGAGTCTGAGAGGACCTTAACTTATTCAGAGTGAGGCAGCGCTGTTGTCCATTTTTTTGCACGCTATACAGAGTGTTCCGTCATTTATGAAACGCCTACAAATTGCTTTGCTGGATGATCATGCAATCGTGCGGCATGGTTTGGTCAATCGGTTGGTACAGGAACCTGATTTTGAAGTGGTGGGGGTCTACGCTCGCAGTCGTGAGTTGATGGCCGGCCTGCTGACACACCCGGCCGAGGTGTTGTTGCTCGATTTTGTGCTCGGCCCTCATGAGCTGGATGGCATCCTGCTGATCCGTGCTCTGCGGGTAAAGTACCCGGGCTGCCGAATCCTGGTGTTTTCCACTCACCATGACGCGGCCACGGTGATTCTTGCCCTGCGCGTCGGTGCCCGTGGGTTTATCGGCAAGGGTGAAGACATGAGCCAATTGATCAGCGCAGTGCGGCTGGTGGCCTCGGGCGCTGTCTACCTGAGTGCTGACATGGCCTATCGGGTGGCCGAAGCCACGGCGGTCAACTATGACGGTGAGGAGCAATCACGCGATGACGCGATGCGTTTTGTCAGCTTGTCTGCGCGGGAGCAAGAGGTGATCCGCTGTTACCTGTCGGGCATGACCATCACCGAAATTGCTGAAAAATTCAGCCGCAGTATCAAGACCATCAGTTCGCAAAAGGCCTCGGCTTTTCGCAAGTTGGGCGTGATGTCCAACAACGAGCTGTTTCGGATCAAGCACATCATCGAGAGTGTTTAACGCTAAACGCAGGCCACGCCGACGCGCGCAAAAACAGCGGTAGGCGGGCGTGCCCTTTGGCGGTTGTTGAATATACTCCTTGAAGTGCCGTAATAGCTGTCCCTGTTGTTTGACCGCGCCACCTAAGCGGGGCCAAGTGGGTTCGAATACGATGAAACCTGTACGCATTGCTCTATTGGACGACCACGCTGTTGTTCGGCATGGGCTCGCCAACACCTTGGCGGCCGAGGCCAACTTTGACGTGGTTGGCATTTATGAAAAAAGCCGCGACTTGCTCGCCGGCCTGGTCAGCGCTCCGGCTGACCTGCTGCTGCTGGATTTCTCCCTGAGCCCCGACGAGATGGATGGCGTATCGCTGATCCGCGCCTTGCGGGTCAAGTTTCCCAGTTGCCAGATCCTGGTGTTGTCCGCCCATCATGACCCGGCTACCGTGGCCCTGGCCATGCGGGTCGGTGCCCGTGGCTTTGTTGGCAAGGGCGAGGACATGACGCAAGTGGTCAAGGCCATTCGCAAGGTGGTCTCCGGCGCGGTGTACCTGAGCACCGACATGACGTATCGCCTGGCGGAAACCGTCACCAGCGAGACGCGCAAAGACCCCAGCGAAGCCTCGGATGCCCTGGTCCAGGCCGAGCTGACCAGCCGTGAGCAGGAGGTGATCCGCTGCTATCTGGCGGGCATGACCGTGAGTGAAATCGCAGAAAAATTCAATCGCAGCATCAAGACCATCAGCACCCAGAAAACCTCAGCGTTTCGCAAATTGGGGGTCACCTCGAACAATGAACTGTTCAAGCTCAATAAAATCATCGGCTCACCATGAGGCGATGGCGACCGGGTGCCCTCTTATTCATGTTGCTGATGCTGGATGCCGCGCTTGCCTGTGCGGCGCCGGTTGAGCTGACGGAGCAGGAGCGGCTGTGGATAGCGCAGCATCCGGTCCTTCGAGTGGGGGTGATGGAAAACCTGGTCCCCTTCGAGTACATGAGTAATGGCGTGCTGCAAGGGCGGCCGGTGCAGTACCTGCAATATGTGCGCGATGCCACGGGGCTTGAATTCACCTATGTGCCGGTCAAGACCCGGGCTGCACGTGAGCGCATGCTGTTGGATGGCCAGGTAGACCTGCTGTCTTCGCACTTTCGCTTTCGTGACGAGCCGCCTATCGAGGATCTTACCGCGCTGGTCTACGACACTACCGTGCCGATCATCGTGACCCGTGTCGACGACGCCGATATTTTTGACCTTGACCAGCTACAAGATAAAACGGTCGTGATCCCCGATGTGGAGTATTACGAGCAGTTGCTCAGAAAAAGGGCACCCCGAGCCACTCTGATCAAAAGCCCCCAGGCCTTGGCCATGCTGAACACCCTCCGGGACGGTGGTGCCGATGCAGTCGTGGCCTCCGAAGCCTTCTTGATGCCCTATTTGTATCGACAGTTTCAGGGCGTGCTGGAAATTTCTGGCGTGGTGGGCAGCAGCATGTTGGATGTGAACATGGCGGTGCGCACCGATAACGCCATGCTGGCCTCGATCATTGGCAAAGCCCTAGGCTCGATCAGCCCCTCACAACAGAATGCGATGTACGAGCATTGGTACCGGGACCTGGAGGTAGATGCGCCGACCCTGTGGGACATCGCCAGCCATTACTTGCATCTTTTGATCCTGGGCATGTTGGCGTTGATTGGCTTGTGTGTGCTGGTCTATCGCGGTTACCGCCAGCAGCGGCAGGCCGAGCGGAACGAGCAGGAAAAAACCATGTTCCTGGCGGTGATGGGTCACGAAATACGCTCGCCAATGAACGCCGTGCTGGCGGCCATGGAGCTGCTGTGGCACACCCGACTCAATGACCAGCAGCGCCACTTCGCGCACTTGGCCAACAGCGGCGCCAATATGCTGGTGCGCTTGCTCGATGATGTGCTGCACCGGCCGGATTCAGGGGCCAAGGCGTTACGTCTGACACTTGAGGCGACGGATGTCATCGCGCTGGTGCATGGCGTAGTGGGCTTGCATCGCCTGCGTGCGGGGGAAAAACACTTGAGTCTGAATGTGAGCGTGCAGACACCCCTGCCGTCGTTGTGGCTTGACCGTTCGCGGCTGACGCAGGTGTTTCATAACCTGTTGTCCAACGCCATCAAGTTCACCGATACCGGCGCTGTTGACATCACCCTGCGCCTGGAAGACTTGCTGGACGGTAAGCATCAGTTGCAGGTTGAAGTCCGCGACACCGGCATCGGTATGGGCGAAGCGGTGCAGGCCTCTTTGTTCCGGCCTTATGCCCAGGCGAGTCAGTCCTACAAGCGTGCGAGAGGCAGCGGCCTGGGGCTGATGATATGTCGGCAATTGGTCGATTTGATGCAAGGCTCGCTGACCCTGCGCAGCGAGCCGGGAGTGGGGACGTGTATCAACCTGTACTTGCCCGCAACCCTTGCCCCTGAGGCCGCTGAACCGACGCGAGCCCCAGCCCCAATGCCTTTGCATGTCACCGATGGTTTGCAGCTGCTGGTGGTGGAAGACACCCTGGCCAACCAGGAAGTGCTGCGGGCGCAAATCAGCGGGTTTGGTTGTGTGCCAGTGATTGCCGCCGATGCGGCCCAGGCCCGCGTGCGGTTCGCTGAGCGCGCTTACGCGTTGGTATTGATGGACTGCGACCTGCCGGATCAGGACGGCTACAGCCTGGTCTGCGAACTGCGGGCGCTCGAACAGCAATGGGGGCGAGCGCGCTGCCCGATCATTGCCATTTCCGCCTTGACCGGCGAGCAGCACCTTCAACGCTGCCTGGCGGCGGGCATGGATGGGGCGTTGAGCAAGCCCATACGTCTGGGGCAGTTGAGTGACGTGATCGAGCAGTGGTGCGGCGTCACGTTGGCGGCACCGCGTGCCAGCTTGATGGCCCCGACACTTGATCAGGCCGCTATCAACCGTGAGATGGCGGCCGACCTGGGGAGCCTGCTCAGGGCGATGGCGCTCTGTGATCGCCCTTCGGCCATCCATGTTGCCCATCGGTTACACGGCGCGGCACTGATCATCGAATGGCCGGCCCTGGCCCAGGCGGCCGCGCACATGGAGAACCTGTTGCGGGCAGAGGAGGGCTGGGGCAACCCGGTTTACGTGCACACGCTTCAGGCGTTGGTTCAGCACTGGCGTGCCGTGAGCGAGGAGACCCCGCTGGACATGCTGGCCATGGTCGCGCCGCCGCCGATGACGCAACAATGAAGGTTGTACGGTTGCGCCTGCTGCTGGGGTGGTTGCTGCTGGCAAGCGCGGGCCTGGCCGATGCGCAGGCCGACCCGCCGTCGATGACCTTGACCCAGCAAGAGCGTGACTGGATCGCCGCCAACCCCGTGCTGCGTGTCGGTGTGTTCGACAACCTGCTGCCCTTCGAGTACATCAGCGACGGCCAGTTGCGTGGGCTATCGGCCAAGTACCTGGGTTTGATTGCGGCGCGTACGGGCCTGCATTTTCAGTCGGTGGTCACCGGCAATCGTAGCGCCCGCAAGGACATGCTGATCAGCGGCGAGGTGGATATCTTGCCAACCCGGCGCCGCGACGACGATCCGGTCAAGGACCTGGGCATGCGCTATACGACGCCCTACAACACCAGTTCCACCATCCTCGTCAGCCGCTTTGGCCAACAGCCATTCGTGGACCTGGAACAACTTGCCGGCAAACGCCTGGTGATGTTGGGGCGCGAGGGGTATCAGGCGTTTTTGCAGCAGAAAGTCCCCGGCATAACGGTGATCTCCGGCCAGAACGCTGTCGACATCATGGCGATGGTCAAGGACGGTCGGGCGGATGCCGCCATCGCCTCTGAATGGTTACTGATCCCCTATCTTTCCCGGCAGTATCAGGGGGTGTTGCAAGTATCCGGGGTGGTGCCGCAATTGCACACAGGCGTGAGCATGGCGGTGCGTGACAGCGACGCGATCCTGTTGTCGATCCTGGAAAAAGTGCTGGGGTCCATCAGCAACGATGAGCGCAAAGCGATCTATGACGCCTGGTTCGATGACATGAACCTGGACATTCCGACGATCAAGGACATCGCCGAGCATTTCCAGGGTGAGTTGTGGCTGTTGCTGTCGGTGGTGCTGCTGTTGATCGCGTTCGCCTGGCAAAGCCGTCGTCAGCGCCGCCAGGCCGTGCAGAGCGAGCGGGAAAAGGCGATGTTTTTGGCGGTGGTCAGCCATGAAGTGCGTTCGCCGATGAACGCGGTGCTGGCGGCTATCGAGTTGTTGGAGCACACACCGCTGGACGAACAGCAGCGCCACTTCACTCAATTGGCCAACAGCGGCGCCAATACCTTGCTGCGGCTGGTGGATGACGTGCTGGACATTTCCAGGATGGAGGCCGGGGAACTGACCCTGACCCTGGAGCCTGTGGACCTCTGGGCCTTAGTCCAGCAGGTGGTGGAGGAGTATCGCGCCGGCGCCGAAGAAAAAGGCCTGTTGCTGACATTGAGTGGTGAACGCCCCAGCGGCCCCTTGATGCTGGAGGGCATGCGCTTGAGTCAGGTGCTGCGCAACCTGATCTCCAATGCGGTCAAGTTCACTGAGGTAGGCGGGGTGGAGGTGCAGCTCAAGGTGGTTGAATGGCCAGAGGTTCCTGTGCCGCACGTGCTGATCCGCATCATCGACAGCGGCATTGGCTTGTCACAGCAGGCGCAGGCCAGCCTGTTTCGGCCCTATGCACGGGCCAAGCACTCTTACAAACGTACCGGTGGTAGCGGGCTTGGCCTGGTGATTTGCCGTCGCCTCGTGAGGCTGATGTCGGGTGAGCTGACCCTCAACAGCACCCAAGGCGTGGGTACTGAGGTTGAAGTCAAACTGTCTGTCGAGTGGGCCAAGACCCTGGATATACCCCAGGCTGAAGCGGCGCAGGCCCAAGTGGAGGGTAACGGTGTACACGTGTTGGTGGTGCAGGCGCCTGTGACCGGCCAACAGACACTGCCTGCACACCTGCAAGCGCTGGGTTGTAGGGTGTTGCTGGCGGTTGATGGCGCCCAAGGGTTGACGCTATTCAATGTGCGACGGGTCGATATGGTATTGATCGATTGCGACTTGCCAAACAGTGAAATCGAGCCGCTGGCGGGCGCCTTTCGTGAGTTGGAGCAGGTGTTGCAGCGTGCCCATTGTCCGCTTGTAGCTGTCGCGGGCTTCAGCGATAACGAGCACCTTGAGCGTTGTTTTGATGCGGGGCTCGACGGGGGGCTGGTCAAGCCGGTTACACCGGCCAAGTTGCAGCAGATGATCGAGCTTTGGTGTGACATGCCGCAAGGTCCGCTGCCGGCAATGCCCAAGGAAGAGCCAGAGGAGGAGTCGCATATCCTGCGCACGGCCTTCAACGACTTGATCGAGGCACTGGCCTTGCGCGAGCGAAGCCAAGCGTTGCAGGCAGTTCAGCGTCTGCACGAGGCGGCGCTGGGGCTGGAGCGGGACGACCTGGTGGGCACTGTCGAAAGCCTGGGACGGCTATTGCGCGATGAGCGTGACTGGCCAGCGCAGCAGATTGCCGAGCGTCTCAGCGTGCTGCTTGGTCAAAGGCCTGCGCCAGCATAGCCTCGTTGCTGTACCCGCTCGTTCTCACAGGTGGGGCTTGCCTTAATGCCGTTCAGTTAAGCGTATATCGCCCTCTGTAGGAGCGAGCTTGCTCGCGAAAAACGTCAACGATAATGTGTGCTTCCTGAATGAGCGCGGCGCCTGTGAGTTTTTCGCGAGCAAGCTCGCTCCTACAAAATGCCTTAACTGAACGGCATTAGAGCTTGCCTGCGATAGCCATGGGTATCTATACAACTCTGTAGCGCTCAATGGTAACCACGATGCGAAGCGAGCCGCTCAGGCGGCCCCCAAATCACTGGCGGATTACGGGCACACCGCGCCTGGGCGAGGTGCCGAGTGGTGGGGCAAGAGCGTTTTGCTTGCTTTTGCGCTGTTCAAAAGGGAGCCGCCGTCAGGGCGGAACCCTAGGTGGCCGTTACCGCAGGAACGGATATGTACCCAATCCAACTGTGTTGACTGTCAGGTCGCCTTCGCGAGCAAGCCCGCTCCCACAGTTGGATCGCGGGGCGCCAGGTAAATAAGCGTCGGCTGTCAGGCCGCCACGGGTCCAGCCTAACCTCGAAGTTGTGTAGATGCTTAGGCTGCGATAACGGTGGGTCAATCAACATCTGATGATCAGAATAACGATGACCCATTATATAAGCTGGATTTAAATATACCGTTCAGGCGCGCTTTTAGGACCACTCCTATAGACGCTTTGTCTGTTGGCTTATTAAAGCCAGCCCACTATGGTGGGGGGCTTTGTTTGTTGCTTTTAATCGCCTGTTTATAAGGTAATTTGCCCGGGTTATTTGTTTTTCAGAGCACTCCTATTTTGAAAATTAAGTGCGCTGCTTACACTTCACTTCGCAACAACGCAGAAGTATTTCCCGTCCAGGGAACTTCAAAACTTAATCAAGTCTATCGTGCTCTCGGAGTTACTCATGAATTACAAAGCTCGCGCCCTCGCTGTACTGGTCGCTGCCACCGTCTCTTCTGCTGCCATGGCTTCGGACGGCAAAATTGATTTCAACGGTGAGCTGAAAGCCGAGACCTGCCAAGTGGCCGTCAATGGTGCAGCAGCTTCCGGCGCGACCACCGTCACCTTGCCAACCATCTCCACCGCTTCCTTGGCTTCCGCCGGGCAAGTAGCTGGCCAGACCGGTTTCAACATCGAACTGAGCAAGTGCTCTGCTGCGATCAAAACCGCGGCGGCGTTCTTTGAGTCGGGCGGTGGTGTTGATCCGGCCAGCGGTAATGTGAAGAACATCAGCGGTTCAGCCACCAAGGTTCAACTGCAGTTGGTGGATGCCACCAATGGCAACGCGATCAAGGCCGGCAACACGTCTCAGGTTACCTCCACCAGCCGCGTAACTGTTGACCCAACTGCCCTGACCGCTGTGCTGCCGTACGCCGTTCAGTACTACGCCCAGTCGGCCACCACGCCGGGCACCGTTGTGGGCTCCGTGACTTACTCCATCAATTATCAGTAAGTCGCAGGCTTTGGACACACGCCCTGCTCGGTATTGAAGGGCGTGCATCCAGACGGTAAAGGGATTGCTCTATGTCGTGCACACGTGCATTCAAACCACTGCTGCTGATCGGCCTGGCCACACTGATGTGTTCCCATGCATTCGCTGCAGTGGTGATTACCGGTACGCGCCTGGTCTATCCGGCGGACCAGAAAGAAATCACCGTAAAACTGAACAATAACGGCACGTTGCCCGCACTGGTCCAATCATGGATCGACACCGGCAGCGTCGAATCGACACCCACCAGCTCCAAGGCGCCGTTCCTATTGTCGCCCCCGGTGGCGCGCATTGACCCGACCAAGGGCCAAAGCTTGCGAGTGCTCTTTACCGGCGCGCCTTTGGCGCAGGACAAAGAGTCGGTGTTCTGGCTCAACGTTCTCGAAATCCCGCCCAAACCCGAGGCGGGTGCAGACCTTAATACGCTGCAAATGGCTTTCCGTTCGCGCATCAAGCTGTTCTATCGCCCGGTCGGCTTGCCTGGAAATCCCAATGAGGCGGTTGAGCAGGTGCAGTGGCAATTGGTTACGGCACGCGATGGCCAAGGCCTGGCGCTGAAGGCGTACAACCCGTCGGCGTTCCACGTCTCGCTGATCGAGTTGGACCTGGTGGCGGGTAACCAACGCTATCGCAGTGAGGACGGCATGGTCGGCCCTGGAGAAACCCGGCAGTTCGCGCTGCCCACGCTCAAGGCCAGGCCGTCGAGCCAGGCCCAGGTGGAATTCAGCGCCATCAACGATTACGGCGCGTTGGTCCCGACCCACAACACGCTGCAGCCCTGATCCATTCCTGACGTTTTTAACCGCGAGTCATCTATGTCGACCTTTTCTTGCTCCAGGCTTTTTCTGCGGGCGCGGCCTCGCTTCGCCTTGAATCCGCTCACTGCCCTGATCCTCAAGGCATTGGCCATTGCTCCAGGCGTGTGGGGCATGCAAGGCGCACTGGCGCAAGAAGTGCAGTTTAATGACGCCTTCCTGCCCGAAGACTCGCGCAATCTTGACCTGAGTGCCTACCAGGCCGGCAACCCGGTGATGCCAGGCCAATACCGAGCCGACATCATCCTCAACGGGCAACTGAACAACCGGCAGGATATTCGCATTGACGCCCAGGCCGACGGCAGCAAGCCGGTGGTGTGTATGAACCGTGGCTTGCTTGAGCGCCAGGGTGTGCAAATGGCCAGCCTTACGCCCGAGGCCAGCACGATGCTCGACAGTCAGGCGTGCCCGGCAGTGGGGCAGGTAATCCCTGGCGCTACCGCGAACTTCTCCCCAGAGAACCAGGCGCTGGACTTGAGCATTCCCCAGGTGGCGCTCAAGCGTAATGCGCGGGGTTACGTCAGCCCGCAGTTGTGGGACCGTGGCGTGACGGCCGCCATGCTCAGCTACAACTTCAACGCCAATCGTAACCGCACCCGCAGTGGCAACTCCGATTCGGCGTTCATGGGCCTCAACGCGGGCCTGAACCTGGGGGACTGGCGCCTGCGCCACAACGCGTCCATGAGCTGGCAGTCACGTTTGGGCAGCCGGTACCAGGCTCTGGACACATACGCCCAGCGTGATATCACCGCGTTGAAAAGCCAACTGACGGTGGGTGAGTCCAACACCACCGGCGAGATCTTCGACACCTTGTCCTACCGCGGTGTGCAACTGTCCACTGACGACCGCATGCTGCCCGATTCGATGCGCGGGTATGCGCCGGTCATCCGGGGTATTGCCCGCACCAATGCGCGGGTAACCATTCGCCAGGCCGGCAATATCTTGCTGGAAACCACCGTGGCGCCCGGCGCGTTCGTGATCGATGACCTGTACTCCACCGGCTATGGTGGCGACCTCAGCGTGAGCGTGGCCGAAGCCGACGGCACTGAGCAGAACTTTATCGTGCCCTACGCCTCGGTCAGCCAGTTGCTGCGCCCCGGCACCTCGCGGTTCAGCCTCACTGCGGGTGAAACCCGCAACAACTTCGTCGACGATCAGGCGCGCCTGCTGCAAGGGACTGTGCAGTACGGCTTGAACAATACCTTCACCGGTTTTGCCGGTCTGCAATCGAGCGATGACTACACGGCGGTGCTCACCGGCCTGGCGTTCGGCACACCCATCGGTGCGATGGCCGTGGACATCACGCACGCCCAGACCGACCTGGCCGGCGGCGCTGCCAAGGGCCAGAGCATGCGGGTGTCGTACAGCAAGAATGTGCTCAGTACCGGCAGTAACTTCTCGCTGGCAGCCTATCGGTTTTCCACTCAGGACTACCTGGATTTCAGCAACGCCATCCAACTGCTGGATGCCGAGAAAAATGGCTGGGATTCGAGCATGTTCGGTCGCCCGCGCAGCCGTTTTTCGGTGACCGCCGACCAGAACCTTGGGGCTTGGGGGCAAGTCTCCATCAGCGGTTACGCGCAAAACTACTGGAATCAGCCGGGCAGTGATGTGCAGTACCAGTTCAGCTACAGCAAGCAGTTCAACCGCGTCAGCTTCAGTGTGAATGCCAACCGCAGCCGCATGGGGCTGGGCGACATGGAGAACAGCTTTTTGCTGACCATGAGCATGCCCCTGGATTTCGGCGCGTCGGGTAACACTCCGCAAATAACCGCGCAGGTGGGCCGCGATACCCAAGGCAATTACAGTGAGCAGGCCGGTATCAGCGGCACCGCCGGCCAAGACCGTCAATATGGCTATAGCGCCAATTTCGGCCATGACGGCGCCAACCACAGCAAGAGCGCCGCGCTTAACGGTCAGTACACGGGTGGGCGAGCCATGCTCAGTGCGGCACTGGGGCGTGGCGATGGCTATACCAGCGCCTCGATGGGCGCCAGCGGCACCGTGGTGGCCCATGCAGAGGGCGTGACCATGACGCCGTACCGCGGCGAAACCATGGCGGTGGTCAGTGCGCCGGGTGCCGCGGGCGCCAAGGTTTCGGGGTACCCCGGCCTGACGCTCGACAGTCGCGGCAATGCCGTGGTGCCGTACCTGCGGCCTTATGAGCTGAACGAGGTGGCCATCGACCCGATTGGCAGTTCGCTGGATGTCGAACTCAACGAGACCAGCCAACAAGTCGCCCCACGCGCTGGCGCCGTGGTGCATCTTAAATACACCACTAATCAGGGCCGTGCGGTGCTGCTCAATGTGCGCCTGGACGATGGCAGCAGCTTGCCATTTGGCGCAGGCGTGACCGACGGCGAAGGCGCCTCGGTGGGGATGGTCGGGCAGGGCGGTCTGCTCTATGCCCGGATCAAGCCAGAAACCCGCCAGTTGTTGATCAACTGGGGCAGCAAGACCCATCAACAGTGTGCCCTGATGATTCCTCCCGGCCCCGGCGAGGGCCAGCAATTGCAGCAGGTGGACGCTATTTGCGCCGCCGGCAAACAGGTCGCGGGCAGCACGCCGCCCAACAACATGCAAAAGGTACCGTTATGAACATGGGCGCTTTGATCAAACCCAGCCTAGCGCTGGCGGCACTTTGGGCGATGGCCGATACGGCCATGGCAGTGACCTGTACATATAACAACGGTATCCAGGCCGCAGTGGGCAACATGCCATTGCAGGTCTCGGCGATTACCGTCGGACGTGATGTGCCGGTGGGCGCCGAAGTCTATCGACAGCGCTTCAGCATGGCCTTGGGCCAGGCACCCGAGCTGGACTGCCGGTTTGCTCCGTTTCAACAGTGGACCGAGTTGACGGTCGAGGCGACTTCTGGCTTAGCCAATTGGTCCAGCGGCCCCTATGCCAACAAGGTCTACAGAACCCGAATTCCAGGGCTGGGGGTGGTTATCAATAGTCTCGGCGGCGTGCTGCCCAGGCAAACCAACAAATCCTGGACTGCCTGCACATCGGGCTCTCGCTGCCTGATTCCGTTTGATGGACCTTCGAACTTCGAATTGATACTGATCAAACTAGGGGAAGTAACGCCAGGTGTATTGGCTGGCAGCTCATTGCCGGTCGTGAGCCTGTTTGGCAACTTCGGCGATGCCAGGATGCAGGGTTTCAGGATGGGCATCTCCGGCAGTATCCAGATTGTCTCGCGCACCTGCAGTACGCCGGATGTTTCAGTGCCGATGGGGACGCACTTGACCAATAAGTTCACCGGGCTTAACAGCGCCACAGGGTGGACAGATTTTTCCATCAACTTGAATGATTGCCCGGCGTTCCATGGCACCTATTCCACCACCGGACCTGGCTGGCTTTCGCAAAGTGGTAATTCACCCACCGGCGTTGGCTCCGGCGGAACCCTAGCGGGTAACACCCTGCAATTTCGCATCGACTCCTCGCGCCCGGCGATCAATGCCAGTACGGGCGTGCTGAGCATTGATCCCACAGGCACAGGTAATTCGCCTGCCGCAAGCGGAGTCGGCATCCAAGTAGCGACACTAGACAGTACCCCGGTACCCCTGGGGATGAATCGGGCCAGCGGTATTAACCCACTGTCCTTCGAGTCCAGCTACAACATCCGCTTGCGTGCCCGTTATCTGCAAACCGCCAACCGAGTCACGCCAGGCCCGGCCAATGCGTCGGCGACGTTTACGATTATTTATCAGTGATGAATATGTCACTTATGTTCTGTGCGTTTGGTTTGAAGGGGCAGCCAGGCTGCCCCTCCCACCGTTACTCAAGAACCCGACTTCCGACCGCCGCCATGGCTGTGCTGCCCACCTTTACGGCCGGCTTCCGAGGCTTTTTCACGGTCGTTGGCGAAGTTCCCGCCCGACGCTTGGCCGCCTTTTTTACCGGCTTCGGAGGCTTTTTCGCGATCATTGGCAAAGTTGCCCGGGTTTTTATTACCTGTAGTCATGATAGTTCTCCAGTCGCTAAGTTTGCGTTTCGTTAGTTGGCCGTTTCGCAACGGACACTTATTCCGATATTGGCTTTTTGAAAAATGTTTTACCGATTTTTCTAACCGGCGACGAACGGTAATTTCGCTGAAAAAGTTATACAGAAACTTGGTTGATGCGCCGCTTCGTATAACTTTTATTGCCGGCCAGCGCTTTGATATTAATCAGATCGAAACTGCTGGTTTAGTTAACGGTCCTGCCATTCGTCTTTTTCGTCGCACTCCAAAAAAGGGTGTGGTTCCAACGAGGTTCCTAACCTGTGAACGGGAGCTTTTCAGCCATGAAACACAACCCATCCAACCCACAGTACCGGCCGCTCGAGCATCCAGACGCACCCAATGAAGACGGTTGCGTCATCGGCACTGCCGGGCGCGACGAAGACCCCAACGCGACCACCGATTGGGACCATCCCGACAGCGCCGCAACGCCCGCTGACGCCAGCATCAAGCCCGCCAACGGTACGCCCGGCATCGACGCCGTGCCCGAGTCGGAAAACCACGGCGCCGATTGAGAGAACTGCGCTACAAGTGCCGTTTCGCTTGGCCTGCAGCGCATTACCGCTGGTCGTGAGGCGTCGGTTTATTTTGAAATTTTCCACGCGCAGGCCACTTCCCATGCAAGGTAGGCGCGCATTCCAGCAGGGCGCCTTTTTCCGTAAGCCTGAGGAGATTTGTTCATGTTTCTACATAACAAGCGACTTCAATACACCGTCCGCGTCGCCGAGCCCAATCCGGGCCTGGCCAACCTTTTGCTCGAGCAGTTTGGCGGCGCCCAAGGTGAGTTGGCCGCCGCGTCCCGTTACTTCACCCAAGCCTTGGCGGAAGACGATCCGGGGCGCAAAGATTTGCTGATGGACATCGCCACCGAAGAACTCAGCCATCTGGAGATCGTCGGCTCCATCATCGTCATGCTCAACAAGGGCGCCAAGGGGCGAATGGCCGAAGGCGTGGAAGAGGAGGGCGAGTTGTATCGTGCCCTCAATGGCGCCGGCAATGACTCGCATATCACCAGCCTGCTGTACGGGGCGGGTTCGCCTTTGACCAACTCTGCCGGCGTGCCGTGGACCGCCGCCTACATCGACACTATTGGTGAACCCACCGCAGACATGCGCTCGAATATCGCCGCCGAAGCCCGGGCCAAAATTGTCTATGAGCGGTTGATGAACGTCACCGATGACCCGGGTGTAAAAGATGCGCTGGGTTTTTTGATGACGCGGGAAATCGCTCACCAGATATCCTTCGAAAAAGCGCTGCATGCGATCCAGCCGAATTTTCCCCAGGGCAAGTTGCCGGGCAAACCGGAGTTCACCCAGGTGTACTTCAACATGTCCCAAGGCGCGGAGAACCTGCGCGGGCCCTGGAACCAGGGTGACGGTTGGGAGTTTGTGGAAAACCCACAACCGGCGGTCGATGGCGGTGACGGCACCGCCAGCGTGCAGTTGGACGCCGACGATGAAGCGGTGCTGAGCGCGATGAAAATCCGCACGCTCTCGGACCCCACCAGCGACCCCACCACCGGCGCTGACCTGGGGGCGGGCCTCAAGCCCAAGCCCGACCTTTGATTGAGAATAGCCGCACGCTGAAGGGCGTGCGGTGCTTTCGACTTTCTTGACGAGGACAACGACATGGCAACCCCACAGGAAAACCTGCTCGACTGGCTACGTGATGCCCATGCGATGGAGCAACAGGCCGAGAAAATGCTCAAGGCACAGTCCGAGCGCCTGGAGAATTACCCCCAACTCAAGGCGCGAATCGACGAGCACATTGAGGAAACCCTTGGGCAGCAGTAACTGATTGACGAATGCCTGACGCGTTTGGGAGGCAGTGCCTCGACCCTTAAAGACGTGGGCGGCAAGCTGATGGCTTTCGGTCAGGCGGTCGGTGGCTCGCTGATGAGTGACGAGGTGATCAAGGGCGCGATGGCCGGCTACGTGTTTGAAAATATGGAAGTGGCCAGCTACACGGTGCTCATCGCGGCCGCGAAGGCAGCGGGTGACGCCGAGACACAAGCGGCGTGCGAAAAGATTCTACCCCAGGAAGTCGCCATGGCTCAGTGGTTGCTCGAGCACTTGCCAGAGCTTACGCAAGCGTTTTTGCAACGCTCTGAGGCGCCTGACACACAAGCCAAGCGTTAATGACACGTGCGGTGCCCTTCGGGGGCGCCGCGTCCGCTCGGCACAAGATGGCACTGCGCAGCGTTTTCACGGTCCATGGAACACGTACCACGTATCTGGAGGTGAACCTTGGCGACAAAGAAGAAGCCTGTGGTCGACGGTATGGAATTGGCAATGCTGTCTGCCAGCCGCAAAGACCTGTTCTTTGCGGCCATGCAAGCCAGCCACAGTGCAATGATCGTGACCGACCCCGCGGGGCCTGATAACCCGATCATCTTTGCCAACCGGGCGTTCCTGACCCTGACAGGCTTTGAACTGGACGAAGTGATCGGACGTAATTGCAGGTTCTTGCAGGGGCCTCAAACCGACAAAAACGCGCTGCACCAGGTGCAGCGCGCGGTTGAGCAGCACCATGAGGCCTGTGTCGAGGTGCTCAACTACCGCAAGGATGGCTCGACCTTCTGGAACGAGCTGTTCATTTCGCCGTTGTTCAACGAACGTGGGCAACTGGTGTATTTTTTCGCATCGCAGCTGGACGTGAGCCGGCGTCACGATGCCGAACAGCGCGTGCGTCGCGCACAAGACCTGGAAGCGCTGGGGCAACTGACCGGTGGCATTGCCCATGACTTCAATAACCTGCTGCAAGTGATGATGGGTTATCTCGACTTGATCCAGCAGAGCGCCAAGCGCCCCGGTAGCGATCCGCAGCGCATCGTCAACAGTGCCAGCCGTGCCAGGGCCGCGGCGGAAAAAGCTCAGACCCTGACCCAGCAGTTGCTGGCGTTTTCGCGCAAGCAACGGCTCGACAGTCGGGTGATCAACTTGAACAGCTTGCTCAGCCGCCCCGAATTCATGGCACGTGCGCTGCAGGGCGTCGAGTTGCATGTAGAACTTGCCGAAGATCTGTGGAACTGCCGCATCGACCCTGTCCAGGCGGAGCTGGCAGTGCAGCACCTGTTATCCAATGCCCAGGATGCTTTGCGCGGGCGTGCGGACCCAGCGGTAACCGTCCAGACCTGCAACGTCCAGGTAACGGGCGATGTCGGTGCCGAGCGTGATGGGTTGACCGAGGGCTGTTACGTGAGCATTTCGGTCTCGGATAACGGCAACGGCATCGACGCAGGTATTCAGGACAAAGTCATGCAGCCGTTCTTCACCACCAAGGAAGAAGGCCAGGGCTCGGGCCTGGGGTTGTCGATGGTGTATGGCTTCGTCAAGCAATCGGGCGGCACGGCGCGGATTCATTCAGACCCGGGCATCGGTACGACGATTCGCTTGTACTTTCCTGCAGATGACAGCCAGCTGTGGGTCGAGCAGCCCCCCACAGCCATCTCACCGCAAGGTAACGAACGCATCCTGATCGTGGAGGACCGGCCCGAGGTGGCCGAGTTGGCGCAGGTCATTCTGTCTGACTACGGTTACCACACGGACATCGCCCTCAATGCCGCCGAGGCGTTGGGCATGCTCAAGCAGGCGACGTATGACCTGGTGTTCAGTGACTTGATCATGCCCGGCGCGATGAATGGCGCGGCGTTGGCGCGGGAGGTGTCGCGCTTGTATCCGCACATCAGGATCTTGCTGACTACCGGCTATGCGAAAGACGCATTGGCCCGCGCGGAGATAGAGGTGCATGAGTTCGAGTTGATTCCCAAGCCGTATCAGCCTGCTGATTTGCCGCGCAAAATCCGGGCGGTGCTCGATGCCTGATCGAGCAGGCCACTGTGCCCCAAATGTGGGAGCGGGCTTGCCCCAATGCCAGTCAGTTAAGCGCAATCCCCTGTGGGAGCTGGCTTGCCTGCGATAGCGGCGGGTCAGTCAACATCAATGTTGGGTGGGCCGACGTCTTCGCGGGCAAGCCAGCTCCCACAGTTGATCTTCGTTGCTTTGAGCATTGCATCCCTCGAGGGCGCCGCCCACAAAGCTACCTCAGCACCGCCAGCGCCAGGTCAAGCGCCAGCACCAACACAATCGAAAACCCGAATATCCTGCGTGCCCAGCCGGTCGGGTCAGCGAGGCGTGTACCGCTGGCCGCGAGGGTTAGCCAATAACTCCCCAGCCCGAGCATCACCACAAAATACAACGCCGCCATCTGCGCCACCGCGCCTAGCATCAGGGCGCTGGCGAGGAAGGCCAGCATGTACGCCTGGATCTGCCGATGGGCTTGGGCCAGGCTCAACAGCGGCAGGCCTGCGGCGCGGAAATCCTCGCGGCGCATCACGGTGATGGCGTGTGAATGCGGCATCTGCCAACAACAGAACACCGCGATCAGTAGCATGGCCGTGAGGTCAAACCGCCCGGTGACCGCGCAATAGCCGATCACCGGCGGCATCGCCCCAGAGAGGCTGCCAATCAAGGTGGCCCAGTGGGAGCGTCGCTTGAGCCAGTAGGTGTAGACCCCCGCATAGATCACCAGCCCGACCATTGCCAGCCCACACGCCAGCGCATTGCTGCCGCCCCACAGCAAGCCAAAACCGCAGGCGCCCAGGACGATCCCATAGCCTGCGGCAGTGGACACCCTGATGATGCGCAGTGCCAATGGCCGATGACAGGTGCGCACCATGCGCCGGTCGATGTCGCGGTCAATGCAGTTGTTGATGACACAACCGCACCCGATCACCAGGGCGGTGCCGAGCAGGGTGGCAAGCCCGTGCGTCACCGAGGCCACATGCCCGCTGGCGGCGAGCAGGTAACCGCCCAGCACCGAGGCCAGGTTACCGACAATAATGCCCGGCTTGGTGAGCTCGATGGCGGTATTGAACAGCCCCCGCCAGTGTTTCAGTGCGCCAGCATGTTGTGATGAATACTGTCCATGATCCATAACGAAAGCCCCACCAACAGAAGAATGATGACCGCCGAGAAAATCAGCGCAATCAGGTTCCAGCGTTGTTCTTCGGCCGTGTCCAGGTGCAGGAAGAACTTGAGGTGGACCACGATTTGTATCGCGCCCAACGCCACTACCAACCAGGCGGTGACGGTGCGCGGCAGTGACGGGAACATCACCAGGGCGAACGGAATCAGGGTGAGCAGTACTGACACCAGGAACCCGACCAGATAGGAGCGACTGCTGCCATGGCTGGTACCGGCACTGCTGTGAAGCGAGCTTTGCTTGTACATGTCACACCACCCCCAACAGATAGACCACGGTAAAGACGCAGATCCACACCACGTCCAAAAAGTGCCAGAACAGGCTCAGGCAACTGAGCCGGGTGGCGTTGGTGCTGGTCAGGCCGCGTTGCTTGACCTGGACCATCAGCACCGCCATCCAGATCAGCCCGGTCAACACGTGCGCGCCGTGGGTGCCCACGAGGGTGAAGAAGGCCGTCAGGAAGCCGCTGCGGTCCGGCCCGTAGCCTTCTTCGATCAGGTGGTGGAATTCGTTGATCTCCATGGCGATAAAGCCCGCGCCCAACACGAACGTGAGCCCCAGCCAGCGCAGCACATCGCGTTGCTTGCCGTGGTTCATGGCGAGCATGGCGTAGCCGTAGGTGATACTGCTCAACAGCAGCAGCATGGTTTCGGCCAGCACATAGGGCAGTTCGAAAATATCCATGCTCGACGGCCCGCCCGCCACGCTGTCGCGCAATACGGCGTAGCCGGCGAACAAGGTCGCGAACAGGATGCAGTCGGTCATCAGGTAGATCCAGAACCCGAACAGGCTCAGGGAACCGGCGTCTTCATGCCCTTGTTCGTGGGTATGGGCAATGTCTTTTTCCATAACGATATTGGACATGGGTCAAGCCTCCGCCAGGTCTTTGAGACGGGCCGTTTCGATGCGCGCGACTTCCTGGGCGGGCACGAAGTAATCGATGTCTTCGTCGTAGCTGCGCACCACGAACGCGACCACCGAGGCCACCAGGCCGAACGCCGCCAACCACCAGATGTGCCACACCAACGCAAAGCTGCAGACCAGCGCAAACAGGCTGATGACCAAGCCCGACGCGGTATTGCGCGGCATATGGATGCTGCGATAGTCGGTGTGGCTCAGGGTGCTGACGCCGCGCTCCTTCATGCCCCAGTACGCGTCCAGGTCATTGACCTTGGGCTGCTCGGCGAAGTTGTACAGCGGCGGGGGAGACGCGGTGGCCCATTCCAGGGTGCGCCCGTCCCACGGATCGCCGGTGCGGTCGCGGTATTGATGACGGTTGCGGATGCTGACAAACAATTGCAAGGCTTGCGCCGCCACGCCGCAGAGGATGATTGCCACCCCCACCAGCTCCAGCAGCAGCCAGGGCCGCCACTCGGGGTTGTCGAAATGATTGAGACGGCGCGTCATGCCCATGAAACCCAGCACGTAGGAGGGCATGAACGCGAAATAAAAGCCCACCAGCCAGCACCAGAAGGCGATGCGGCCCAGCTTGTCGTTCAAGCGGAAACCGAACGCCTTGGGGAACCAATACGTCAGGCCGGCCATATAGCCGAACACCGCACCACCGATGATCACGTTGTGAAAGTGCGCGATCAGGAACAGGCTGTTGTGCAGCAGGAAATCGGCCCCGGGCACCGCCAGCAGCACCCCGGTCATGCCGCCGATGCTGAAGGTCACGATAAAGCCCAGGGTCCACAGCATGGGCGTTTCGAAGCGCACGCGGCCGCGGTACATGGTGAACAACCAGGTGAAGATTTTTACGCCGGTCGGCACCGCGATGATCATCGTCATGATGCCGAAGAACGCGTTGACGTTGCCCCCCGCGCCCATGGTGAAAAAGTGATGCAGCCACACGATGAACGACAACACGGTGATCGCGATGGTCGCCCATACCAGCGACACGTAGCCGAACAGCCGCTTGCTGCTGAAGGTGGCGGCAATCTCGGAAAACACCCCGAACGCGGGCAGGATCAGGATGTACACCTCCGGATGCCCCCAGGCCCAGATGAGGTTCACGTACATCATCGGGTTGCCGCCGGCCTCGTTGGTGAAAAAATGCATGCCCAGATAGCGGTCCAGGGTCAGCATCAGCAGGGTGGCGGTGAGGATCGGGAATGCCGCCAGAATCAGCACCGAGGTGCACAGCGCATTCCAGGTGAACACCGGCATCTTGAACAGCGTCATGCCTTCGGTGCGCATCTTCAGGATGGTGACGAAGAAATTCACCCCCGTGAGCAGCGTGCCGATACCGGATATCTGCAATGACCAGATGTAGTAATCCACGCCGACGCCGGGGCTGTAGCCCAGCTCGGATAACGGCGGATACGCGACCCAGCCGGTGCGCGCGAACTCACCAACCCCCAGCGAAATATTCACCAGCGCCGCACCCACCACGAACAGCCAGAAACTCAGGGCGTTGAGAAACGGATAAGCCACATCGCGAGCGCCGATCTGCAACGGCACGACGATGTTCATCAAACCGACGACGAAGGGCATGGCCATGAAGAAGATCATGATCACGCCGTGGGCGGTGAAGATCTGGTCGTAATGTTCCGGCGGCAGGTAACCCGGCCCGCCGCTGGCGGCCATGGCTTGCTGGGTGCGCATCATGATCGCATCAGAAAACCCGCGCAGCAGCATCACCAGCGCGACGATGATGTACATGCAACCGATCTTCTTGTGGTCCACCGAGGTGAACCACTCGCGCCACAAATAACCCCACTTGCGTTTCCAGGTGATCGAGCCCACCAGCGCCACCCCGATCAGGCCCACGACGGCCAGGGTGTACATCACAATGGGTTCAGTGGTTGGGATCGCGTCCCACGACAGTTTTCCGAACATGGTTACCGCTCCTCAGCCAGCAGACTTGGGTGTTGATCGGTGCGTTGTGCAGCGTCGCTCAATGGCGAGCGCCGGGGTTTATTGGCCTTGTTCATGCCCTCGTATTTATCGACGATGTCCAGGAACAAGCGCTCCTGTACCGCCGAGTAATAGGTCACCGGGTGCTTGAGGGTGGGCTTGGCCAATTGCGCGTAAGAGCTATGGTCCAGAGAAGTGGCCGCGCCCTTGACCTTTGTCACCCAGGTTTGAAAGTCGGCAGTGCTCAGGGACAGCGTGGTGAAATGCATGTCGGAAAAACCGGGGCCGTTGTAGTTGGCGGCAATCCCTCTGAACTCACCGGTTTCGTTGGCGATCAGGTGCAACTTGGTCTGCATGCCGGCCATGGCGTAGATCTGCCCGCCGAGTGCGGGAATAAAGAACGAGGTCATGGCCGCGTCGGAGGTGACGGTGAAACTCACCGGCGTGTGCACCGGCAGGGCCAGTTCGTTGACGCTGGCGATGCCCAGGTCAGGGTAGATAAACAGCCACTTCCAGTCGGTGGCCACCACCTGCACATTGATCGGCGGGGTGTCTGATTCCAGCGGGCGATAGGGGTCGAGTGCGTGGGTGGTCTCCCAGGTCACCCACCCCAGGACGATGATGATCAGCAGGGGAACGCCCCATACCACCGCTTCGATTTTGTGTGAACTGGCCCAGCGGGGGGAGTAACGCGCTTTTTTATTGGTGGCGCGGTAGCGGTAGGCGAAGACAAACATCATCACAATCACCGGAACGACCACCAGCAGCATCAGGCCCGTAGCGAGAATAATCAGGTCGCGCTCATCGGTTGCTACTTGCCCCTTGGGGTTGAATACCACCAGGTTGCAACTGGTGAGTAAGAAGAGGCTGGTGATAGTGACCAGGCAATAACCCATCGCTCGTTTCATGCCTTGCTCCTGTATTGGAAACTTGCGTTTTGCTGTGCCGAATCTGTGCTCGCGCGTTAACTAAGCGAAGCGCTTGTTAACACCAGGAGCCATCAGGTGATAAACATTCGGCAATAAGCTGCCGTCAGTAGATAAAGTGCGTCTACTGTCCGGTTCTATTGGCTTTTTCTGCCGCTCTGCAGGGCGCATTTCGCCGCGCTCCCGAACATTTTGAATAGAGCCCGATGGGTTGGTTTAACAATTTGTTTCCTCGCCTGACGAACGGTTTAACAGGCGAAACGGTAAAGGGTTTTTATCGGTGCATGATGGAGGTGGCCTTGCAGAAAGTCTGAATTCTGTTTAGGGATTTCAGTCGTTAGTTGATGGCCAACCCCACTAACGGTTTTGGAGAAGCGCTATGTTTATACGTGGCAACACCTATAAAGCCTGGGTCTCAAAAGCACTGGAAGAAAAATGCTTCACCCGGGAAGTCGAAAACGGCTGCCATATCGAAGTCAGGGCCCGAGAGCGGGACGATGCTGATATTGAAGTGCTGCTCTGTGTTTATACCGCGACGGGACAATGTGTGGTTGAACGCATCAAGCAGTTGCCGGGTGCCGAATGGACGGTGAATGACGCGCTCAAACGCGGTATTGATCAGGCGGAACGGATTGCCGGAGGTGAGTCCGGCCGACTGCCCTGTGCTGACGCTCACGTGCACGACGACGATTGAGTGGCTCCGCGATCTTGAATGTGGGAGCTGGCTTGCCTGCGATGACGGCCTGACAGCCGACGAGGATTTTGGTCCGACAGGCAAGCTTGGACCTCGGTGCGTCAGTTAGACAAGCGTCGGCTGCCAGGCCGTCACGGGAGCAAGCTCCCTCGCCACAGGATGAAGCGTCGCGGCAGAATAAAAAAGCCCGCACGGAATGCGGGCAAGACAGGAGTTTTTACCAAGAGCCTGGAGTGAACAGACTCAGTATTAAGAAACAGAAGAAGCATGAACCGTTTTATTTTTTTTAATGCGAGGCCGACGAACGGTAGTGCGACAGAAAGTGCGTGATCGTCGTCATTAAAAGATTAAAATTTCTGAACCTTCGTTCTGAGCAAATAACAAAAAATCAGAAGGAGAGGTTATGAAAAATTCTTTATATGTCATCGAGTACGAATACCACCACGAGCCTAAGTCTTTCATTATAAGAGCGGAGGTGATGAATAACGCAGAGGCGTGGCATTGGGCCTGTTGCGATGCTGGAATTGGCATTATTCCCAGGTCGCGTAATGAAAAGATCAAACGCATCAGTAAACCGCTGGCCGAGCGCTACGGTCTTGAGAATGTAAGATGGCGCCCGTCTGGGAGTATCCCGTTTATTGCAAAGCCCTATGTGCCGCCGCCACCCGAATGAATGTGTTTTTAATGGGCGGGGTTCATGCGGGTGGCGGTAGGGGCGAGGCGAGTGTTTACTGTTTTTTGCGTCGCTCCTGCAACATGCACAACTTTTGCACGCTGCGTTGAAGTGCCTCTTTCATCAGGTCGGCTGCATAGTGTTGCTGGCACGCTGGGCAGAGCATGTCAGAGGCCGACGACACTAGAAAGTCGGGGTCATCCAGCGTCGATTCGTAGGGTTGTTTACATTGCAGGCAACTTCGGTTCGCTTGTAGATGGGGCACATCGATTCCTCCCTGAATGAACGGCCACTCTCGATTAAGAAGTGGGCGTTTTCAACTGCTAAAGAGGAAGAATTCAAACAAGCGATTAGTTGATGTTTTAATGCCAGTATCGAGAGGCGGCGGGGAGGGGATGGCGCTTGGACGGCTGTCGATGTTTTAGAACCCTGGCAGGTTTATCGACAGGCGCGTCCTCACTCTCTGCTCTGTGGGTTCAGCAGTTGGGTTTTCTGCTGCGGGTTTTTTGCCCGGCGGCGGTCGCCTGGCGCTTTGATCGGTCCGGGTTGGGCGGGGTGACGCTACTTGCTATCGAGCCTGCCAGGCCGTCATTCGGCGGGGTTGTCAGCTCCTCCCTGGCTTGTAACCAGTGCACGAAATCCTGACCGCCAGGCTTCCCTTGCTGTTCCCAAATGCGGTACGCGGTGAGTCGGATCGTTTCTTCGTCCATTGTGAGGCTCCCCTATTGAATAAAAGGTGCTAGGAGTGAATGAAGCTGCTCACGAAGTCCGCCTTGACTACGGGAGGTTCGATCCCATGGATCAAGCCGGCGGTCAGCGCTTGTTGCGGGTCGAGAATGCGTGGCGCGGCGATCAGGTACTTTTCGGTCTCCAGTTTTTCGACAGCATCGGCGGTGCGCTCGGCCACGATGCGTGCGTACAACTGCAAGTCGTAATCGAGGCTCATCGCATATTCGGACATGCGCGAGTGGTCAACCGCGCCTTGCACATGCCAGTGGAAGGGGTGGAACAGGAATTTACTGTGCTTGCAGGCGGTTCTGCGCTCACCGGCCAGGAAGATGATATTGCCCATGGATTCCACGGTGCCGAGGTTATGGGTATGCACCGGAATCGGCAGGGACAATAAAAAGTTGTACATCGTAAAGCCGTAGCTGCATTCACCACCCATGGTGGCGATATTCAGTACCAGGCCCTGGGCATCTTGTTGTACGGCCAACGAGGCTTTTTCAATCAGTTGGCTGCACGTAGAAGCGGTGACCGGTGCGGTGAAGTTGATAATGTGTAAAGGCATGGTGTCCCTCATCAATGAAAGCAGGGGAGCACGGCTCCCCTGCATCAAGCACATCAGCTTTTGCGTCCGCCGCCGTGGCTGTGTTCGCCACCTTTACGCCCGGCTTCGGAAGCTTTTTCACGGTCGTTGGCAAAATTGCCGCCACTGTTCTGGCCGCCTTTGCTGCCCGCCTCGGCGGCGCGTTCGGGGTCATTCTTGAAATTGCCCCCGCTGTTCTGGCCGCCTTTGCTGCCGGCTTCAGCGGCGCGCTCGGGATCATTCTTGAAGTTCCCGCCACTGTTTTGGCCACCTTTGCTGCCGATCTCCTGGTAGAACTCTTTGTCATGGGACGCAGAAGTGGCTTCGCCGCCTTTTTTACCGGCTTCGCTGACGCTCATCTGGCCTTGCTTGTCTTGAGTAGTCATGTTCAGTTACCTCGTCGTTATGTCGGTAATGTAACGTTCACTTCGATTGTGCTGGAAACGTGCACTTAGGCGCGTGAGTCAAGCTGCACGGTTATAAGTGCCTTTCACACAAGGGTGGCGTTTTAGATGCACTTATCGTGGCTTCGGCTTGTTCAGAAAGTTGCTGATGTTCGTAACACGCAGACGTATTAGAACGCAGGCCAGTCCTTGCTTTAGTTTGCACTTCTACAATCGGCCTGCGAGCTGGCTCGCCGCGCTGATTATCAATGGACGCACGCATGATGAATGCCCTTTGTTAACGAACGGAACAGCGGTACTGCCCGTGTGGTCAGGACTTACGTCCACCACCATGACTGTTCTGGCCGCCTTTACGCCCGGCTTCCGAGGCTTTCTCGCGGTCGTTGGCGAAGTTGCCGCCAGAGGCCTGTCCACCTTTCTTTCCCGCCTGTGATGCTTTTTCGCGATCATTGGCAAAGTTTCCAGGGTTTTTATTGCTCGTCGTCATAACAATACTCCCAGTTTTGAAATGTCGTTTCGCTAGTTGCCCGTTTATGCAACGGACATCTTTTCTGATAGGGGCAAGTGCGCAGATGTTTTGAAATTTTTTAAAAAGGGCGATGAACGGTAGAGTGGTAGATGAAACTTGTACAACTAGGCTCAAGAAGTGCCGCTTCGTATAAGTTTTGTCGCGTCGATTGATATTGAATTAATGGCGACCTTAACGATTGGTTTAGCATTCAATACCCTGTTTGATAGTGGTCATTAAAGGCGCTGGCTACTCTGGCCGGCGCTCAGCCGCACACTCTGTTGCTGCAGCCCGCACAGACTGCTTGTATGCTGGCACTCTGGAACCGGTTGCCCCTGTGAGTACCGACGTTCGAATGATGGCTGGAACGGAAACCGGACTTCCTTAAGGTGCTGACGTGAAGCGTGATACCCGTCTTGTGATGCTGTTGCTGTTGGTGATCGGCTGTTCCCTGACTTCGCTGACGATTTGGAAAGTCCTGTCTTCCCGCGACCGTGCGCTGGCGGAAGTGGATGTGCATGGCTTGAACCTGACCCAGGCCCTTAACACCTATACCGAAGGCATCGTGCGGCAAAGCTCGTTGCTGTTGCTGGGGCTGGTTGAGCGCCTGGAAACCGAAGGCAGTGGGCCGGTGCAAATCCAGCGAATCAGCACGCTGATCAACCTACAGCAGCCGCTGATGCCGCAGCTCAGCGGCATCACCATTTATGATCATCAGGGCCGGTGGCTGCTGTCTTCCAATCGTGCGATTCCGGAGGGCGCCAATAGCAGTGATCGGGCCTATTTCATCCACCATCGCGACGATCCGAGCGCTGAACCTTTTATTGGCCCGCCGATTCAAAGCCGCGCCAACCATGAATGGGTGGTGACCATCAGCCGCCGTTTCAACGACGCGGCCGGCAACTTCGCTGGCGTGGTCGCCGTGACCCTGGGGGTGGAAAACTTTCTGCGGGTATTCGGCAAACTCGATGTGGGCCAGGAGGGCGCCATCGGCCTGTCCTACGCCGACGGCACGTTACTGGTGCGTTACCCCTTCCGCGAGCAGGACATGGGCCGCAACTTCTCCACCTCGCCTATTTATTCCAAGTACCTCGTCGACCAGCCTGTGGGCACTGCGGCCTATACCTCCAGCCTCGACGGGGTTGAGCGGCTCTATGCCTTTCGCAAAAGCGAAACCCTGCCGCTGATCACCACGGTCGCGTTGGGCAAGCACGAAGCCCTCGCGGCGTGGCGCATCGAGGCGGCACTGTCAGCGGTCGTGGTGGCGGGGCTGTTGGGGCTGACGGGGCTGATCGGCTGGTTTCTGATCCTGGATATCCGCAGGCGTACGGCGGCGGAAGAGGCGTTGCGTGTCGCCCAGCAACAGTTGCTCGACTCCAATCGGCAATTGGCGCTATTAGCGAAAAAGGATGCGCTGACCGGCCTCGCCAACCGCCGCTGTTTTGACGAAACGCTGGCCGTTGAAGCGCGCCGGGCGCAGCGCGAGGGTACGTCACTGGCATTGCTGATGATCGATATCGACCATTTCAAACGCTTCAACGATGCCTTTGGTCACGTCGCGGGAGATGCTTGCTTGCAGGCGGTCAGCACGTTATTGGAAACGTGCGTGCGGCGGCCCTCGGACCTGGTGGCGCGCTATGGCGGAGAAGAAATGGCGGTCATCATGCCCGCGACTGACAGTGCAGGCGCTGCGGTGGTCGCGCAACGCATTCTTTCGCGCCTACAGCAGGAGAACATCACACACCCAGGCAGCCCCTTCGGGCGCGTGAGTGTGAGTATCGGCGTTGCGACGGGCCTGGGCTCACGGCTGGAGCCGGTGTTGGGTTTGGTCGAGGCGGCCGATGCAGCGCTTTACGGTGCGAAGGCGGCGGGGCGCAATGGGTTCAACGTGCACCCTGCGGACGTGACTTCGGGCGGCTGAAACGGCTTTTACCTGGGTATGCGCGGCTCACATCCCAAGCGTCGGGATCATGAGTTCGCCGCACTCCATCAGTTGGCCAGCGGTGACTTGCAGCTGCGGGGTGGGTTTGGCCGCATAGCCTGCGATGAAGCCGGCACTTAGCAGTGCCATGCAGAGGACGGCTTTTTTCACAAGCATGCGCAGGGTCTCAATCGGTTCAAAAGGGTGAACCACAGATTGTGCGTTCGAGAAAAGGTTCCTGCGTAGCGCAGATGGCGTTCTGCTTTCTGTAGGAGCGAGCTTGCTCGCGAAAAACCTCAACGATAACGCGCGCTCCCTGAATAAGCGCGGCGCCTGTGAGTGTTTCGCGAGCAAGCTCGCTCCTACAAAAGGTATCGTCAGCGAATGAACCTGACGTACACACGTTCAGGGTCGTTATCGTCCAGATTCTCGATCTGCCCGCTGGGAATAAAGCCGGCTTTCGTCAGCAGGGCCTGGGACGCGCCGTTGGAGGCATTGGTCGACGCGAACAGCTTGGGCGTCTTGCAGGCCGCTTCGGCCGCTGCCAGCAGACGAAGGGCGACGCCTTGGCGTTGGTACAGCGGTGAAACCACCACCAGCGCTATAAACCCATGGTTGAAAAAATCGTGGGTGAGCACCAGGTAGCCGGCGCACACGTTAGCGTTGGCGGCTACCAGGCATTGCTGGCGAACCACGGCATCATAGATAAACACACGACGGCTGGCATGCTCGGTTGCGTAGGCATCCAGTGCGACCAAGGCATGCACATCGTCGGGGATGGCTTGGCGGATCAGCCAGTGTGGAGCAGCGGGAGGCAGAAGGTATTCAGCCATGGTCGTGGAGCATCCTCTGTTTAAACATTTGCCCCCACGTGCTTGATGACAGTCCCTTGTGCATTGATGACGCGATGCTATCGCCCGCTAGAGGGCGGCGTTATGGATAGCACAGTTATGGGGCGCGAAGGGGTTACGTTTGTTGGCCTGATTGCAGTCGTTGTTTAGAAATGTTTATGTGTTCCAATGGTTATCTCGACTTGCGCAGGAAGCGCATCGGCCGAGGCCATTCAGTCTTTTAACAGATTCATCCCAAGGAGTAACACCATGCAAGGAAGCACATCGCTCAAGTACCTGGCGTTTTCGTTGATCCCGTTGATGGCCGCCTGTACCACGCCCACACGCCAGTCCGCCGTCCTCCCTGCGCCACCCTTGCAGTTCGATAACTGCGCGGTTGGTTGCCCCACCGGCGGCAGCCCAGTGACGTTGAACCGCCAGGCCTACACGTTGAACAACAACGGTTCGACCAAGTTTGCCAATTGGGTGTCCTACAAGATCACCAAGGCCAGCGCGGCCAGCGGGCGTTCCCGTGACTGGCGCACCGACCCGGATATTCCAGCCGGGGAAACCCTGGACCCGGTGGATTACAACGGCGCCAACGTCGCGCTCAAAATCGACCGTGGGCATCAGGCCAACCTCGCGTCAATGGCGGGGGTGGCCGATTGGCAAACCCTCAACTACCTGTCGAACATCACGCCGCAAAAAGCCGAACTCAACCAGGGGCCGTGGGCGCGCCTGGAAGACCAGGAGCGCACTCTCAGCAAGGAGCCAGGCGTCGATCAGGTGTATGTGGCCACCGGGCCGCTGTATGAGCATTTTGTTGGCTCGTTGCCAGGTACGAACAAAGTGCACACCATCCCCAGCGGCTATTGGAAAATCATCGTGGTCGGCAGTTCGCCGGAAACGGGCCTGTACGCCTCATTCGTGATGAACCAGGAAACCCCCAAGGGCGCAGACTTCTGCGATTACCAGGTCACCGTGGATCACATCGAAGAGCGCTCGGGGCTGACGTTCTGGAGCACCTTGCCGCAAGCGATGCAAGCCACGCTGAAGGCCAGGCAGGGCCAGTTGCCGAGCCGGATCGGCTGTAGCCGAACCTGAGTCTGACGCCTATTCGGCACACACCAACGAGGGCCTGCGGCTGTTGTTCTTGCCCAGGCGCTCATGCGTGGCGACGTCTGTGGCCTGTTCACGCAGTGCTTCTTCGAGCGCGTGCAGATGCTTGGAAAGGATTTTCACCGACCCACTCGGGTTGGCGGGGTCGAAGGGGATCCGGCCATTGGCAATCAGCACCATAGCCAGTTCCCAGGCGCGTTGTGAGTCGTTCATGACAGGGGTTCCTTCTTCAGCGTGATCGATATAGAGCTGTGACCCGCTGGCAACGCCCCGGTATCAACTGGGTTACTGCCGAAATTTCGATCATTTCAACGATTCAGTTGCGCTGAAACCATCATCTTTTTAGATGGTGGTCGAGATGTGTCGAAAGAATGAACCACCGCGGCGCGGTGGTCACCTAATCCGTATGAATCGGTCGTTTCCCATTCAATGATCCGAGGGGCAACCATGGACTCTGTACTGCGGGCTGTGGCGATTTACCTGGTGCTGCTGGTGCTGTTCAAAATTGCCGGCAGGCGCACGCTGGCCGAGCTCACCACCTTTGACCTGGTGTTGTTGATGGTCATCGGCGAAGCCACCCAACAGGCGTTGCTGGGCGAAGATTTCTCGATGACCAACGCCGTGCTGGTCATCGCCACCCTCATTGCCATCGACATTGGCTTCTCGCTGGCCAAGCAGCGTTCAGCCTGGTTCGCACGGGTGCTCGATGGCGGGCCGACGGTGCTGGTCGAGCAAGGCCAGGTGCTGCATAAAAGGCTCAAGCATGCGCGCCTGGACGAGGGCGACATTCTTGAGGCGGCCCGGTCCACCCAAGGGCTTGTCGAACTCAAGCAGATCCGCTTCGCGATTCTTGAGCGCAACGGCAAGATTTCGGTGATCCCGTTTGAATAACACGCGGCCCCATTCGTCAGCCAAGGGGCTATTTTTTGAACGCCAGCGCTTCTGTTCCAGACAGATAGATCATGGGCGGACGAATTCTGCTTTCGTCACGCCGATAACACACACTTGCCAACAGGTGAACGATCATGAAGAAGCTTTATATGTGCGTGGGCCTGTGCAGCGCGTTCCTGCTGCACGGCTGTTTTGACAACGCTGACAACGCCACTAAAGACAACAACAGTGGCACCCAGTCGTCGGTGCAGATGCAGGAAGGCAAGGCGGACGAGAGCAAATAGAGCGGCCTGCCAGCCGCCGCTTATATCATTGATGCTCATTGCCGAATGTGGGAGCTGGCTTGCCTGCGATAGCGGTGGTTCAGTTAACGATGCAGTGACTGACCGTCCGCCTTCGCGGGCAAGCCCGCTCCCACAGTTGATCGCGACCTATCAACGCATATGCAGGATGATCGGGCTACTGCTCGCCGGGTCAGTATGCCCGCGCAACTTGCCTACGGCCTTCGCATCGACCGCGCCGCCGTGGTTGCCCCAGGTACTGCGCACGTAGCTCAGCACGTCGGCGATTTCCGAGTCGGACAATTGCTCACGAAACGCTGGCATGCGGTAGGCGTCCGGCAGCCCGGCGGTGACTACACGTTGTGAGCCATTGAGGGTGATGTTGATCGCGGACGCATTTTCCTTGGCCACGGCCGAGGTGGCGCCGGCCAGGGGCGGCATCCAGTCGGGCTGGCCTTTGCCGTCGAGCCCATGGCAGGAGGCGCAGCGGGTCGCGTAAGTATGGGCGCCGGGAGCATCCTGGCGCGCTGTTGCCGCTTGATACTGCCAGGGGCTGCCGTCACGCTGCGGGTCGCCGGGCAGTGACTTGAGGTAGCGAGCGATTGCGGCCAGGTCATCGTCCTGCATGAACTGCGTGGAGTTGTTGAAGGCTTCGGTCATCGAGCCATAGACCACGGCATGCTGGTTGCGACCGGTCTTGAGGAACTGCACGATCTGTTCCTCACTCCAGCGCCCCAGGCCGGTGTTGTGGTCCTGGCGCAAGCTGGGGGCGTACCAGCCGTCGAGCAGGGCACCGGCCAGGAATGGCGCGCCGGATTCGTCCAGGGCCTTTTCGTTGAACGCCAGCCCCCGTGGCGTGTGGCAACTGCCGCAGTGGCCCGGGCCTTGGACGATATAGGCGCCCCGGTTCCACAGTGCGTCCTGGCCGGGCTTGGCGGCATAGGTCGCGGTCGGTGCAAACACACCGTTCCACAGGGCGATGGGCCAACGCAGGTTGAGCGGCCAGGGAATGTCGCTGGGGATATTAGGCTGGTTGGCCGGTTGCACGCCTTTCATGAAAAATGCGTACAGCGCCTGGATGTCATCGTCGCTGAGCTTCACATAAGACGGGTAGGGCATGGCCGGGTAGAGCCGTCGCCCGCCCGGTGCTACCCCGTGGCGTACGGCGCGGTCGAAGTCGGCCAGGCTATAGGCACCGATGCCATGCTCGCGGTCGGGGGTGATGTTCGTGGCGTGGATCGCCCCCAGCGGAGTGGCCATTTCCAGGCCACCAGCGAATGGCTGCTTGCCGGCCAGGCTGTGGCAGGCCACGCAGTCACTCACTCGCGCGACGTATTCGCCGCGAGTGACCAACGCGGGGTCGAAGCTAGTGGCCTGTTGCTGTTCAAAAGGCGAGGCAGGCTCGCGGGTGACATACCAGGCCAGCAGGCCGGCGGCGACCACGCAGGGCAGCACCAGCCACCCTGCGGTTCTTGCGAATCGGCGGTTATTCATGGGCATTCCCTGTCGGTTAGCTGAAGGTGTAACGGCTCAAAGGCAGACTGCGGATGCGTTGGCCGGTCAGCTGCGCCACGGCATTCGCCACGGCGGGGGCCACAGCCGGCAACGGCGGTTCGCCGATACCGCCCATTTTTTCTCCGCTCTCCACGATCTTCACGTGGACCTGCGCCATACGCGAAGGCGGCAGCACCGGATAAAGGTCGTAGTTGCGCGCCCGTGGCTTGCCATCCACGTACACCGCTTCCTCCAACAAGGTTTGCGACAGGCCCAAGGCCACGGCACCGTTGACCTGCGCCTCTACAATCGCCGGGTTGACGATGCTGCCCGGGTCAATCGCTTCCCAGATGTGATGAACCTTGACCTGGCCGTTCTCGATCGACACCTCGGCCACCACCGCTGCATGGGAGCCAAACGGCGAGGCCATGGCTACGCCGCGTGCACGGCGGGTGCCGTCTTCGGCGGTGTAGGGCCCACGCTTCCAACCGCCAGACAGCTCGGCGGCCGCTTGCAGCAGGGTGGTCAGGCGCGGGTTGTCGCGCAGCAGGTGCAGGCGCAGTTCATAGGGATCATGGCCGCCTTTGTCGGCCAGTTCGTCCAGGAAGGCTTCGTAGAAAAAGTCATTGAGCGAGTTACCCACCGAGCGCCAGTAACCGAGCATAGCCGGACCTTTGACGTAGATCTGCGCAATGCGTTTGTTGGGGATCGCATAGCTCTTGCCCGACAAGCCTTCCAGGGCGGTAGGGTCGATGGCGTCGCCCTGTTTGCCGGCGATGGCTTCGGTGGGGCCTTCGGTGGCGCTGACCGCTTCGATGGCTACGGGCAGGCCTTTGTCATCCAGTGCGGCGCGGAACTTGACCACGGCGACGGGGCGCAATACATCGCGCACGAATTCTTCTTCACGGCTCCAGATCAGCTTGATCGGCCGGCCCACCGCCTTGGCCAACGCAATGGCTTGCGGGTAAGGATTTGCCGAGTCATACAGGAAATGCCGGCCGAAAAAGCCGCCCAGCAACGGTGAGTGCAGGGTGATTTGCTCAGTGCTCAGGCCGGTGCGCTTGGCGATGTCGGCACGGAACATATCCGGCGCCTGGTTAGGCAGCCACACCTCCAGCGTGCCGTCGGGGTTAAAGCGTGCCAGGGCTGAAGGCGGTTCCAGCTGGGCATGGTTGAGGTACTGGTTGTGGTAGGTGGCTTCGACGCGGGTTTTGGCGCTGGCCAGTGCGCCGGCCACATCGCCTTCGTTTTCGTCATCGCGGGCCGGGCCTTGCTGGGCGGCGAGGAAGTCGCGGTACTTGTCGCTGGAAAAATCCGCCGGCATCGCCCGCACGGTGGAGTCGGCGGCGGCTTCAAGCCATTCGACCTGGATGGCTTCGACGGCCCGCTTGGCATGCCACCAACGCTCGGCTACCACGGCCACGGCGCCGGGCAGGGTGTGAACCGAATGCACGCCTTTCATGGCTTGCACCTGCGCCTGGTTGCGCAGGCTGCCCACGGTCATGCCCAGGCGTGGCGCATGCTGGACGGCGGCATGGAGCATGCCGTCGATTTTCAGGTCGATGGTGTACTGCGCCTTGCCGGTGGATTTGTCATAGGCATCCAGGCGCTTGACCGGCTTGCCGATCCAGCGGAACTGGCTCGGGTCGCGCAGGGTGATGCTGGGCGGGTCGGGCACCGGCATATCCAGGGCGACACCTGCCAATTCGCCGTAGCCCAGGGAGCGACCGGAAGCGGCGTGCACCACGCGACCGGGTTGGGTGGTCAGCTCGCTGAGCGGTACGCGCAGTTGCTCGGCGCCGGCTTGCATCAGCATCGCGCGGGCGAGGGCGCCGAGGCGCCGCATGGTCGGGTAGCTCATGCGCACCGACATGCTGCCGCCGGTGATGCGCATGCCATTTTCCATCACCACGTAGGCTTCGCCGGGCGGGGCCGCTTCGACGATGAACGTGGCCGGGTCGGCATCCAATTCTTCACCGACGATCTGCGCCATGGCGGTGTGGGTACCTTGGCCGCCTTCCATGAAGGGGCTGAGCAGGCGCACGCTGCCGTCTGGGCGAATCTCCAGAAAGGCGGGTACCTGGGTTCCACGCTCAGCGGCCGCGCCGGTCGCGGCTTGCACGCGGGAGGTGCCCAGCGGCAAGCCGAAGCCGATCACCAGCGCGCCCACCGCGGTGCTGGCCAGGAAGCGACGACGGGACAGGTTGATCGGTTCGCCCAGGGTCACGCCGGGAATGATCTCGTTGGTGTTCATCAGGCGGTCTCCTTCCCGGCGGCCAAGGCATCCATGGCGGCATGGATCGCGTTGTAGGTGCCGCAACGGCAGAGGTTGACCATCGCCGCGTCGATCTGCGCCTTGGTCGGCGCGGGGGTATGTTTGAGCAGCGCGGTGGCCGCCATCACCTGCCCGGACTGGCAGTAACCGCATTGCGCGACTTGATGTTCGACCCAGGCCGCCACCACACGCTTGCCCACGTCATCGGCCTCCACGGCCTCGATGGTGGTGATCTCGCGACCGACCACGCCGGCCACGGGCGTCACGCAGGCGCGCACCACGTTGCCGTCCACCAGCACCGAACAGGCGCCGCACTGGGCCAGGCCGCAGCCGTATTTGGTGCCGGTCATGCCCAGGTTGTCACGGATCACCCACAATAACGGGGTGTCGGCTTCGGCATCGACCTGATAGGCCTTTTGGTTGATACGTAATTCCATGCGGGCTCACCTGCTGATCATCGGTTGGTGGTGCTGAGTTCTTATAGGAGCGGTGCGACTGGAAGTCGCCCATCGTCGAACTCTAGACCAACGCGCAAGGGCTATCTATCCGATTGCCCTCAAGTTCAGAGGATCAGGCAAGAATTCAACAGGATCGGGTCACTGTCCTCTGTAGGAGCGAGCTTGCTCGCGAAGATCGCCAACGATAACGCGCGCTATCAGGTTTAACGCGGGGTTCTCGGTTTTTTCGCGAGCAAGCTCGCTCCTACAAGAGCCTTCATCAGCAGCCACCAAATTGAAACCCGCCTGACAGCTTTTCCTTCAAATACCCTACCAATACGGTCACCGATTTGGGCACATGGGGCGAGTAGGGCCGAATGAGGTAAATCTCATCGGCAAACGCGCCTTTGAGTGTCCAGTCCTTCAATACCTGCACCACTTTGCCAGCCGCCAGCGCCGCCTGGGCGCTGAAGTCCGGGAGCAGGGCGATGCCCAGGTGGTTGAGTGCGGCGTCGCGCAAGGCTTCGCTGTTATTGGTGGCGAAGCTGCCGGCGATGGGCACGGTGAGGCGCTCGAGGGGTTGGCTGCCGCGTTCGAAGGTCCAGGCGGGCTGGTCGGTGCCGCGTGGGTAAAACAGGCAGTTGTGGGCCGACAGGTCGCCCGGCTCGCGGGGTTCACCGTGGTGTTGCAGGTAATCATGGGTGGCGACCAGTACCGAGTTGGTGTCGCACAGTTTCCACGCCACGTGGGTTTCGGGCACCTGGAAGCCGTGGCGCACCGCCAGGTCGTAACCCTCGGCGGCCAGTGAGCTCAAGGCATCGGAGACGTCCAGTTGAATACGCACCTGGGGGTACTGCTGCAAAAAGCCGGACAGGTGCGGCACCAGTTGTTGCCGGGCGAAGGCCACGGGGGCGGTCAGGCGCACCAGCCCGCGTATTTCCCCGACCGAGTCGCGCACCGAGGAAAAACTGCGGGCGATCTGCGCATAGGCGCTGCGCACTTCGCGGGCCAATGACAGCCCTGCATCGGTCAGCCGCACGCTGCGGGTGGTGCGCGTCACCAGCCGCGTGCCGGTGGCCTTTTCCAGGTCGGAAATGCGCTGGCTCACCGCTGACTTGCTCACCCCCAGGCGCGCGGCGGCGGCGGTGTAGGTGCCTTGTTCCTCCAGCACTGACAGCCAGTGAATGTGGGTCCACAGCCCTTCGATCTCAGCCTTTTCCATGGGTGTATTGTTCGCATATAAGGACAATAAGTTCTGGATTCTGCTCTGGTTCGGAACAAAGTGAAAGCATATCGTGTGGACCAACGCTACCCACCTGGATCGACTGCCATGACTGCAACCATCGAGCACTACATCAACGACCAGCGCGTCAGCCGCGATGACCGTTATCAGGACGTCTACAACCCGGCCACCGGTGAAGTCACCGCCCGTGTGGCCCTGGCCAGCCGCCAGACCGTGGCCGAAGCCGTCGCCGCCGCCCAGGCCGCGTTTGCCGGCTGGGCCGACACCCCGCCGATCCGTCGCGCCCGCGTGTTGTTCGAGTACCTGCATCTGCTGCGCGAACGCAAGGACGACCTGGCGCGCATCATCGTCGCCGAGCACGGCAAGGTGTTCACCGATGCCCAGGGCGAAGTCGACCGTGGCATCGACATTCTCGAATTTGCCTGCGGCATTCCCAACCTGCTCAAGGGCGAACACTCCGACCAGGTCTCCCGTGGCATGGACAACTGGACGATGCGCCAGCCGTTGGGCGTGGTCGCCGGCGTGACGCCGTTCAACTTCCCGGTGATGGTACCGATGTGGATGTACCCCATCGCCATTGCGGCGGGTAACACCTTTATCCTCAAGCCCAGCCCGACTGACCCAAGCGCGTCGCTGTTCATGGCCGAGCTGCTGCATGAAGCCGGCCTGCCCAAAGGTGTGTTCAACGTGGTGCAGGGGGATAAAGAGTCGGTGGACGCGCTGATCGAACACCCGGACGTCAAGGCCGTGAGCTTCGTCGGCTCCACGCCGATTGCCCAGTACATCTACGAGAGCGGCGCCCGCAACGGCAAGCGCGTGCAAGGCCTGGGCGGGGCGAAAAACCATATGGTGGTGATGCCCGACGCCGATATCGAACGCACCGTGGACGCGCTGATGGGCGCCGCCTACGGCAGTGCCGGCGAGCGCTGCATGGCGATCTCGGTGGCGGTGCTGGTAGGCGACGTGGGTGACAAAGTCATTGCCGCCTTGACCGAACGCGCCAAATTGCTGCGCATCACCGATGGCCGCGATCTCAAAGCCGAGATGGGCCCGATCGTGTCGCGGGCCGCGCTGGAACGCATCAGTGGTTACATTGAGCAGGGTGTACAAGCGGGCGCGCAGTTGCTGCTCGATGGCCGTGACTACGTCCCCACCGAACCCGGCCTGGAAAATGGCTTCTGGCTCGGCGCGACCTTGTTCGACCACGTAACCCAGGACATGAGCATCTACCGCGAAGAAATCTTCGGCCCGGTGCTGGCCTGTGTACGGGTCAACGATTTTGCCGAGGCAGTGAAGCTGGTCAACGACCACGAGTTCGGCAACGGCGTCAGCTGCTTCACCCGCGATGGCAACATTGCTCGTGAGTTTGCGCGGCGCATCGAAGTGGGCATGGTCGGTATCAACGTGCCGATCCCGGTGCCCATGGCCTGGCACGGGTTTGGTGGCTGGAAGAAGAGCCTGTTCGGTGACATGCATGCCTACGGCACCGAGGGCGTGCGCTTCTACACCAAGCAGAAGTCGATCATGCAGCGCTGGTCGGAGAGCATCGAGCAGGGTGCGGAGTTTGCGATGCCGGTGTCCAAGTAACGTTCAAGCTGTGCTGCAGGATCTGATGTGGGAAGGCTCAAGCCCTCCCACATTTTTTTTGCCTGTTGACGGTTGAACACATAAAAGTCCAGTATGGAATTATAAGTACAAAATAGCCGCTCCACGTTTTTCTTCACTCTTGCCAAACCAACAACAACTTGCGAGAACCCCTCCATGAAGAAACGCCATCTCCTTCCCGCCCTGGCCCTGAGCCTGTTTGCCGCCAGCCACCTGCTGGCCGCCGAGAAAACCCTGCGTATTGGCATTGAGGCCGCTTACCCACCGTTCGCCTCCAAAACCGGCGACGGCAAGATCGTGGGGTTCGACTACGACATTGGCAACGCCCTGTGTACGCAAATGAAGGTCAAGTGCGTGTGGATCGAAGGGGAGTTCGACGGGCTGATTCCGTCCCTCAAGGTCAAGAAGATCGACATGGCGTTGTCGTCCATGACCATCAACGAAGACCGCAAGAAGTCGGTGGATTTCACCCACAAGTACTACTTCACCTCGTCGCGCCTGGTGATGAAGGACGGCGCCGTGGTGGATGACCAGTACGCCAGCCTCAAGGGCAAGAACGTTGGTGTACAGCGCGCAACGACTACCGACCGGTATGCCACCGAGGTGTTTGAGCCCAAGGGCATCAACGTCAAGCGCTACAGCAATAACGAAGAAATCTACATGGACCTGGCAGCGGGGCGCCTGGATGCGATCTTTGCCGACACCATTCCCCTGAGCGACTTCCTGTCGATGCCGCGCGGGCAGGGTTATGCCTTTGTCGGCCCGGAGCTCAAAGACCCGAAATACGTGGGTGAGGGGGCCGGCATCGCAGTACGCAAGGGTAATGGCGAGTTGGTCAGCGAATTGAATGCGGCCATCGACGGCATTCGCGCCAGCGGCGAATACCAGAAGATTTCACAGCAGTACTTCAAGGCCGATATCTACGGCGACTGATTCTAGCGGATCGAACTCTTGTAGGAGCGAGCTTGCTCGCGAAGAACTCTCAGGCACCGCGTTTACCCAGAATGCACGCGTTATCGTTAAAGTTCTTCGCGAGCAAGCTCGCTCCTACAACTGATCAGGCCTTCAATTCCTTCAAATGCTTGTAGACCGTCGCCCGCCCCATGCCCAGCACATTGGCCACATAGTTGGAGGCGCTCTTGCCCTTGAAGGCTCCCTCAGCATGCAGCGCCAGCACCAGTTCGCGTTTGTGGTCGCGGGTCAACAGGTTCAGGCTCAACTGACGCTCGCGCAGCCAGGCATGCAGGAAGGTGTTGATGCGTTCCTGCCAGTCATCGCGAAACAGCGCGTCTGGCTGTGCGATCAGCTTGCTTGGCGACAGGAATAAATCCAGCGCCGCCTTGGCCGTTTCGAACATTGAAATATTCAGGTTGATGCACAATACAGCCAGCCGGTGACCTTTGTGGTCGTGCAGCACAGTGCTCAGGCTGCGGATTTTCTGGCCGTCCCAGTTGAGCTTTTCGTAAGGGCCGATATTCACCTCGCTGACGTCGCCGTCGAGCATGTCCTCCAGGGACGAGTCGTCACCCAGGCTGCGTTTGGACAGGTTATTGGCGATGTAATCCACGGTTTGCGTGCGCAGGTCATGCAGCACCACTTCTGCATGGGGAAAGAACAACGTAGCGATTGCATCGGCAATCGCGCGAAAGTTCTGCATGACCTTGTCTTGTTCAGCGGTGTTCATCAATGGGGCTCCAGGCGGACCGGTGAGAGCATACCAGCGTCCAGGCCGAACCGGGTCAGTGCCTCCGGCAGCGGTTCGCCGCGCACCAGAGCGGCGCTTGCCTGGCCCATGGCGGGTGAGGTCTGGATACCATAGCCGCCTTGCGCTGCCACCCAGAACAGCCCCGGTACTTGCGGGTCAAAGCCCGACAGCAAATCACCGTCCTGCACAAAACTGCGCAGCCCGGCCCAGGTGCGCGTGGGGCGGCGGATGGTCAGGGTGGTGGCTTCCTCGATCTGGTAGATGCCCATGGCGATGTCCAGCTCTTCGGGTTGCACATCCTGGGGTTCTACCGGGTCGGCGTTGGCCGGTGAGCCGAGGAACATGCCGGCATCCGGTTTCATGTAGAACGCTTCGTCGAGGGCTACCAGCATCGGCCAGTCGTGGCTGTCCATGCCCTCGGGGCCGGCAAAGACAAAGGCCGAGCGGCGCTTGGGCTGCAAGCCGATGGACGCTGCGCCCGCCAGCCCGCCGATATGGTCGGCCCAGGCACCGGCGGCGTTGATGATGACCGGCGCGGTGAAGGTCGCATCCTGGGTGCGCACCTGCCACAGGCCGTCGGCGTCGCGGCTCAAGCCCAGCACATGGCTGTCGGTGCGCACTTCGCCCTGGTTGCGGCGGATACCGCGCAGGTAGCCTTGATGCAGGGCGTCGGTGTCGATGTCGCAGGCGGTAGGGGCGTAGATTGCCCCGTGGACTTTTTCACGGCGCAGGATCGGCAAGCGTGCACAGGCTTCATCGACCGTCAGGCGCTGTACCTGCTCTACGGTGGCCTTGGCGCTCAGGTACTGGCTGTCGAGTTCGGCCGGGTCACCGTTGAAATCAACGGTCATTTCGCCCCGGGGCGTCAGCAGGGGATGTTCGCAGAAGCCTGCGGGTGGTTGGTCGAAGAAGGCCCGGCTGGCCAAGGTCAGCGCGCGTACTTGCGGGGTGCCGTACGCGGCGGTGTAGAGCGCTGCCGAACGCCCGGTGGAGTGATAGGCCGGATGGTTTTCACGCTCCAGCACCAGGACCTTGCCGTGCTGCGACAACCAGAACCCGGTGGACGCGCCGGCAATGCCGCCGCCGATAATGATGAAGTCTGCCTGGCTCATGGAGATCTCCTGAAATAAGCATTGTAGGCGCGTGCGTGCTCGCGAAAAACGTTGACGATAACGCGCCGATTCTGTGTGACCGCAGTGCCTGTGAGGTCTTGGCGAGCAAGCTCGCTCCTACAGTCGATACAGGGCATTGGCCAGGGCGATGTCTTCCAGGCCCAGGCCGATGGAGCGGAAAAAGACGTGACGATCGTAGTCGGGGCGCTGGGCCATGTCGCTGAACAACTCGGGCAGGTCGCCGACAATCGTGCGTTTGTCCCAGTCGTGCTGCTCGCTGGCGATCAGCATCTCACCGGCCGAATCCGGAGTGGTCTGGCGGTAGTCGCAGAACACGTGCATCTGCTTGAGGCAATGTGGCGGTACTTCATGGGCACGTGGCGCATTGGTGCTGATGGAGGTAATCAGCGCGGGTTTGCTCAGGCGCGAGGGGTCGATGACCGGCCCGGCGGACGAGGTGCACAGCAGGATCACATCCGCGTCTTCCAGGGCGGCCTCACAACTTGCGACGAGGCTCAGGCGCGGGTCCAGGCTGGCCAACTGCGCACGCGTTTCGGCGCTGGCGCTGCCCAGGCTTGGCGAGTACAGGCGGATCTGCTGCCAGTCGCGCAGGTTCTGCACATAACGCAGGTGCGCCTGGGCGACCTTGCCGCTGCCGATGATCGCCAGGCGTTGCGCCGCCGCGGGCGCCAGCGCATCCACTGCCAAAGCCGTGGCGGCGGCGGTGCGTGCAGTGGTCAATTCAGCGGCATCGCACAACAGCAATGGCTGGCCGCTGTGCATCGACATCAATAAGGTCCAGGCCGTCACCAAAGGGCCCTGATCACGCACGATATAGGGGGAGGTCTTGACCCCGTACACGCCGTCTCCGGCCAGTACGCCCAGGTAGTTGATGAAATCCCCGGCGCCTTGGGGAAATTCCACCAGCTGTTGCGCCGGCTGTACCGCTTGCCCGGCGGCGAGGTCGCGGAACAGTTTGCGCAGGATCGCGGGTACATCGACTTGAGCCAATAAAGTACGGGCCTGGGCCTGGTCGATGAGGAGGGGCGTCGTGGACATGGGGTTCTCCGGATAAACTAATTTGTCCATTATGGACTTTTAGTTTTTATCCGCAATAACCTGAGGGAAAAATGAGATCAATGGGGGGGAGCCATGAAGATCAAATGTGGGAGCTGGTGTTCTGGCGGACGAGTTATCGCCTGCCCGAGCGAGTACTCACATCCACCCACACCGCCAGCACCAGAATGCTGCCCTTCACAATCATCTGCCAGTAGCTGTCCACATCGAGCATCGACATGCCGTTGTCCAAACTTGTAATCACCAACGCGCCAAGCAACGCGCCATAGACGGTGCCCGAGCCGCCGCGCATCGATGTGCCGCCGATAAAACAGGCCGCGATGGCATCGAGTTCACCCATGTTGCCCGCCGAGGGTGAACCCGCAGCAAGGCGGGCGGTGTTGACCAGGCCGGCCAGCGCGCACATCACCCCCATGATGCCGAAGATCCACAGTTTCACCGCTTGCACGTTGATGCCGGATAGCCGTGTGGCTTCCATATTGCTGCCTACCGCATACACGCGGCGGCCGAATACGGTCTGGCTGGTGACGTAGCTGAATACGCCGAGCAGCACCAGCAACAGCAGAACCGGCACGGGGATACCGTCGTAGCTGTTGAGGGTGGTGACGAACCCGGCGAGCACCGCGCCGATCAATACCACACGTAACACGTCGCGCACCAAAGCGTGCGCGGCCAAGCCATGCAGTGCGCGGTTGCGCCGCTGCTTCCAGGTCAGGAACAGCGTCAGTGCGAACAGCAGTACGCCAAGCCCAGCGCCCACACTGTGGGGCAAATACCCCTGGCCCACATACACCAGCGACGGCGACACCGGCGCAATGGTGGTGCCGCCGGTAATCCCCAGCAGAATCCCGCGAAACGCCAACATTCCGCCCAGGCCGACGATGAACGAGGGGATGCGCAGGTAAGCGGTCATGTAGCCGTTGGCCAGGCCGATCATCAAGCCGCACAGCGCCACCAGGCTCAGGTTGGCCAATAGCGGCACGTGATAGACCACATCCAGAATCGCCGCCAGCCCGCCCAACAGTCCGAGCAACGAGCCCACCGACAAGTCGATCTCGCCGCTGATAATCACCAGCACCATGCCGCAGGCCAATATCCCGGTGATCGACATCTGCCGCAGCAGGTTGGAGAGGTTGCGCGGGGTGAGAAAACCGCCCTCGGTCTGCCAACTAAAAAACAACCAGATGAACGCCACGGCGATCACCAGCGCGAGCATCTTGTAGCGGGTAAAAAGGTGTTTGACCTGATTCATCTACGCGGTCTTCCGATCATTAGGGTTATGGCTGAGCGCGGCGGCGAGCACCTGTTCCTGGGTGAGCCCTTCATTGATGAAATCCCCCCGCAACTGGCCCTCGCCAATCACCAGCACGCGGTTGGACACGCCGAGCACTTCGGCCAGTTCCGAGGAGACCATGATGATCGACACGCCTTCGGCGGCCAGCGCACCCATCAGTTTGTAGATCTCGTACTTGGCGCCCACGTCCACTCCGCGTGTGGGTTCGTCGAGGATCAGCACCTTGGGCTGGGTCATCAGCATTTTCGCCAGCACGGCCTTTTGCTGGTTGCCGCCTGAGAGGCTGGTGATCGGCAGCGACGGGCTGGCGGTCTTGAGGTGCATGCGGCTGATCTGCTGGTCGATGCTGCCCAGTTCGGCCTCAGCGTCGATGCGGGTCATGTGCGCGTAGGTGTCGAGCACCGCCAGGGTAATGTTCTGGCCTACCCCCAGGTCGGGAATGATGCCTTGGCGCTTGCGGTCTTCGGGCACCATGCACAGCCCGGCGCGGATCGACTTGAGCGGCGTGCGCGTGTCGATCACCTGACCCTCCAGCCACACCTCGGCGCTGTAGCGCCCGGGGTAGGCACCGAACAACGCCGACACCAACTCCGTGCGCCCGGCCCCCACCAAGCCGGCGATGCCAAGGATTTCACCGCGCCTGAGCACGAAGGAGATGTCATCGACGCGCTTGCGCTTGGGGTTGTCGACGTCGTAGCAGGTGACGTTACGCGCTTCGAAGATCACCTCGCCCACTTCATGGTGCTCGATGGGGAAGAGGTTGCTCATTTCGCGGCCGACCATCTGCGTGATGATCCGGGGGATGTCCATGTCTGCCATGGCGGTGGTTGCGATGTGCTTGCCGTCGCGAATCACCGCAATGGTGTCGCACACCGTCGCCACTTCATCGAGCTTGTGGGAGATGTACACGCAGGCCACGCCCTTGGCCTTCAGGCCCTTGATAATGTCCAGCAACACCTCGATTTCGCCACGGGTCAAGGCCGAGGAGGGCTCGTCAAGAATCAACAGGCGCGCCTGTTTGTTCAAGGCCTTGGCGATCTCCACCAGTTGCTGGTAGCCGCCGCCGTACTGCGCCACCGGCAGCGCCACATTCATGTCTGGCACCTTGAGTTCACGCATCAACGCCTCGGCGCGGTGCAACATCGCCGGGTAGTTCATGCGCCCACCGGGCAGGGTCAGTTCGTGGCCCATGAAAATGTTCTCGGCCACCGACAGGTCGGGCACCAGGGTCAGTTCCTGATGAATGATAACAATCCCGGCGGCCTCGGTTTCGCGGATGGACTGGGCCTTGAGCGGCTGCCCATCCCAGAGGATTTCCCCCTCCCAGGTGCCGTGCGGGTACACCGCCGACAGCACCTTCATCAAGGTGGATTTACCCGCCCCGTTTTCACCGCACAGGCCCACGCATTCCCCAGGCTTGACCTTGATGTCTATGCCGTTGAGAGCGTTGACACCGCCAAAGCTTTTGACGATGCCGTTCATTTGCAGCAGGTAATCGGCGGCCACGGTCATTGCCCGGCGATCTGCTCTTTGGTGTAGAAACCGTCCTTTTCCAACAGGTCGATGTTGGCTTTGGTCAACGGCGTCGGCGTAAGCAGGATGGTATCCACCTTCTTGCTGCCATTGTCATACTGCGAGCTGTAGGTCGGCTGTTCGCTGCGTGCCAGTTGCACCGAAAGCTTGGCCGCTTCGGTGGCGATCAGCTTGAGCGGTTTGTACACGGTCATGGTCTGGGTGCCATCGATCACGCGCTTGATCGCTGCGAGGTCAGCGTCCTGGCCGGAGATTGGCACCTTGCCCGCCAGCTTCTGCGCAGCCAGGGCCTGGATCGCACCGCCGGCGGTGGCGTCGTTGGAGGCGACGATGGCGTCGATCTTGTTGTCGTTACGGGTCAGGGCGTTTTCGACAATGCTCAAGGCTTCGGTGGGGTTCCATTCCTTGACCCATTGCTGGCCGACGATCTTGATATCGCCTTTGTCGATGGCCGGTTGCAGTACCTTCATCTGACCTTCGCGCAGTACCTTGGCGTTGTTGTCCGTCGGCGCGCCGCCGAGCAGGAAGTAATTGCCCTTGGGCGCCGCTTGCAACACGCCGCTGGCCTGCATCTCGCCGACTTTTTCGTTATCGAAGGAAATATAGGCGTCGATGTCGGCGTTGAGAATCAGGCGATCATAGGACACCACCTTGATCCCGGCCTTCTTGGCTTCGGCCACCGCGTTGGTCAGCACCGTGGCGTTGAACGGCACAATCACGATCACATCGACGCCCCGGGAGATGAGGTTTTCGATCTGGGCAATCTGCTTCTGTTCGTTGGCATCGGCAGACTGCACGAAGACCTTGGCGTCGAGCTTTTCCGCAGCGGCAACAAAGTAATCACGGTCGCGGGACCAGCGCTCCAGGCGCAGGTCGTCGATGGAAAAACCGATTTTCGGGTGCGCAGGGTCGGCCATCACCGGCAGGGCGAGCAGCGCCACGGCTGCGGCGAGCAGGGCAGGTTTGAATGACTTCATGGTGGTGCGTCCTTTTATTGTTGTTGGAAAGACACTAGGTGAAGATCCTCTTTGTGGCGAGTGAGCTTGCTCCCGCTGGAGTGCGTAGCACTCCCATTTTTTGGGGCCGCTTCGCGCCCCAGCGGGAGCAATCTCTGGCCACAGTCAGGTGTAGATAAACCGATTCACCACGCCTTCAAGCATCTCCTGGCGCCCACTCACCGCCTGCGGGTTCAGCGCGTTGGCAAAGGCATGTTCAGCCAATGACTCCAGGCTGAACTCACCGGCCAACACCGCCTGGCCCAATGGCTGCTGCCAGCCGGCATAGCGTTGGTCCTTGAACTGCTGCAAGCGGTCGTCCTGCACCATCGCCGCCGCACGCTCCAGGGCCAGAGCCAGCACATCCATGGCGGCGACATGCCCGTGGAACAGGTCCACCTCGTCCAGGCTCTGGCGGCGCACCTTGGAATCGAAGTTATAGCCGCCGTTCTTGAACCCGCCGGCCTTGAGGATTTCATAGGTGGCCAGGGTCATTTCTTCGACGCTGTTGGGGAACTGGTCGGTGTCCCAGCCGTTCTGCGGGTCGCCGCGGTTGGCGTCGATACTGCCGAAGATCCCCAACGACACGGCGGTGGCGATCTCATGATGAAAGCTGTGCCCGGCCAGCGTCGCGTGGTTGGCCTCGATGTTCACTTTGATCTCGTGTTCCAGGCCGTACTCATGCAGGAAGCCGAACACGGTGGCGCTGTCGTAATCGTATTGGTGTTTGGTCGGCTCTTGGGGCTTGGGCTCGATCAACAGGTCACCCTTGAAGCCGATCTTGTGCTTGTGTTCAACCACCATGCGCATAAAACGCCCGAGCTGTTCGCGCTCGCGCTTGAGGTCGGTGTTGAGCAAAGTTTCATACCCTTCACGGCCACCCCACAGCACATAGTTGGCGCCCTTGAGGCGCAGCGTGGCATTCATTGCACTGAACACCTGGGCGGCGGCGAAGGCGAACACCTCTGGATCTGGGTTGCTCGCCGCCCCGGCGGCAAAACGCGGGTTGCTGAAGCAATTGGCGGTGCCCCACAGCAGCTTGATGCCAGTCTGTTCCTGATGGCGCTCCAGGTGGTCGACCATCTGCGCAAAGTGATTGCGGTACTCCTTGAGCGTGCTGCCTTCGGGCGCCACATCGGTGTCGTGAAAGCTGTAGTAGTCGATGCCCAGCTTGGAAAAAAACTCAAACGCCGCCTCGGCCTTGCCGATGGCCACCTCCATCGGATCGCCACTGCGCTGCCACGGGCGCTTGAACGTCCCCATCCCAAACATATCCGCCCCCGGCCACACAAAGGTATGCCAGTAACAGGCGGCCATGCGCAGGTGCTCCCGCATGGGCTTGCCGAGGATCAGCTTGTTGGCGTCGTAGTGACGAAACGCGAGGGCAGAGGTGCTGGCAGGGCCTTCGAAGCGCACCTTTTCGACACCGGGGAAGTACGGCATGGGTTTTTCCTTATTGTTCTGAGCGGTGTCTGGATACTAGCAATGGCACTTGGGCGGCTGATTATGAAAATCACCAAAGGGGAGTGCGATTTTGAGTGAGGGGCTGAGAACGGCTGAGGGAGTACAGGATTTAGAGAAACGTCTGACTTTACGGTGGGGATATGCCTCTTCAAGGTTTGGTGTGCCACTTGCTCGTTTACCTCGGAAGGCGTTACGCGTCAGTTTTCTTATCGGGACGAGCAGGGAAGTACGGCCAAAAAACATGGATAAGAGGCAAAAAAATGAGCGTAGGTTATTTCATTGGACTGGGTGACAAGACCACCTGCGGCGGGGAAGTGCTGGACGGTGATAAGAGAGTCAACATACATGGCCTTTTTCATGCGTGCGAAGGTGACCGAGTCACCTGCGGCAAGGATGGGCAAACATATAAGATCGTCGGTGGCATTTCCCACATAAACAGCCATGGCCGGCTTATGGCCGGCACTTTGGATAGTTACAGCGACTGTCCCTGTAAAGCCGAGCTGATTCCTTCGGTGTACTCGGCCACCTATGAAAACCAACATGCAGAACCACCCATTAACCTGCGAGTAGCTCAACCAAACGCATCATCTGTAAATCGAAACACTGTAGCGCCACGTCATTCTGGTTTCGTGCCGTCCGGTCATGTTGGATCAATGGCATCCAATGGTGTGCAAGGTCAGGAGCCAGGTTTTTATATCGTGCCCAAAAGCATGACCCGCGAGGCGCTGGAAGCCACACTTTTTCCGACGCTCGACCCGGCTGTAATGCGCAAGTTTCAATCGCTGAATCCCAACACAGGCCACGTCAAAGCTGGTTCGATGATCGTGCTCAGCGATCCGAAAAACACCTCCTGCTCGTATGAAGAAGCTCAGCTGATGCAGGCTGCACAACACGTCAGCGCATCACTGGATGAGCTGACGCCGGACGAGGCTGACTTTCTGTATCGCCACGGTGCAGAGATCGCCGGTTTCATCGGCCACACCTCAACCTGGCTCGGCGTCAGTGCGGTGGTGATGGAAAAGCACCTGAACAACCTGCGCGAGACGCTGCAGGCCATGGAGCGCCTGCATCAGGACAGCTATCGGCAGCACGGGCACCTTAGGTCACCGCAGTTCTTTGCTGATCGTCAGCGACTTATGAATCAGTTGGATGCTCATCTGCTCAACTCCACCCGCCTGCGCGGGCAGACCACCTTGGGCGATCACCCCAAGTTGAAAACGGCCCTGGGTATATCCAGTCGCAGCTTGGTGCATCACTGGGACAAGGCGGGTGGGCCGGGGCAGATTCCGGGGTATGCCGCTCATGTGGAAGCGGTCAGCCGTGCCACGAAGTACATGAAGGCAGGGGGTTATATCGGTATTGGACTTGGGGGAGTGTCTTCGTTGCTGGCTATTGAGCAGGTATGTAACGGGGATTCTGGAGCTGCATGTGAGAGGGTTAAGTTCACTGAAGGGGGGAAATTCGCTGGAGCCACATTGGGGGGTATTTGGGGTGGAGTGACGGGTCAAATTGCGGGTGGTTCAATCTGTTTGGGGATTGGAGTGGCAACCGGCGGGCTTGGAGGGGTCGTCTGTGTCGCGGCCTTAGTCGGGGCCGGCGCCTGGGCAGGTACGACTTTCGGTGAGATGGGTGGCGATTATATTGGGGAAAAAATTTACGAGGCTTTTCAACCATGACCCGTATTGACTCTTGGTCACCCTGGGCTGCGATCATTTTTACCGGCGGGCCTTTTCTGCTCGAACTCGTGAGTATTGCGTACAGCTTGTTCCTGAGTCATCGACATTTGGATGCGATAAAAGAGGCATTGAAAAACAGTCGCTATATTTATCTTTGGGGGCCGAGCCTGGGGAGGCGCGGCTATATTTGGTCGTTGTTGGAGATGGCGAAAATCACCGGGATGATAGCGATGCCAAGGACATATATCCGCATTGGTGACTTGAGCCCTATCGATTATGAAAACTTTCCTCCGTACCTAAAACGCCTGCTGAACCTACATTTAGCAATGGTAGTTGGCACTGGCGTTTGGCTAGGAACTGTATTCATAGTTTTAAAATTTAGGTAGATAGAACGGGCCTCCCTGAGGCCCGATATGCTCAGACTGCTTCCAGGACGTGACATCGATTTGAATGTAGCTAGGCGTGCGTAGTACACAGGCCTAATCTGCACCGACCGGCCCCAGGACAAAAACAATGAAAACCCTACCGCCCGTTCACCGTATCGCCTTGCTCTTCAACGGCAGCAAAATCTACGACCGCGGCATCATCGCCGGTATCGGCAACTACCTGAGCAGCACCCGCGCATCCTGGGACCTGTTCCTGGAAGAAGACTTCCTCTGCCGCCTGCGCGGTATCGAGCGTTGGCAGGGCGATGGGATCATTGCTGACTTCGATGACCCGCTGATTGGCGAGGCGTTGGCCGGCAGTCGGGTTCCAGTGGTGGCGGTGGGTGGGTCTTATGAGGATGTGGGCAAGTACCCGAAGGGCATTCCCTATGTGGCCACCGATAACCATGCCCTGATGAAGCTGGCCTACGAGCATCTGGTGGAGGCGGGTTTGACGCGGTTTGCCTGTTTCAGCCTGCCCGAAGCCCAGGCCAATCGGTGGGCCCAGGAGCGTGAGAAAGCTTTTCGCCGCTTGATGCAGCGCGATGGCTTGCAGGTAGAGGTGTATCGCGGCCTGGGCACCAGTGCGCCGTTGTGGGACAGCGCGGTGGAGCAGCAGATTGCCTGGCTGCACAGCCTGCCCAAGCCTATCGGCATTATCGCGGTGACCGATGCCCGTGCTCGGCAATTGCTGCAAGCCTGCCTGACGGCGGGTATTGCGGTGCCGGAGGAGGTGGCGTTGATCGGCATCGACAACGACCCGCTGACCCGCACCCTCACGCGGGTGCCGCTCAGTTCGGTGATCCAGGGCACGGAGACCATGGGCCGTACCGCTGCGGCATTGTTGCATCAGATGCTGCACGGCAAACCCTGCACGGGCACGCAGGTGCTGGTGCCGCCGGACGCCATCAACGTGCAGGCCTCCAGCCTGCATCAACCCCTGGGCAACCCTTACGTGATGCAGGCCTTGTTGTTTATCCGCCAGTACGCCTGCCAGGGTATCAAGACCGATCAGGTCGCGGCTTATGTCGGTGTTTCCCGCTCGTCCCTGGAAGCGCATTTTCGCAAGGCGCGTGGCTGCAGCGTGCATGATGAGATTTTGCGCTTCAAACTCGCCGCTGCCGCCAAAGGTTTGGAAAACCACAGCCTTGCTATCGCCGACATTGCCGCACGCTGCGGCTTCACCTCTGCGCAGTACCTGCATACGGTGTTTCGCCGCGAATTTGGCTGTACGCCGCGTCAGTATCAACAGGGCACAAACTAGAACACCGCTTTGACCTGCAAGCCCAGCACCAGCGCATTGTCGATGCTCTCACCGGAAAACGCCCCCGGCTCGATGATGTATTGCACATCCGGGCGCAAGGTCAGCCAAGGCGTGGCCTGGTAGCCATAACTGAGTTCGATCAATTGTTCGGCGCTGTCGATTGAGGGGTAGGACGCCCCGGCATTGAACGCAGCCAACTCTTGCACATCACGGCTGCGCGGGTTCGGCACCGCGCGGCCATAGCCCAGGGCGACGGTATCGCGCGGGCGACCTTCGAACGGCTTGTACAGCACCACGCCTGCGCCATACCACTTGGTGAACGGCGAGGCCGCTTGGCTGGCGGCAGAGTACTGGCCGAAGGCGTGCAGGCTACGGCCTTGGGATGATTGTGAGGCCCACACAGCCTGGTCGATCAAGAGGTAGTGACCGCCACGCCCGCTGACGTCCTTGTTGCTGCCAATACGTTTTACATCGGAACTGTCGTAGTAATACCCGAGCTTGTATTCACCGGGCAGTGCGCCCGCATGCTTGTAGATAAGCTCGATGGGCACCACGGTGCCGGTGGTGTGCTTGGGTCCCAGGTGCCAGGCACGGCTGGAATTGCCGTTGCTGGACGGGTCGACATTGAAGGCCGCCACGCGCAGTTGCCAGTTGGGCGAAAAGTCGTACTTCACCCGGGCACCGAGGTGCGCATTCGGGTAGTTGGCCCAGCCACTGCCGCCGGACATGTTCAGCGGATGCCCGCAGAACCCGGCGTTCATGAAGTTGCACAGGATGCCGCTGTCCAGGCCACCGAGATCATTGCCCATGGCCATATAGCCCAGCTTGAGGTTCAGCGCCGGGGTGAACAGCGTGCGCTCGTAGCTCAGTTCGGTGAGGCGCGTGTAGAGGCCACCGTAGTTTTCCTGGATCGGCAGGCGGTTGCCCACCAGGTCCTCGGAGGCGCTGTTGCCGCGTCGGTCGTTGATGGTCAGCTGGATGCGGTCGCCGTTGGTGAAACCGTAGAGCTTGCCCAGGTCGAATTGCACGCCGAGTTTGATGTTTTGCGAGTAGCGCGCCGAACGATGCTGGCCGCCGTGGGCGTTGTAGGCGGTCTCGCCGCTGTAGTCACCGGTAAAGCGCACACCTTGCGCGTCGAGTTCGCGGCGCAGGCCGCCCCAGTCGCCGGTCAGGGTGGTGTCGTCGGCTTGAACGGGCAGGGCGGCCGCAAAGGCCAGGCCCAGCGCCAGGCGCCAGGCGGTATGAGGAGTAGGGGTCATGGGGGATCTTTCCAAACACAAAGCGCGGCGCCTGGGCACCGCGCGAACAGAGGGCGGTTACGGCAGGGCGTAGGCGATCACGTAGTCGCCACGGTCGGTGGACTGGCGTGCGCCGCCGGCGGTGACGACGATGTATTGCTTGCCGGTTTTCGGCGACACGTAGGTCATCGGCCCACCCTGGCTGCCGACGGGCAGGCGGGCTTTCCAGATTTCATCGCCATTGCCGCTGTTGAAGGCGCGCAGGTAGAAGTCCTGGGTGCCGGCAATAAAGATCAGGCCGCCTTGGGTGGACAGCGTACCGCCCAGGGTCGGCAGGCCTACCTTGATTGGCAGGTGCATGCGGATACCCAGGGGGCCGGTGTCTTCAACGGTGCCCACCGGTACTTGCCAGGCGACCTTTTGCGTCTTCATGTCGATGGCGGTCAAGGTGCCGAATGGCGGTGCCTGGCACGGAATGCCGGCCACCGACAGGAAGCGGTTTTTGTTCACCGCGTACGGCGTGCCCTTGAGCGGCACGGCGCCCATGCCGGTGTTCAGCGCTTCCCCACCGGAAGAGGTCTGGGCCTTGTTCTGCGACGGTACCATCTGGATCCACAGGCCCAGGCGCATGTCGTTGACGAAGATAAAACCGTGCACCGGGTCGGTGGAGATGCTGCCCCAGTTCATGCCGCCCAGGGAACCGGGGAAGCTCAGGGATTTATCGGTGCCCGGCGCGGTGTACAGGCCGTCGTAGCGCATGCCCTTGAAGTCGATGCGGCACAACAACTGGTCATACGGCGTCGCGCCCCACATGTCCGACTCGGTGAGGGTTTGCGCGCCGATCTGCGGCATGCCCACGGATTTCGGCTGGGTCAGGGAATACGGCTCGTTGGGAATGTTCGCGGCTTTGACCGGCACTTCCTGCACGTCTGTCAGCGGCTTGCCGGTGGCGCGGTCGAGCACGTAAATCTGCCCGGCCTTGGTGCCGATGACCACGGCCGGTACAGCCTTGTCGCTGCCGGGCGGGGTGAAGTCGATCAGGCTGGGCTGCATTGGCAGGTCGAAGTCCCAGAGGTCGTTGTGGACTGTCTGGTAGACCCACTTCTCGGCGCCGGTGGAGGCGTCGAGTGCCAGCACCGAAGCGCCGTATTTGTGGTTGAGCTGGGTGCGCTCCACGCCGTAGATATCGGTGGAGGAGCTGCCCATAGGCAGGAAGACCGTATTCATCAGTGGGTCGTAAGACATCGGCGCCCAGCTGTTCGGGGTGCTGCGCACGTAGGTGGCGTCGCCCGTCGGGGCCTGCTTGTCTTCAGGGTTGCCTGGGTCGAACGCCCAGCGCATCTGGCCAGTGATCACGTCAAAGCCACGGATCACGCCACCGGGCATATCGGTCTGCACGTTGTCTGCCACGCGACCGCCGACTACGACGGTGGTACCGGCCATCAGCGGCGCCGAGGACAGTTGGTAGTAGCTGTCCGGCACATTGCCGAGGCCGGCCTTGAGGTCCACCTGACCGTGGGTGCCGAAGTCTTCGCAGAACTTGCCGGTGTCGGCGTCTACGGCGATCAGGCGTGCATCAATGGTGTTGGTCAGCAGGCGACGCTGGCACTGCGCACCGGCGGGCACGCTGGCGGCCAGGACCGGCGAGCTGTCGGGCTGGGTCGGCTGGGCAATCGGCGCGCTGGCGTCGAAATACGCCATGCCCCGGCAACGCTGCCACACTGCCGATTTGGCTTTGACTTCGTTTTTCCACAGTTCTTTGCCGGTGTCGGCATCCAGCGCGATCAGGTTGTTGTGCGGGGTGCAGATAAACACTTTGTTGCCGATCTGCAGGGGGGTCAGTTGGTCCTCGGCACCGTTACCGTCGCTGATGGCCACGTCGCCGGTGTGGTAGGTCCAGGCGACCTTGAGCTTGTCGATGTTGTCGCGGTTGATCTGGTCCAGCGCGGCGAAACGGCTGCCACCTTCGGTATTACCGTAGTGGGCCCAATCTTTCTGCGCATCGGCCGCAGCCACCGGAGTGACGCCCGGGCCTGCACCGGTGGGCTTCACGCTTGGGTGCGCGACAAACATATTGCCCGCCGCCACCGCCACGCCCAGCGCCAATACGGCGGCGACGCCATAGGCACCCCGCGCCGATTTGCCGGCCAGCAACGGATACACCAGCGCGACCACCACGCCAATCACCGCAAACATGAACAGTCGCGAGAACAGCGGCCAGTATTCCAGGCCCACGTCGGCCACCGCCCACACGGCGGTAGCCACTAGAAACGCGGCGAACAACCAGGCGCCGGCAGGCTTGCAGCGGGCAATCAACAGCCCGGAGATGGCCATGACCACGCCGCCCAGCAGGAAGTACCAGGAACCTCCCAGACTGACCAGTTTGGCGCCGCCGACGGCAAGCGCAAGGCCGAGCAGGGCGATGACGACGCCCAGGCCCAGGAGTAAGAATCTAGAGACGCCAGCGGCGCGCGATGCTCGTTTCATGTCGAATGGACTCGAGTGAGAGAGGGCAAAGACGCGATTTTAGCAAGATAAGTAACCGGTTAGTACATTTGAGTCCTGCAATAGACTGTTGCAGGTACTGCGATGATGGGCAGGGCCGCCTCTGAGTCGGCCTAGATGGACCCTGCGACGCGTACCCTGTGGCGAGGGAGCTTGCTCCCGCTGGGGCGCGAAGCGGCCCCGCTCTTAATTTAAAAGACTGGGACTGCTACGCAGTCCAGCGGGAGCAAGCTCCCTCGCCACGGTACAGCGCTGCCTTTATTGGGCGGGCATCAGAACTTGAAGCGCCCCACCAGCCCATTGAGCTGGCCGGAAATATCAGTCAGCCGCCCTGAACCGGTCTGCGCCGAATGCGCAAAGCCTTCCACCAACTGCGCGTCGGCGTGGATCTGCGCGATATGCCGGTTGATCTCTTCGGCCACCTGATGCTGCTCTTCGGCGGCGGTGGCGATCTGAGTGTTCTGGTCGCGAATCGAATCCACCGAGCCGCGGATCTTGTCAAAGCTGTCACGGGCCTGCTGGATGCGCTCCACGCTGGTGTTGGACACCAGCAAGCTGCCTTGCATCTGCTGGGTGACTTCCTGGGTGCGGCGGGCAAGGTTGCCCAGTAGGCTGTCGATTTCGCCGGTGGAGTCGGCGGTGCGACGCGCCAGTGCACGCACTTCATCGGCGACCACCGCAAAGCCGCGGCCCTGGTCGCCAGCGCGGGCGGCTTCGATCGCGGCGTTGAGCGCCAGCAGGTTGGTCTGTTCGGCAATCGAGCGGATGGTGTCGAGGATGGTGTTGATGTTCTGGCTGTCTTGCTCGAGCAACTGCATGGTCTGTGTGGATTTTTGCAGGTCTTCGCTGAGCTTGAGCACGCTGCCGGTGGCTTCGCCGATGTGCTGCTGGCCGGTGTGCACGTCGCGATAGCCCTCATCGGCACTCGTGGCGGCGGCGCTGCATGAGCGCGCGACTTCGTTGGCGGTGGCGACCATCTCGTTGAACGCGGTGCTCACCAGTTCCACGGCTTCGCGCTGGCGGCCGGCGGCCTGGTTCATATTGTTGGCCACGGCGCTGGTGTCGGCGGCGGCGGTTTGCAGGTCTGAGGAGGCGTTGCCGATGCGCTGCACCAGTTGCGCGATCATGCTCAGGAACTGGTTGAACCAGCCGGCCAGGCTGGCGGTTTCGTCCTTGCCTTGCACTTTGAGCTGGCGCGTGAGGTCGCCTTCACCTTCGGCGATTTCCTGCAGGCCGTCGGCCACACCGCGAATCGGACGTACGATCACACGGGCGAAACTGGCACCGACGATTGCGAACACCACGGCCAGTACGGCGGCGATCGCAGCGATCAACCACGTCAGGCGGGTGGCGCCGGCCATCACTTCGTCACGCTTGATCAGGCCGATAAAGCGCCAGCCCAAGTCTTTGGAACTGACCACGTTAGCCATGTAGGCCACGCCATCGATGCTCACCTCGGTCACGCCATCGCCGTGCTTGGCCAGTTCGGCGTAGTTCGCGCCCAGGCCCGCCAGGGGCTTGAAGTTGTGCGTGGCATCGCTGGGGTCCACCAGCACGTTGCCGTCGGCTTCCACCAGCATCAGGTAGCCGCTGTCGCCCAGCTTGATGGTGCGCACCAGCTCGGTGAGTTGCTTGAGCGACACGTCAAGGCCAACCACCCCAAGGACGTTACCCGTGGCATCCGCGACGGTGCGCACGGTGCCGATCAGCACCACATCGTCCGGGGCCCAGTAGTAGGCGCCTGTGCGCACGGTCTTGCCTGGCGCTGCAATGGCGGCCTGGTACCAGGGGCGGGTGCGCGGGTCGTACTGCGTCAGCTTGGCGTCGTCCGGCCAACTGGCGTAGCCGCCATCGCTCAGTCCCAGGGACAGGTAGGCGGTACTGGGGTGGCTTTTGGCGAACTGATCAAAAATCGCCAGCAGTTCGGTGTTGGTCGGCGTCAGCGGAATTTGCGCTGCATCGGCGCCGGCGTAGTTCTTCAGGTTCTTGGCCGCGATCACACGCGGGTCTTTGGCGACGAAGTCGACATTCTGGCTGATGCCGTCGAAAAACTGCTGCATGCCATTGTCGATCTGGCGGATCTCGCGGCCGCTGCTGTCGAGGAAGTTGGCCAGCGCACCCTCGCGCAGGTTCAGCACCACGATAATGGCGACCAGGATGACCGGCACGCACGCGATGGCCGCAAACGCCCATGTCAGCTTCTGCTTGATATTCATAACTTCACCCGCGGGTATTTATAGTTTTGGCAAGGGGAGAAAAATGGCTACTGCGTGTCGCAGGCGTTTTTGTGAGAGGCGAGGCCATGCGTACCCTCGGTATATCGGCCGAGGGAGTTGGCACTTGAGGAGGGGGAATCAGGCGATCGGGTCACCGACCAGGGCATCGCGGCGCATCGACTGCAGGTTCTTCTCGATGGTTTCGCAGATGCTTTCCATCTGGATCTGGTGTTCGCTGGAATTGAACGGGCTTTGCAGGTCGGTGCCGATGCGTTCGATGGCCAGCAGCATGAAGCCCACGACCGTGGAGGCCAACGGCGTGAACCAACCGAGCGATTCCACCAGGCCCACCGGCACGATCAGGCAGAATAACGAAATGAATAGCCGCGGGAAGTACACGTAAGGGTAGGGCAGTGGCGTGTTGGCAATCCGCTCCATGCCGCCCTGGGCGTTGGAGAGGTCCACCAGGGTCGACTCCAACCGCGCCAGGCGGATGCTGTCCAGGCGCCCGGCCTGGTATTCGCGCGCCAGCAACGAGGCCGAGCCGGTGAGGATGTCATTGGCGAAGTTATTGGTGGCGCCGTTGCGCGCAAATTCTTCGGCGGGGATAAAGGCTCGCACTTCCTCCGGGCACGGCTGGCCCTTGAGGTGCGCAGCCAGGCAATTGACGTAAGCCACGTGACGGCGCAACAGCGTCGACTTCACCGGGTTCACCTCACCAGGGGCGTCATCGAGCAGGGTCAACACTTGCCGAGCAAAACTGCGCGAGTTGTTGACCATCGCACCCCACAGCGTGCGTGCTTCCCACCAGCGGTTGTAGGCGCTGCTGTTGCGAAAGCTGATCAGCACCACCAGTGCCGAGCCGAGCAAGGTCAGGGGCATCAGCGGCAAATTGATCTTGGCGGTGAGAAACAGCATGAAATCCACCGTCACCGCCACATCCCACAACAACAGCCAGAACAACGCCCAGCCCACATAGCCCATGGTCTTGATGATCAGGCGGTATTTCTTCAGAAGGGCAGCTTTCAAACGAGAACCTCGCGGCGGGCGGTTGGCAACAATCCCCTGTTACGACGCCGCCGAGGAAGGAAGGTTCGCAGTGTGCTGAATCGATTAGTCCTCTAACCGCCAGGCGGAGAGAATGTAACCAAAGGTTGCGCGTAAGTGTGTGCCATAGGGCATTTGACTGTGGAACAACTTTGGTACTGATGACGTCTTGTCCGGCAATCGCTGTACATTGCGTTCGAGGCAAAAAGCCATTAATGGCAGGATTTTTGAAGTGATTTGTTTTGGGGCCGGGCTGCAGGGATTTCGTAGCTGAGATCAGTGGCATCAAGTTGGATGATCAGGGCTCTTTCATGCGTGTCAGTTCGTTGAAGTTGGCTATGTGTAATACCGCGCAAGCGCTCGAACGTCATAAGGATTTTGAATCGTGCATGAGAGCGCATTACCACGTGCTGCTCGTGCCCTATTCGAGACGACCGTTTTTCTACAAGAGTGCCCTTAAATACAGCCGCTTGATGGTGTCGTTTGCATTATTGAGCCAATACTTTTCTACACCGCTGCCTTTGTTGGCAGAAGTTAAAGCCTTGTGCGTAACGCGCAAATATTGTTCGAAAAACAGCCTGGAATCGATTTTTTTGCTATTCCGGGCCTTGGGTTTCATGGAGGTTGCGCCGCACCCCGAAGACAGTCGCTTCAGGGTGTATGCACCTTCGGATGAAGCCTGCCGCGAAGCGCGGTTGATGCTCACCGCCCTCACGGAGTCGTTGGCGCTGCTCTATCCCGAAAGGGAAGTGTTCCGGCAGATGCGCGACTTGGATGACCGCGAGTTCCTTGCGCTCTATTTCAAGGGTTTTGCCATGATTCTCGCGGCCGAGTTGACGGTGGATGTCTTGCTGCCCGAATGTTACTGGCTGGTGAAGCGCGACGCCGGCCATCTGTTGATGCTGGCGATCTACAACGACGCCTTTGCCCCAGAGAACGACCGCGCCACCTTCCGGTCGTCTTCCTACCTGGCCTTGGCCAAGCAACTTTCCGTGTCCAAGACTCACATTATCCGTATGGTGCAGGAGGGGGTTGAAAAGGGTTATTTCAAAGCCCACTCCAAAACCCGGCTGGAAGTTCTGCCACCCTTTGCCAGCCTGGTAAAGCGGTTCATGGCCTTTTCATTTGCGATGGGCCTGCATGCTATTGAGATGGGAGCGTAAGGATGCCTGCTAACTTGAAGTTGCGGCCCAGAATGCGCAGTTTGTTGTCACCTGCGGTGACCCAAGCCGAAGGGGTAGGGATTATTGCCTGGGTCGGCATGCTCCTGATTCCTGCGGCCCTGAAGTTGAATTTTTATATGTTGGGCGTCACGGTGGGCCTGCTGATTGTTTGCCGGGTACATGCCACCACCACGAACTTTCTGCTCTGGCGAGTGCTGGGGGTCACCTATATGGTGTTGTTGTCCGTCGGCTTCGCTTATCTGATTCATATGAACAAAGAGTTGCGTATTTATGGCCTGCCGTTGGCCGTGACCCTGGTGGTGGGCAGTGCGATCTTGTTTATCAGTGTCCAGGATTATCTGGCCGATGCGCTATTGATCTGGCTGATCCTGTGGCCGCCCATGCAGGCGGATATATACGTTGGCACCGAGGTGTATTTGCTGCTGTTCTGCGCCGCGTCGGTATCCATCGGGTTTATCTTGAGTTACTCCTACTTGAAGAACCTGCGTTCGGTATTGCTGGTGGAAAGCGAGTTTCGCGCCTTGGCCGAGACCGACTACCTGACCTCCATTCTCAACCGGCGCGCTTTTATGCAGAGCTTCGAGAAGTTGCTCGGTGGGGAGCAGGGCGGCTACTTCATCATGTTGGATATCGACAGTTTCAAAGAAAAAAACGATCTGTATGGCCACGACGTGGGGGACAAGATTCTGCGCGCCATGGCCCTGTGTCTGAAAAACGCCAAGGGCAGCCACAGCTTTGGACGGATCGGCGGGGAAGAGTTCGGCGTGTTATTGCAGGGCGACGATGTGGAGGTGGCCTGTGATTATGCCCTGGACTTGTTGCAAGCGATCCGCAGCAGTGTGCCTGCGCCCCACCATTACACCTGCAGTGCGGGAATGGCGCGTTTTTCGCCGGGCGACGAGTTGTCGGCCGTACTCAAGATGGCGGACAAGAACCTGTACGGCGCCAAGCGCAATGGCAAGGACTGTGTGCACCTGGACGGCGCGCTGCTGAAGGCGATCTTGTCCTGAGGCTTGGCGTCTAGTGCAAAGGTATCTGCACAACTTTCCAAGTTGCAGCAGCCAACGCTAACCACGATGCGAAGCGAGCCGCTCTTGATCTTGATCTGCTTTTGATCTTAAGCGCCCCGTTAAACCACGCTGGCGGATTACGGGCACACCGAGCCTGGGCGAGGTGCCGAGTGGTGGAGCAAGAGAACCCTAAGTGGCTGTTACCGCAGGAATGGATATGTACTCGGTATAACTGTGCCGGCTGTCAGGCCGCCTTCGCGAGCAAGCCCGCTCCCACAGTTGGATTGAGGGGTGTCCGGTAAATATGGGGCGGCTGTCGGGCCGCCATCGCAGGCAAGCCAGCTCCCACATTTGGATTGTGGGGTGTCAGGTAGGCAAGCGCCGGGTGGCAGGCCGTCACGGGAGCAAGCTCCCTCGCCACAGGCCCGGCGTCGCGCCGAAGTTATGCGTCTAGTGCTGTGACAACACGCTCGCCAGCAACCCAGGGAAGCGGCTTTCCAGCTCGTCACGGCGCAACGAGTTCATATGGGTGGTGCCCACATTGCGGGTGTGCACCAGGCCGGCATCGCGCAATACCCGGAAGTGATGGGACATGCTGGACTTGGGCCGCCCCCCGTCGAGTTCGCCACAGGTGGCCTCTGGCACGTTGGCCAGGTAGCGCACGATGTCCAGGCGCACGGGGTCGCTCAAGGCGTACAGCACACGCTCAAGCGTCAATTCTTGCGGAGTAGGGTGTTTGAAGGCTCGCATGGGGCGGATCATAACAGGGGGGTAGCGTTCAATACCATAGTTCGATTACCATCGAACTATCGAATCACTCATCCCTTCCTGGAGTTCTCAATGTCGGCCTTGTTCGAACCGTTCAAACTCAAAGATGTGACCTTGCGCAATCGCATTGCTATCCCACCGATGTGCCAATACATGGCCGAAGACGGCATGGTCAACGACTGGCACCACGTTCACCTGGCCGGCATGGCCCGTGGTGGTGCCGGCCTGCTGGTGGTCGAGGCCACCGCGGTCGCCCCTGAAGGGCGCATCACCCCAGGCTGCGCCGGGATCTGGAGCGATGCCCATGCCCAGGCATTTGTGCCCATGGTCAAGGCCATCAAGGCCGCAGGTTCGGTGCCGGGCATTCAGATCGCCCACGCCGGTCGCAAAGCCAGTGCCAATCGCCCCTGGGAAGGTGATGACCACATCCCGGCTTCTGATGCCCGTAGCTGGGAAACCATCGCCCCCTCTGCCATCGCGTTTGGTGCCAATTTGCCCAACGTACCGCGTGCCATGACCCTGGAAGACATTGCCCGCGTGCAGCAGGACTTCGTCGACGCGGCCCGCCGCGCTCGCGATGCCGGCTTTGAATGGATCGAACTGCACTTCGCCCACGGCTACCTGGGCCAGAGCTTTTTCTCCGAGCACTCCAACCAGCGTACCGATGCCTACGGTGGCAGCTTCGACAACCGCAGCCGCTTCCTCCTCGAAACCCTGGCTGCGGTGCGTGAAGTCTGGCCGGAAAACCTGCCGCTCACCGCCCGGTTCGGTGTGATCGAATACGACGGCCGTGATGAGCAGACCCTCACCGAGTCCATCGAACTGGCCCGCCGTTTCAAGGACGGTGGCCTGGACCTGCTGAGCGTCAGCGTCGGCTTTACCATTCCTGACACCAACATCCCATGGGGCCCGGCCTTCATGGGCCCGATTGCTGAGCGTGTACGCCGTGAAGCCGGTATTCCGGTGACCTCGGCCTGGGGCTTCGGCACGCCGCAACTGGCCCAAGGCGCTTTGCAGGCCGGGCACCTGGACCTGGTTTCGGTAGGGCGTGCGCATCTGGCCGACCCGCATTGGGCCTACTTTGCTGCCAAGGAGCTGGGCGTGGACAAGTCCTCCTGGACCTTGCCGGCGCCTTACGCGCATTGGCTGGAACGCTATCGCTGAGGTACGCCTGCGCATTGCATGAGCCACTCGATTGAGTGGCTTTTTTTCGCCTGTCGCTTTTGGCGACCTACGCGGTGAAAAATAACAAATGAGAATCGATGTCAAACGAGAATCCGCTGATATATGATGCGCCGCGAATTCTTGGCAGGTTTGCCGTCCCATCTGGCTCATTCACTAGGTTCTACACCCATGCGTCGTACTCTGATTTCCATCTGTGTGCTCCAGGCGTTTTCCCCCTTCGCGTGGGCAGAGCAGGCACCTGCCGAGAACGCCAGTATCGAGCTGCAAGCGACCAATGTCACCGCCACCGCGGACCTTGAGTCGGCCCAAGGCCCCGTGCAGGGCTACCACGCTACACGCTCAGCCAGTGCGACGCGCACCGACACCGCCATTCATGAAACCCCGCAGTCCATCAGCGTAGTGTCCAAGGACGTGGTCGAAGACCTCGGTGCAACGCGCTTGCAGGGTGCCCTCGATTACGCCGGCGGCGTCGGCCGTGCCAACAATTTTGGCGGCCAGGGCCTGACCACCTTTACCGTGCGCGGCTTCACCACCGGTGAGTTCTACCGCAACGGTTTCCCGATCAACCGCGGTTACCCGAACATGCCGGACGCCAACACCATCGAGCGTCTGGAAGTACTGCGCGGCCCCGCGACCATGCTCTACGGCCGTGGCGACCCAGGCGGCACCTTCAATGTGGTGTCCAAGCAACCGCTGGCCGAACGCACCGTCACCCTGGGCAGCCAGCTCAATGACCAGGGCATGAAGCGCGGCACCCTGGATGCCTCAGGCCCGCTGGACGAGGAAGGCCGCCTGGCCTATCGCCTGAACGTCGTGGGCGAGGGCGGCGACACCTTCCGCGATCACGTCGAGACGGAACGCTACGGCGTGACGCCGGTGATCACCTGGCAGGCCACCGATGACACCAAGGTGACCTTCGAAGGCGATTTCATGCGCAACAACCACCCGCTGGACCGTGGCCTGACGCGTTTCCCCAACCAGCGTGGCACGCCCTCGCGTGATACGTTCTGGGGCGACAAGGACGCCGGCAAGCTGCACAACGACAACAACATGGCGCAGTTGCGTTTCGAGCACATGCTTAACGACAACTGGACCCTGGGCGGCGGTTTTCAATGGTTGGACGGCAGCCTGAAGGGCAACGCCATTGAGGCCAATGGGCCGGGTAGCCTGGGCGCCGATGGCCGGACCCTGCAACGCAACTTCAACTACCGCAAGCTGGAATGGACCGACAAGGACTATCAGCTCAACCTGACCGGGCACTTCTCCACCGGCGGGTTCGATCACACCTTGCTTACCGGTATCGAGTACGAGGATTACGACTATAAGTCGATCATTCAACGTTCAAGCGACGAGGTGGGCACTTACCCGGTCGACATCTTCAACCCTGTGTACGGCCAAACGCGTCCGGCGCTGACCCGAACGCCGACCCACGATAAGGAAAACCTCAAGACCTACGCCGCTTTCGTACAGGACCAGGTTGCCCTCACTGAACGGCTGAAAGTACTGGCCGGTGCCCGCTTCGAGCGTTTCGAGCATGACTACCAGAACTATGTAGGTAAAAGCTGGCAGGCCGCCGATAACGCCGTCACCCCGCGCGTGGGTGTGATCTACGACCTCACCGACACCGTCGCGGTCTATGCTGACGCCGCACGTTCGTTCAAACCCAACGCCAGCGCCAGCCGCGAAGGCGGTGGTTTTGCGCCGGAGAAGGGCAAGTCCTACGAGATGGGCATCAAGTGGGAGGCGCTGGACCGGCAGTTGAGCGTGGATGCGGCGATCTATCAGATCGAGAAGAAAAACGTGCTGACCCCCGATCCGGTGGACAGTGCCTTTAATGTCGCGGCCGGCCAAGTTCGCAGTCGTGGATTTGACCTGAACGTTGCAGGCAACCTCACGCCCGAATGGCGCGTGATCGGCGGTTACGCCTATGTCGATGCCGAAGTCACCCGTGATAACACTCTGCGCTCCGGCACTCGCTTGATGAACATCCCGCGCAACAGCTTCAGCCTGCTCAACGTCTACGAGTTCCAGGACGGCGCGCTCAAAGGCCTGGGCCTGGGCGCCGGCGGCAAGTACGTCGACCAACGCGCCGGCCAGACCGCCAATACGGCATTCTCCATGGACGCCTATACCGTGGTCGACCTGCTCGGTTACTACAAGGTCAATGAGCGTGTGCGCTTGAATCTCGATGTGAAGAACCTGTTCAACCGCGAATATGAAGAAGGCGCGTTCGGCAATATCTACGCCTACCCCGGCGCGCCGCGTACCGTGCAGGTGGGCATCGCCTACACCCTGTGATGAACAGCTGCGGTACCACGCAGGGCCTGTAGCGAAGGAAATTGCTCCGCAACGGCCCCTATCTACCTGACACGCCGCATTCCAACTGTGGGAGCTGGCTTGCCTGCGAAGACGGCCTGCCAGCCGACGCATTTCTACCTGATACCCTCGCGATCCAACTGTGGGAGCTGGCTTGCCTGCGATGACGGCCTGACAGCCGACACTTCTCTACCTGACACCCCACATTTGGAATGCGGCGCGTCAGGTGGATATGCGTCGGCTGGCAGGCCGTCGTGGGAGCAAGCTCCCTCGCCACAGGGGCCTGCATCAGCTTCCCTGTCAGGTTTAACAGTAGACACTGGCGGGCGATCGAGGGATGTTTGCTCGTAACGTGCCAGCGCAGCGGTCGGCGCTCATTGCTTTTCGAAGCCACGCTTAATAGGGATATTAAAAATGGAACGGGAACTGATCGAGAAAGCTGAAGACCTGATCAAAAAGACCAACGATGCCGAGCGTCTGTTCACCCGATACGCCACCAAGTGCTACACGTCAGCCTTGCAAAAATATGCCAAGGAGATCAGCGAAACCTCCTATACCTATCTGCTGGCCGAGCTGGCCGAAAGTTCGCTGAGTTCGGAAATTCTAGGCCGTCCAGGCGCCAATATCAGCCTGGTCAGGATCGAGATAGAGGAGGTCATGCTCGAAGCCGATGTGATCAAGAAATTGAAGCGGGCCGAAACCCATTACCTGGAAACCCTGGAATCGGTGCGCAAGTTCGAAGACCTTAAACGCTTCGAGAAAATGCAGGACACGTCCGATATCGTCCGCTCGATAAAACTCGGCGTGTCACGTTTCAATATCCTGTTTGTCATCTTGCTGATCGGTGGGTTGACCTGGGCGGCGATCAATCTGCCTAAAGAAGCCTTGGCGTTGATTTCCGCTGCGATCGGCGGCGCCATCACTCACTTGTTGTCCGAGCGCCAGGCCGTGCTGGCGCTGAAAAAAGAGGGCGATAACACCTGCCCCAGGGCCAACAATAACAGTCAGGAATGACGCGGGCTCACAACGGCGTCAACACGTTCATCACCGTATCCAGCGCCACTCGGGTGTCGTCCAGTTGCACCAGCGACGCATGCCGTGCACCCAAGGCATCGCGGTTCTGGATCGCCGTGAGGATCGCCTTGTGCCGAGGCAGACTCAGGCCCTGGATATCCGGACGGCGGTTGGTGATGTTGATCGACTCGCGCAACGGCAGCGAGAGCATGTTGCACATATAGGCGAGCAGGTCGTTGCGGGTGGCGTCGGCAATCGCGCGGTGGAAGTCCAGGTCGGCCTGTAACAGGTCCTCGTGGGTCTTGGCGGTTTCCATGCCTTGGTAGGCTTGTTCGATGGTGGCGATGTCTTCATCGGTGGCGGTGGTCGCGGCCATGGCGGCGATTTCCGGTTCGAGAATGCGGCGCACCCCGGCCAGGGTGTTGAAAAACTCGCTGTGGGGCGTGGACTGCATCAACCAGGACAGCACGTCCGGGTCGAGCAGGTGCCATTTCAAGCGTGGCCGTACCACCGCGCCCACCCGTGGCTTGGAGTACACCAGGCCCTTGGCGCTGAGCACCCGCGTGGCTTCGCGCAATACCGAGCGGCTGACCTGGTATTCCTCGCACAGCGTGGCTTCCATGGGCAAGCGTTCTTCAGGCTTGAAGCGACCGGAAACGATGTGCATGCCCAAGTCCTGAACGATCTGGGCATGCTGGCTCTTGCGCGGCTTGGGCGGCTGGTGATCCATAACGACGGGGAGGCTCTGGCTTAGATTCGCCGCATCATAGCATCCCAATTAGTGGGAATGCCGTGGGACTTCTGCCCCGCGACAGCCCACCAGGAAGTCAAAGTCACAGCCTTGGTCGGCCTGCAACACATGGTCGATGTACAGCTGGCGATAGCCGCCGACAATGAGGTTCTGCGCGGGGGGCAGGTCGGCCATGCGCGCTGCCAGCTCGGCATCTGGAATGTCCAGGTGCAGGCGGCCATTGGCGCAATCGAGTTCGATCCAGTCACCTTCCTTCACTGTCGCCAACGGCCCGCCGGCGGCGGCTTCCGGTGCCACGTGCAACACCACGGTGCCGTAGGCGGTGCCGCTCATGCGCGCATCGGAAATGCGCACCATGTCCGTCACGCCCTGGGCCAGCAGCTTGGCAGGCAGGCCCATGTTGCCGACTTCGGCCATGCCGGGGTAACCCTTGGGGCCGCAGTTCTTCATGACCAGGATCGAGTTGGCATCCACGTCCAGCTCCGGGTCGTTGATGCGTGCCTTGTACATGTCGAAGTTCTCGAACACCACGGCGCGGCCACGGTGCTGCATCAGTTCGGGGCTCGCTGCCGAAGGCTTGAGCACCGCGCCCAGGGGCGCGAGGTTGCCACGCAGCACGCAGATGCCGCCGTCGGCGCGGATCGGGTTGTCCAGCGTGCGGATCACTTCGTCCTGGCCATAGATCGGCGAATCCTGGGTGTTCTCGCCCAGGGACTTGCCGTTGACCGTCAAGGCGTTGGGGTGGGGGATCAGATTGGCCTCACCCAGGCGACGCAGCACCGCGGGCAGGCCGCCGGCGTAGTAGAACTCTTCCATCAGAAAGCGTCCGGAGGGCTGCAGGTCGACGATGGTCGGCATACCGCGGCCGATGCGGGTCCAGTCATCCAGGTCGAGTTCGACGCCGATGCGCCCGGCGATGGCTTTCAAGTGGATCACGGCGTTGGTCGAGCCGCCGATGGCCGCGTTCACGCGGATAGCGTTTTCAAACGCCTCCTTGGTGAGGATTTTCGACAGCTTCAAGTCCTCACGCACCATCTCCACGGCGCGCATGCCCGACATGTGCGCCAGTACATAGCGGCGCGCATCCACGGCCGGAATCGCCGCGTTGTGGGGCAGGGAAGTGCCCAGCGCCTCGGCCATGCAGGCCATGGTGGAGGCCGTGCCCATGGTGTTGCAGGTGCCCGCCGAGCGCGACATGCCGCCCTCGGCCGCGAGGAAATCATCCAGGGTGATGGTGCCGGCCTTCACCTGTTCGCTGAGCTGCCACACCACCGTCCCCGAGCCGATGTCCTGGCCCTTGTGCTTGCCGTTGAGCATCGGCCCGCCAGTGACGACGATGGCCGGCACATCACAACTGGCCGCGCCCATCAGCAGCGCCGGGGTGGTCTTGTCGCAGCCGGTCAGCAGCACCACACCGTCAATCGGATTGCCGCGAATCGCTTCTTCCACATCCATGCTCGCCAGGTTGCGCGTGAGCATGGCGGTAGGGCGCAGGTTGGATTCGCCATTGGAAAACACCGGGAACTCCACCGGGAAGCCACCGGCCTCGATCACGCCACGCTTGACGTGCTCGGCGATCTGGCGGAAATGCGCGTTGCACGGCGTCAGCTCCGACCAGGTGTTACAGATGCCGATGATCGGCTTGCCATGGAACTGATGGTCGGCAATGCCCTGGTTCTTCATCCAACTGCGGTACATGAAGCCGTTTTTGTCGGCGGTACCAAACCACTGGGCAGAGCGTAGGCCGGGCTTTTTGTCAGGCATGATCGATTCTCTTATTGTATGACTATATGTTCTATGCGTGCTTAAACATAAGCGCAAAATCGCCGCTTTGGAAGTGTTGTTTTGCAAATAGTCATACTATATAGTCGGTCTCAACTGAGGTATGGCCCTGGCGGATTTCGTCAGAGGCGTCCCCCGAGCTTCTATAAAAACAACAATCGGAGATCGACCCCATGAGCCAGGAACTGCGGCTTATTCGGCGCATCACGCTGAAACTGATTCCCTTCCTGATCCTGCTGTACCTGATCGCCTACGTGGACCGTTCCGCCGTGGGCTTCGCCAAGCTGCACATGGGCGCTGACGTGGGCATCGGTGACGCCGCCTATGGCCTCGGTGCCGGGTTGTTCTTCATTGGCTATTTCCTGTTCGAAATTCCCAGCAACCTGATGCTTGACCGCTTCGGCGCACGGCGCTGGTTTGCGCGCATCATGATCACCTGGGGCGCCATCACCATCGGCATGGCGTTCGTGCAGGGGCCGCACAGCTTCTATGTGATGCGCTTTCTGCTGGGCGCGGCGGAGGCGGGGTTCTTTCCCGGCGTGCTGTACTACATCACCCAGTGGTTCCCGGTGCGCCATCGCGGCAAGATCCTCGGGCTGTTCATCCTCTCCCAACCTATTGCAATGATGATCACCGGCCCGGTGTCCGGCGGTTTGCTCGGCATGGACGGCATTCTTGGCCTGCATGGCTGGCAGTGGCTGTTCATCGTGATCGGCACCCCGGCGATCCTGCTGACCTGGCCGGTGCTGCGATACCTGCCGGACGGCCCCCAGAAGGTCAACTGGATGAGCGAGGAAGAAAAAGCCTGGCTCACCGGCGAGCTGCACAAAGACCTGCAAGCCTACGGCCAGACGCGCCATGGCAACCCCTTGCATGCGCTCAAGGACAAGCGCGTGTTGCTGCTGGCGCTGTTCTACCTGCCGGTGACCCTGAGCATCTACGGCCTCGGCTTGTGGCTGCCGACCCTGATCAAGCAGTTTGGCGGCAGCGACCTCACCACCGGCTTCATCTCCGCGGTGCCCTATATCTTCGGCATCATCGGCCTGTTGATCATCCCGCGCAGCTCCGACCGCTTGAACGACCGTTACGGCCATCTCGCCGTGCTCTATGTACTGGGCGCCATCGGCCTGTTCTGCAGCGCCTGGCTCACGGTGCCAGTGCTGCAAATGGCCGCGCTGTGCCTGGCGGCGTTTGCCATGTTTTCCTGCACCGCCGTGTTCTGGACGCTGCCGGGGCGCTTTTTTGCCGGCGCCAGTGCGGCGGCCGGTATTGCCTTGATCAACTCGGTGGGCAACCTCGGCGGTTACATCGGCCCGTTCGTGATCGGTGCGCTCAAGGAGTACACCGGCAATCTGGCCTCAGGCTTGTATTTCTTATCCGGTGTGATGGTGTTCGGCTTGCTGCTGACCCTCGTGGTCTACCGCTTGTTGGAACGCAAGCACGTGCTGCCCGTCGACCAATTCGCCGCCAGCGCCCGTGGCGCCACACGCACTTAAATCCAGGAGAACCTGCATGCGTTTAGTTCAGTTCGAGTTGAGCAACGGTGAGCGCCGCGTCGGCGTGGTAGAAGGCAACCAGGTACGCGAAGTGCGCGGCGCCCACAGCGTGCGTGAACTCGCGCTGGCCGCCATCGATGCCGGCGGCAAGTTGCAGCAACAGGTAGAAGCCCTCGGCCTGGGCGTCAGCCATGACTACGCCGCCTTGTTGGCGGAACACAAAATCCTGCCGCCGTTGGACCATCCGGACCCGGCCCATATGCTGATCAGCGGCACTGGTCTCACCCACCTGGGCAGTGCCTCGGCCCGCGACAAGATGCACCAGCAGGCCGGCGACGACAGCGCGATGACCGACACCATGCGCATCTTCAAATGGGGCGTGGAGGGCGGCAAACCAGGCGCTGGCCAGGCCGGTGTGCAACCGGAGTGGTTCTACAAAGGCGATGGCAGCATCGTCGTGCGCCCGGGCCAGGCCTTCCCGGTGCCGCCGTTCGCCGAAGACGCCGGCGAAGAGCCGGAAATCGGCGGCCTCTATGTGATCGGGCATGACCGTAAACCCTATCGCCTGGGCTTTGCGGTGGGCAACGAGTTCTCCGACCATGTGATGGAGCGCAAGAACTACCTGTACCTGGCCCATTCCAAGCTGCGCAGTTGCAGCTATGGCCCGGAGTTGCGCGTGGGCGAACTGCCCGAGCATCTGGCGGGCACCAGCCGCATTCTGCGCAACGGCGAGGTCATCTGGCAGAACGAATTCCTCAGTGGCGAGGCCAATATGTGCCACAGCCTGGAAAACCTCGAATACCACCACTTCAAATACAGCCAGTTCCTCAAGCCGGGCGATGTGCACATTCACTTCTTCGGCACCGCCACCTTGTCATTCGCCGACGGTATACGTACCCAGCCGGGCGATGTGTTCGAGATCAGCCAGGCTGAATTCGGCGCGCCGTTGATCAACGGTATCGGCAGCAGCGATGCGGCATTTGAACCCGGCCAAGTCACCCCCCTTTAAGGAGATCAACATGACCCCGTTCCTCGGCCACAACTACATCGGCGGCCAGCGCAGCGCCAACGGCAGCATCAAGCTGCAAAGCATCGACGCTACCACCGGCGAAGCCTTGCCCCAGGATTTCTACCAGGCCACCGCCCAGGAAGTGGACGCCGCCGCCCGGGCCGCGGCCCAGGCGTACCCGGCCTATCGTGCCTTGAGCGCCGCACGGCGTGCGCAGTTCCTGGATGCGGTGGCCGATGAGCTGGACGCCTTGGGCGATGATTTCGTCGAACTGGTCTGCCGCGAAACCGCCTTGCCGGTCGCACGCATCAAAGGCGAACGCGGGCGCACCAGCGGCCAGATGCGTTTGTTCGCCACCGTGCTGCGCCGTGGTGACTTCTACGGCGCGCGTATCGACAAGGCCCTGCCAGAGCGCCAGCCGCTGCCGCGCCCGGACCTGCGCCAATACCGTATCGGCCTCGGCCCGGTGGCGGTGTTCGGCGCCAGCAACTTCCCCCTGGCATTTTCCACGGCTGGCGGCGACACCGCTGCCGCGCTGGCCGCCGGCTGCCCGGTGGTGTTCAAGGCCCACAGTGGGCACATGGCGACCGCCGAGCGCGTGGCCGATGCGATCATTCGTGCTGCCGAGGCCACCGAGATGCCGGCTGGCGTGTTCAATATGATCTTTGGCGGCGGCGTCGGTGAGGCGCTGGTCAAGCATCCGGCGATCCAGGCGGTAGGCTTTACCGGCTCGCTCAAAGGCGGCCGCGCCCTCTGCGACATGGCCGCGGCGCGCCCGCAACCGATCCCGGTGTTTGCCGAGATGTCGAGCATCAACCCCGTGATCGTGCTGCCCCAGGCGCTGCAAGCCCGCGCTGAAAGCATTGCCCGTGACCTGACCGCGTCGGTGGTACAAGGCTGCGGCCAGTTCTGCACCAACCCAGGCCTGGTGATCGGTATCGCCTCGCCTGCGTTCACCGCGTTCACTCAGCAGGTCGCGCAATTGATCGGCGAGCAACCGGCGCAAACCATGCTGAATGCCGGCACCCTGGGCAGCTACGGCAAGGGCCTGGAAAAACTCCGGTCTCACCCGGGCATCCAGCATCTGGCGGGCAGCGCGCAGTCGGGCAACCAGGCGCAACCGCAACTGTTCAAGGCGGATGTACGTCTGTTGATTGACGGCGATGAAGTGCTCCAGGAAGAAGTCTTCGGCCCCACCACGGTGTTCGTCGAAGTGGCCGATCAGGCCCAACTCAGCGCCGCCCTGCAGGGGCTGCACGGGCAATTGACCGCCACGCTAATCGGCGAACCGACCGACCTGCACCAGTTCGCCGAACTCACGCCCCTGCTGGAACAGAAAGTCGGGCGCATCCTGCTCAACGGTTACCCCACTGGCGTGGAGGTGTGCGATTCCATGGTTCACGGCGGGCCGTATCCGGCGACTTCCGACGCCCGTGGCACCTCGGTCGGCACTTTGGCTATCGACCGTTTCCTGCGCCCGGTGTGCTTCCAGAACTACCCTGATAGCCTGCTGCCCGACGCGTTGAAAAACGCCAACCCCTTGCGTATTCAGCGCCTGGTAAATGGCACGCCATCGCGCGAATCGCTGTAACTGATCAGGAGGCTTCATGTCGTTGAGCGCAGTCACCCCGCACCGTGCCCGGTTGGGCGAAGGGCCGTTCTGGGATGTACCGACCCAGGCCCTGTATTGGGTGGATATCGCCGCCCGCCAGGCGCTGCGTCTGATGGGGGGGCAGTTGCAGGTGTGGCAATTGCCTGAGCACGTCTCGGCGTTCATCCCCTGTCAAAGCGGTGATGCGCTGGTGACCTTGAGCAGCGGTGTGTATCGCCTGGACCTGGCCACCGAAGCCTTGACCCTGCTGTGCGTAGCCGACCCGCAAACGGGCAACCGCGGCAATGAAGCACGCTGCGATGCCCAGGGCCGGCTGTGGTTGGGCACCATGCAGAACAACATAGGCGAGCAGGGCGAAGACCTGCCGATTACCCGGCGCTCCGGTGGCTTGTTTCGCATCGATGCCGATGCGCGGGTCACGCCGTTGTTGGCGGGCCTGGGCATTCCCAACACCTTGCTTTGGAACGAGGCGGGCAGCCAGGTGCATTTCGGCGACAGCATGGACGGTACGCTCTATCAGCATTCGATCCAGGCTGACGGCCAACTCGGCGCCGCCCAGGCCTGGTTCGGGCCGCACACACGCGGCGGGCCGGATGGCTCGGCCATGGACGCCGAAGGCTACATCTGGAACGCGCGCTGGGATGGCAGTTGCCTGCTGCGGCTAACGCCTTCAGGTGAGGTGGATCGCATCATCGAACTACCGGTCAGCCGTCCCACCAGTTGCGTGTTCGGTGGGCCCGAGCTCACCACGCTGTACATCACCAGCGCGGCGAGTCCCTTGGATCACCCCCTTGATGGTGCGGTATTGGCCATTGAGGTCGACGTGCCAGGCAAGCCCTGTCACCGCTTCGCCGGATAAACCAAACGCGCTGTTGTGGCGAGGGAGCTTGCTCCCGTTCGACAGCGCAGCTGGAGCCGGCTTTTT
>NZ_JALJRP010000109.1:0-212 GCF_024519715.1 Pseudomonas sp. Pse35 | reverse complement strand
AGCACGACCTTGCCAAGGTCGGGGTCGCGAGTTCGAGTCTCGTTTCCCGCTCCAATTTACAAGCAGTGTGGCCTTCGGGCGGCATTGAGTGAAACCAGGACCAAGTCTTCGGACAAGGCCTCTGGGCACTGGAACACACACCATGTGTTTCAGTAGCGTGTCCCCTTCGTCTAGTGGCCTAGGACACCGCCCTTTCACGGCGGTAACAGGGG
>NZ_JALJRP010000108.1:0-225 GCF_024519715.1 Pseudomonas sp. Pse35 | reverse complement strand
GCTGGCCCAGGGACAGGCGCCCGAGTTTCTCGTCGGGGTCGATTTCATCGGCCAGGCCCTTGAGGCAGGCCAGGGCCTGCTTGCGCAGCAGGCTCCGGTTGACCACGCCAAAGCGCGTGGGCAAATGCCCGAGGAACAGGTTCTCGGCCACGCTCATTTCCGGCACCAGATGCAGCTCCTGGTGAATCACCGCCACACCGCTGGCGATGCTGTCGGCGGCGCATT
>NZ_JALJRP010000107.1:0-235 GCF_024519715.1 Pseudomonas sp. Pse35 | reverse complement strand
AACCGTTGACCTCCTGCGTGCAAGGCAGGCGCTCTCCCAGCTGAGCTATGGCCCCGTATTTCTACAGGCGTTTCCCACACAAAATTGGTGGGTCTGGGCAGATTCGAACTGCCGACCTCACCCTTATCAGGGGTGCGCTCTAACCAACTGAGCTACAGACCCAATTTCGGGCTGCTTCTTTCGTCTTCTTCAATGAATCAAGCAATTCGTGTGGGAACTTATGGAGCAGCTGATG
>NZ_JALJRP010000106.1:0-241 GCF_024519715.1 Pseudomonas sp. Pse35 | reverse complement strand
GCGCCACTGCATCGGACCATTGGCCCCAGCGGCATTCTTGAAGTCAGCGACTGTACCCGCGACCAACAGTACGAAATCACCTTTTACCCCAACGTTTCCAAGGCTCACGTCCAGGCGCTGTATGCGTCCTATGAGTCTGTGATCGCCGGGCTGGAAGCGGATTTGCGCACGGCATGGGCCGAGTATTTCAAGCCTCGATGGGCAGACTTTGCCAAAGCGCCGGCTTACAAGCGCAGTGCCT
>NZ_JALJRP010000105.1:0-243 GCF_024519715.1 Pseudomonas sp. Pse35 | reverse complement strand
GGGGCTCCAGCCGAGGCCCCGCCACCTGCTTGGCCAGCAATTCCAACAACGCCCGTGCCCGCCCGGACTTGACGCCACTAAGCACCTGAGCGCCCAGGCGCAGCTGGACCCCAATGCCTCGCGTGGCCCAGATCAGCAACAGATTGATCAAGACTTCGCCGGTGATTTCACCCAGCAGTTCGTACATGTCGGGTGGCGGCAGCATGCGTACCCAGGCCACCAGCGCCGACAGGTAGATAAACA
>NZ_JALJRP010000104.1:0-249 GCF_024519715.1 Pseudomonas sp. Pse35 | reverse complement strand
CTGGGTACTCTTCCTTCAAGCCGATCTGCGACAGGCGACGGTTAGCGATGAACTTGAGGTAATCCTCCATCATCGCCGCATTCATGCCCAGCACCCCACGAGGCATGGTATCCCGCGCATATTCGATCTCCAGCTGCGTCCCTTGCAGGATCATCTGGGTCGCTTCTTCTTTCATCTCGGCATCCCACAAGTGTGGGTTTTCGATTTTGATCTGGTTGATCACGTCGATACCGAAGTTCAGGTGCATCG
>NZ_JALJRP010000103.1:0-252 GCF_024519715.1 Pseudomonas sp. Pse35 | reverse complement strand
AAAGTAAGCAAAACGCTCTTGCCCCACCACTCGGCACCTCGCTTAGGCTCGGTGTGCCCGTAATCCGCCAGTGATTTGGGGGGCCGCCGCCACGCGCCATCCATGGCGCGGGGCGGCTAAACCGGCATCCCTGCCGGTTTACCCCCCAAATCCCTGTCGAATTCCGGCCAGCGTGGTTTAACGGGGCGCCTGAGATCAAGATCAAAAGCAGATCAAGAGCAAGATCAAGAGCGGCTCGCTTCGCATCGTGGT
>NZ_JALJRP010000102.1:0-253 GCF_024519715.1 Pseudomonas sp. Pse35 | reverse complement strand
GTGGGAGCTGGCTTGCCTGCGATGACGGCCTGATAGCCGACACCCATCTACCTGGCACACCACGATCAACCTGTGGGAGCGGGCTTGCTCGCGAAGGCGGCCTAACAGTCAACACAGTTGGACCGGGTACATATCCGTTATTTCGGTAACGGCCACTTAGGGTTCCGCCCTGACGGCGGCTCACTTTTGAAAAGCGCAAAAGTAAGCAAAACGCTCTTGCCCCACCACTCGGCACCTCGCCTAGGCTCGGTGT
>NZ_JALJRP010000101.1:0-254 GCF_024519715.1 Pseudomonas sp. Pse35 | reverse complement strand
ACTTAGGGTTCCGCTTTTACAGCGGCTCACTTTTGAAAAGAGCCCAAAAGTAAGCAAAAGGCTCTTGCCCCACCACTCGGCACCTCGCTTAGGCTCGGTGTGCCCGTAATCCGCCAGTGATTTGGGGGGCCGCCGCCACGCGCCATCCATGGCGCGGGGCGGCTAAACCGGCATCCCTGCCGGTTTACCCCCCAAATCCCTGTCGAATTCCGGCCAGCGTGGTTTGACGGGGCGCCTAAGATCAAGATCAAAAG
>NZ_JALJRP010000100.1:0-266 GCF_024519715.1 Pseudomonas sp. Pse35 | reverse complement strand
GAGGAGGTTGCCCTGGCGGTCGTAGGCATAGTCGACAACGCTGGCACCGGGCAGGATTTTTCGGACGAGGCGACCGGCGTGGTCGCGCTCGTATCGAGTGATTAGCTGACTGTTATCGTCGCCGTATTCGGTCTTTTCCAGCAGGTGGCCGTTGAGGTCGTAGGCATACGCGGTGCGTTGGCCGTCGAAGCCGGTTTCCTGGCGGATCAGACCGTTGGGGTGGTAGTCGAGTTGGTAGGTTTCGCCGGCTTCGTTTTCGATCTCGG